>CAYLTW010000020.1:27971-31745 GCA_964386735.1 uncultured Woeseiaceae bacterium
GAAACCAAGGGGTTTTTACTCTGACCCCATAATCTTCTTTGCAGGCTATTGCGCATACCGCATGATTCCATTCCGCTGCGGCGGGAACAAGGGGAGGTGACTCGATTTGGCTCAAAACCGGCTGATATCAAATCTTAATATCTCCGTGACAATTCAGTGATCTTTGCCAGGTAAGGTTCCCTCGATTGAACTTCTTACCAGGGGGATCTCCCGATGAACAAAGAACTACTAGCAACAGTCGCTCTAATCGCGGCGTCGATACTAATTTTTCCCGAACATGCAAGAAGCGAGGGTGGCAAAACCTACAAAATCACAATTACGAACTTGACGGCAGGGCAGCCTTTTACACCTCCCGTGCTGTTAACCCACACGAAAAGAACGGGCATTTTCACTGTCGGAGAAGCGGCCAGCGAAGAGATACAGGCGATCGCGGAAAACGGCAACAGCGCACCTCTCCAGATGGCGCTCGGAGTGGATGTTAACGTTCACCAGGTGGTGGCAGGTACGGCCCCGCTGGTTCCGGCCAATAACCCGGGTCAAACAGGTTTCGGGAGCTCAGCGACATTCGAGATCACAACCCATGGGTCAGCCAGGTTCCTGTCGTTTGCAAGTATGTTGATCTGCACCAATGACGGTTTTACGGGTCTCGACAGCGTACGACTGCCCAGGCACAAAACGACGGTTTATTCAGTAGCCTATGACGCCAGAACCGAGACCAATACAGAAGATTTTGCGGATATCGTACCGCCTTGCCAGGGCCTTATCGGAGTTTCGTCAGATGATACCGGTACCGGGATGAGCAATCCGAATCTTGCGGAAGATGGAATCATTATTCCGCACGCCGGAATTAATGGCGGAATCGATCTCTTCCCCGAAGTTCATGGCTGGGGCGATCCCGTAGCGAAAATCGTGATCGAACGTGTGCGAGATAAACACGACGACTAGGACCGCTTCGGTAGTGGCGCATGGACGCGCCACGTCGGGATTTCCACCGTGATATTTACGTGAGATTTCCGGTCTACTATTCCATTACGCCCGAAAACAAGTACAACAGAGGGTCGTACACGGGAATCGCTCCGATGAGTAAACGCCGCATACTTCTGGTTGAGGACGAACAAGACATTGCCGAACTGGTCGCACTTCACCTGGGTGACCTCTGCGACGAATTTGTAGTAGCACAGGATGGCTACGAAGGTATGCGCCTCGCAACATCCGGCACCTGGGCGCTAACGATTCTCGATCTTCGTTTGCCTGGGCCCGACGGCCTCGAAATATGCCGGGCTATTCGGCGCGAACGTCCTTACCAGCCAATCCTGATGCTAACCTCGAAGTCCGCTGAACTGGACCGTGTACTTGGTCTGGAAACCGGCGCTGACGATTACCTGACCAAGCCATTCAGCGTGCTGGAGCTCGTTGCCCGTGTGCGCGCGATCTTCCGCCGCATCAGGAATATGCAACAAGCACCGCCTGTGGAAGCAGATTCCAACAGGAAGATCAGCGCGGGAAACCTGACGATAAATCCGAGCCGGCGAGAGGTGATGCTCGGAAACAAGCAGATCGACCTGACCGCACGAGAGTTTGACCTGCTCGACTACTTCGCCCGCAATCCAGGACGCGTGTTTCGGCGCGCGGACCTGTTGGATAAAGTATGGGGTTACGGTCATGAGGGTTATGAGCACACCGTCAATTCGCACATCAACAGGCTGCGCGCCAAAATCGAACGAAATCCCTCGAAGCCTGAAATGATCGTGACCGTGTGGGGTGTGGGCTACAAGTTTTCCGGTCAGGATCCCGTCGACGCTGCGGTCTGAGTGACATGAATACACTATTCGCGAAATTATCGACGGCCCTGCTGATTATCGTAACGCTCATGGGCTCAGTATTTTTTGTTGCCGACAGAATCAATACCCGCCTGTACTACGAGGAGCTGACGCAGCGGCTCAACGCGCCCATCGCAATGTACGTAACCGGGCAACGCGAACTAATCCGCGATGGCGTTCCCGATCTGGTCAGCCTGCGGGAACTAGCCGGTCACGCCATGGTGATAAACCCGACGGCGGAGATCTACTTACTGGATACAGAGGGAAATATCCTCGGTCACGGATTGCCGCCGGAAACGGTTATGTTGGAACGGGTGGATCTCGTGCCGCTGAAGAAACTGATAGAGGGCTCCGCACCAATGCCGATTCGCGGTGATGACCCGCGCAGCGGTTCCACTCGAAAAGTTTTTTCTGCATTCGAGGTTCGTACCGAAGATCGGATCGAGGGTTACCTGTACGTGATACTGGGCGGTCAGACCTATGAGGCACTGTCTCAGGATATTGGCAGTTCTTACATCGGAAAAATAAGTTTCTTTGTCGCCATCACAATCGTTCTAGCGACAGCGACCATCGGCTTGTTGGTATTCGGGTTGCTTACGCGACGCCTGAAGAAACTGAGCGAGGAAATGCGCCGCGTAAGCGACTCCGGTTTTGACCTGGCGCCCGAATTCGATCTTATCTCTTCACATGGGGACGAGATTGATCAACTTGCGCAGTCTTTCGTCACAATGTCGGGGAAAATCAGAGATCAGATTACGCAACTAAAGGAAAATGACAATCTGCGGCGGGAGCTTGTGTCGAACATTTCTCACGATCTCCGAACGCCGTTGTCGGCGATGCAGGGATACCTGGAAACGCTGATCATCAAGGGCGAGAGCCTGAGCGAAGAAGAGCGAGACCGGTATCTCAGGATTGCACGGCGAAATACGATTCGTCTCGGCAGCCTCATTGGCGACCTGTTCGAGTTGTCGAAACTGGACTCCGCAAGTGTGACGCCGCAACTGGAGACATTTTCTGTTCCGGAACTGGTTCAGGATATCGCGCAGGAGTTTCAACTTGAGGCGGAGAAAAAGGAAATCACTCTTTCTCTCGATCTCGACACCAATTCAGCATTTACAGTCGGGGACATAGGCCTCATCCAGCGGGTACTCGAAAACCTGGTTCGAAACGCAATTCGATTTACACCGACTGG
The DNA here is from genome assembly GCA_964386735.1 of uncultured Woeseiaceae bacterium. Lineage (GTDB taxonomy): Bacteria > Pseudomonadota > Gammaproteobacteria > Steroidobacterales > Woeseiaceae > UBA1847. The sequence continues at coordinate 30,984 of CAYLTW010000020.1, forward strand.
CGGTGAAGTAACGCTGAGTATTTCGGAGCGCCCGCAAACGGTCGCTGTCGCGGTATCAGATACGGGTCCCGGCATACCGGACAAGGAAATACCGCGAATATTCGATCGGTTTTATCGGTCCGAGCAGGGCGAAGAGGCGAGGTCTGGGTCGTCAGGACTCGGCCTGGCAATCGTCAAACGAATACTGGACTTGCATAACAGTCGAATCACGGTTGTCAGTAAAGTTAACGCCGGTACTCGATTCGAGTTTGAATTGCCTCTCTGTAATCAGGCGGCCTGACGGCAGCTTGGTTCGCGATATTTTGCAAGCGGGATCGCCCACTCTTAGCCTACCATCGTCGCAAAAATAACAATCCAAAGCAGACCGGCTGCGGCCAAAGCAAACAACAGTTGCAAGCCCCAACGCAGAACACCAGTACGCAATCGTCCGGTTACCAGGATGGCCACCAGTGCCTGTGCAAAGTAGTAAGCGGCAAATGCTCTCGAAGCCAGAAGGATGATTTCGAAGATATTGGCCGTCCAGACAAGGACGATCGCCAAAAACGTAACCAGCAGATACGCAATTCTCGACGAAAGTTTCTGACCGGTCTCTTCTTCGAGCAACCCCCCCGCACCAACAGTATCGGCAACCGCCGCACTGAACTGACTCATTATCGCAGCCACAATCAGCATGAATGGCAACACCATAGCGGTGCCCTGGACCAGGTCGATAATGGCTGTCTCGTCAGTGGCGCTGAAGTCCAGCCGATGGAGCAGCGGAGT
>CAYLTW010000021.1:0-31250 GCA_964386735.1 uncultured Woeseiaceae bacterium
TCGCCGTTGCTTCGTCCATCGCTGTGGCGCTGGCACGGTAATCCTTGAATCCCCATAACAGGCCCAGGCAGGCCAATGCGCCGAAGAAAAAGCAAGTGATGGACACACCATATTTCAATGCGCTCGGGTCACCCAGCAAATCGGTAATCAGGCCTACGGCTGGTGGGCCGACAAGGGCACCAAACAAATTGATGACCAACCAAAAGAGGGCAGCAGCCTGACCGTGCAATTCACTCGGCGTGATCGTGATAACCGCAGTTGGACTCGTGCCCGACGTGATTGACATGCCGAGAAAGCCAACAAAAAGTACCAGAACGGCTAACTCGGGGGTCGGCATCAACGGGTAGAGTACGAACGATGGCCACAAGACTAAAACCCCACCGAAGACGGTAAGGTAAGGCGCATTGTTCATACCTTTCCCGGTCAAACGAGCGGCCAGCCAACCCCCGAAATTGGTACCGATCAGCCCGGCAACGATTATTGCTGCACCCAGGACCGGGCCGCTGGTTCCGACGTCCCATCCCCAGGTTCTCAAAAAGAGTGCCGGAGTCCAGAAGCTGGCGGCTCCGATGGCTGTGACGCCAATAATGCCGACAAAAACACTACCGTATGCACGCCTGTTTTTTACAAGAAAAGCAATCGTGTCACGAATGCTGGTAATGGTAGTCTCGTCTGCCGCGGCGCTATCAGTTGCTGCTTTTGTTCGGCGACGTGGTTCTTTGACTGTGAGATACATCAAGGCGGCAAGGATGAGACCGGGCAACCCGACCACCAGGAAGGCCGTTTGCCAGGCAAACAGCTCGCCGAAAACCGGCACAACCAGTGGCGGTGCATCGTTGATCATTTCTACCATGGGCCCGCCGAGCAGGTAGGTAAGGCCTGCGCCGATGGGTGCGCCGGTCATCCACAAGCCCACAGCCCGCGGCCGGGTTTCCTTTGAAAAATAATCGCTGATTAGCGACAGCGCACAGGGTGCGACGCTGGCTTCGCCTATTCCTACACCGACCCGGGCCGCAAACAGAGCTCCGAAACTCTTGACGAGACCGCACGCCGCAGTCATGAGAGACCACAAGGCAATCCCTATGGCGAGTATCGTACGACGGTTCTTGCGGTCCGCCAGCCAGCCGATAGGAATGCCAATGGTGACGTAAAGAATCACAAAGGCGGGCCCGATCAGTAAACCCATTTGAAAATCAGTAAGATGCAGAGACGCTTTGATCGGCTCGATCAGCAGACTGAGAATATAGCGGTCAATGAAGGAGACGATATAAGTCAGGGTCAGGAGGACCACGACATACCAGGCATAGACCGAGTTTGAACGGGACGCAGCGGCTGGGCGAGCGGACGATGTCTGGTTCATGACCTCACCTTAACCAATACTTTTCCGAAACTGTCACTCGAAAAGAGTTTGAGAAAAGCCTGGGGCGCGTTTTCCAGTCCTTCGACCACGGTTTCTTTCCATGTGATCTTCCCTTTCTCGACCCAGTGACTCATGTCCTTCAAAAAACTGGCTGACAGATCCAAATGATCGTGGACAATAAACCCTTCCAGCTTTAGCCGTCTGCCGACCACGAGCGCCAAATTACCGGGGCCGGGCGCGGGACTGGTTTTATTGATTTCGCTAATCATTCCGCACATTACCACTCGCCCAAAATTGTTCATGTGCGAAAGCGCTGCAGCCAAATGTTCACCGCCGACATTATCAAAATAAATATCGATTCCTTCGGGACAGGCCGACTGCAAGGCCTCGTCCAGCCCGCCGCAGGTCTTGTAATTGATTACTTCATCGATGCCGATCTCCTTCTTCAGCCACGATGCCTTCGCGTCCGATCCAACAGATCCGACCACACGACAAGCTTTCAGTTTTGCGATCTGACAGGCTATCCCCCCGACCGCACCGGCAGCTGCGGATACGAATACGGTATCTCCTTTTTTCGGTACACCCAGACGCAGCAAGCCGACATAGGCGGTGAACCCGGTCGTGCCGAGCACACCAAGGTACGCTTGTACAGGCTCGATTGCAGGTTCCAGCTTTTTCAGGTCGCTATCGTCGACTACGAACATTTCGCGCCAACCCAACGTGCTGGTCACGTAATCTCCCGCAGTAAACTTTTCGCTTCGGCTTTCTACAACTTGCCCTATAGCTGCACCGTCAAGAGCAGCATCAGTCCGGAAGGCTGCTCGATAGCTTGCGCCTGCTTGTCGCATTCGTATGCGCATCGACGGATCGACCGACATCCAGATATTTTCAACCAATACCTGGCCGCTGCCGGGCGCCGGCACCGTTACTTCAACAATTTCAAAATCAGATTCTTTGGGCAGCCCGACCGGACGACTCTTGAGGCGTATCTCTCGGCTCTTACTCGGCATATCCCGTTTGACTCCGGCCTGGGATTTCAAACTGTCAAAACAATGGGTGTTGGGCAAAGACTGTCACGTGGGATGTTACGCGGAAAACGATTGAACCACCAAAGCCGGCCAGTCAATCGACTGCCAGGTAGAGAACACGTCTAAGGATGACAGGGTTTGCTACTATCGTCGTGGATTCGAAATAACGATCAGGAACAGGAAAACACCCGTGAATGACAATACACATGACCGTTCGGCCCGAGCGGATGAGTTGGCTTTTGATGTCGATCGAGTTTTCGATGTGCCGCGCGAAACGCTGTTTCGTGCCTGGACCGATCCGGCACTTCTGGTCAAATGGTGGGGCCCGAAGAGTGCCATCGCACCTGTATGCGAGACCGATGCTCGGGTCGACGGTGGCTGGCGAGCGACCATGCAGTCAAAGGAGGGTCGGCGATTCGTACATTCCGGCACCTACAAGGAAATATCGCCGCCAGAACGCCTGGTGATGACATGGGCCTGGGAGGTGAATGGCGAGCGCGGTCATGAAACGACGTTGACAGTTCAGTTTGTTGAAAAGGGAACAGGCACACAGATGTTGTTCCACCATTCAACGTTTTCGGATTTGGAAGACCGCGACAAACACATTAACGGCTGGACGATCAGGTTTGAGCACCTCGACAAGGGCCTGTCGTCGGGCAATATCCGCTAGCTGCTGTAAAATCGCCAAACTTTCCAAGTTGATCAATAATCCCTCCGCGGAGGGACTTTTTGGCCGTGGTGAAGAATTATCCTGCCGAGCCACCGCTGCCATGATTATCGCAATGGGGCGATGAACCGCATAAACTTCGATTTCGGTGCAACACTTCTTACTCAAGATATTCGACAATTGAAGCAATGACCGATCAAGCAAATAATTTCAGGCGAGAGGCTCGTACTGCACGTCGTCTCCCGGTATTCACCGTAACCCTGGTGCTGCTTGCAGCCTGTGGGGTCGACCAACATGTCAGCGTCGACACGCCGGTATCAGAACTCGAATTCGCAGATACCGTCCTTAGACAATGCGTCCTGGATGAGGCAAGGCGTCAGGATTGGGAAACGTCAGGAAGCATGACGAGCTTGCGTTGTTCCAACCCCGAAACGGACAAGGTCAGCGATGTTCGCGGAATAGAGAACCTGGTTAATCTGCAGATCCTGGATCTCGCGCACAATAATATTTCAGACGTCAGCCTTATCGATCGTATAGGGCGCCTGGGTACGCTGGATCTCGGTTACAACAAGATTTCGACGGTGCCATTTAGCCGTTTGCGCGTGACGCTGAAATCACTCAGCCTGCACGGAAATCAAATCAGCGACCTTACATGGTTGGCGGTTATGCGCCACCTTGAGCATTTGTCGTTAAGCAATAACAACATCACAAATATCGACGCGACCGGACAACTTCTGGGCCTGAAGTCACTGGATTTGTCCGGCAACCAGATTGAGTCGATAGCAGCCCTGGCACTAACAACAAATTTGCAGATCGTCGACGTGGCCGGCAATGACATCAGTGACCTTTCCGCGTTGGCACACCATCGTTCCCTGATTTCTCTGCTGGCAGCGGATAATAAAATAGAAGACCTGACCCTGTTCTCGGATTTGACCCGACTGGAAGAGCTGGATCTCTCGGGCAATCGAATAAGCGATATATCAGCACTCGGTGCTCTGATTCGTTTGCGCATACTTAATCTGAGCAATAACCGGATTACCGATTTTGAACCCATCGAGAGTCTGGGCGAGATCGATAAACTTAGTATTGATAGCAACAAAGCGGATTGTGCCGGCGAACAGCGTCTTCGGGCGGCATTGGGCGATAAGGTATTAGCGGCTGACAGCTGCAGCGGCCGGTAGCGCCTTGCACGCTCGCGGAATGCCAACTATCCGCGCCAGAACACTGCCGTGAACAGCACCAGTACGGTTAGAATTTCCAGCCGGCCCATCAGCATGCCAATGACTATGATCCATTTGGCGCTATCAGAAATTGTGGCGAAATTTCCGGTCGGTCCGATGATATCGCCCAGGCCGGGTCCGACATTGGCGACTGCTGTTACTGCCCCGCTGAGACTGGTCGTCAAATCCAGACCCGTGAAGCTCAGTGCGACCGATAGTACAGCGATCGTTCCAGCGAACACGAACGAGAATGCGATGACAGATGTAACAATGTCGCTCGATATATTCTTGTTGTTATAGGAATTGGAATAGACGCCCCTGGGGTGCACCATGGAATTTATCTGATTGCGTAACATTAGCGCTGCAATCTGGAAGCGGAAAATTTTTATGCCGCCGGACGTCGATCCGGCACACGCACCCGTAAAAGTCATGAAAAAGAATGCGCCGACCGCGAGGCCGCCCCACAAGTTATAGTCAATGGTCGCGTAGCCCGTTGTTGTAATGATGGATATGGAGCTGAATGCGCCGATACGCAAAGCCTCAAGAAAAGGCATTTCGTACGAATACATCAGCCATAAGCAGATGATCAGGATTGCCGTCGCAGTAAAGAGGGCGTATCCGCGCACCTGTTGATCCTGGAACAGTGCTTTCGCGTTATTGCGAAACAACTGCCCAATAAGGACGAATGGTAGTCCTGACGAAAACATAAAGATGCAGCTGATCCAGACCACAGAAGAATTTGCGAACTGACCCATCGACAGATCCGACGTCGAGTATCCGCCGGTCGATACCGTCGTCATGGAATGCAGAATGGCATTGAAGGCGTCCATGCCTGCGAGCCAGTACGAAAACGCGCACGCCACCGATAAAGTGATGTAGACCGCGCCAATGGATTGTGTGACTTTGCTTGTGCGCGCGGTGAATTTCTCGGACTTGTCACTGGCTTCGGATCGAAACAAGCGCATTCCACCGACCCGCAAGTGGGGCAAGATTGCGACGACCATTACGACAATGCCGATACCGCCCACCCATTGCAGCAAAGCGCGCCAAAGCAAAATACTTTCCGGTACGGTATCAAGGCGCGTCAAAACGGTCGAGCCGGTTGTGGTGATGCCGGATACTGTTTCGAATATTGAATCGACGGTGCTCATGTCGAGCGTGCTTAGTGCGAATGGAACCGCGCAAAAAGCGCTGACAACGACCCAGCTCGATACAGTCAGTAAATACATCTGTCGCGGCACCAGGCGAAAATTCGCTCGCCGTGTCAGTACGGCCATTGGCGCCCCAAACGCCAGTGCAATCAGAGACAGGGTCAGGAAAGCACTCATGTTGCCGTCCTGCATCGCACCAGAGTAGGCCAGATAGCCTATCGGGACCCACGCAATGCCGGCGACAATCAGCAACAGGACGCCGACTACAAATACAACCGGACGCAGATCAATCAATCTCAGCTTCCTTGAGCACGGGGCAGTCCGTCAGAGGCGACATCGATAGGGAATTTCGCGCGGCTCGCGTGGCTCAACGCCCTGTGACTCCAGCATCGCCATCAGATTCGGAAATGGCCGGGCGTCGAAATACGCATAGGCCAGGTAGTCACGCAAAGACGCCAGATCTTCTCTTTCGTCGAGTTCAATCAAGGTCTCGAATGCTTTTTCTTCCTGACTCATGATGCGGTCGCTGATCCACGAAACCGCGCGATCATCCGAACTGGCTTGTTGAATCTGGTCATAGATGCGTGCGGCCTCGGAAAGCCGGTTCTCGGCGCAAGCCTGACGTAGCGCGACGAGACGCAAGTTTTCCTCCGGGATGTCACTGGATCGAAGGATGCGTGTAAGCTGGCTTGCGCCATCGATATCGCCGGCCCACAGAAGCGAACGGTGTGCCTGGTACATAACGAACGAACTGTCTCCGACGCGTTCCAGTGCCGTTTTCGCGAATGCACGAATGAACGGCTTGTCCTCGCTGATGAGTGAATACGTCATGGAATTATTTACGATAATAATGTCGTAGCCGTCGCGTTCCTGGTATTCCGTAATCGTAGCGAGGAGCTGATCATCCATGTTGAGGTCGGCAAGCAGGTCCAATTGCAAGGCCTGTGCTTCGCGATCATTCGGTCGTTGCTGCAGGTAATCGGAATTGAGTCGCAGCGCTCGCGCAAGTTTCAAATGCTCGGCGGCCCGGTCGACACGAAAGCGAATCTGGTTGATTGGATCTCGTTCAAACTCGATGGCTTTTCCGATTACATCTTCATATCGTAATGCTACTTCTTCGAGCGGCATTTCGACGATACCCGATACGATGTTCGTCGTTTGCAGTTGTATTCCCCAGAACTTCGCCAGTTCCCAGTAGGCCAACGCGAATTCCGGATCCAGTTCGATAGCGCGTTCAAACGCATCGCGGGCGCTCAGGAAAACGTAGGCGTCCCCTGTTGACAGCGTGCTTATGCCGTACGCCAGGCCTTGGAGGTAGGCGTTGTAAGCGGGTACCGAGCGGGTACCTGAGGACGCCATTTTCGCCAATGCCTCCGGATCCATTGCGGTTTGCAGTGCTATTGCGATTTCGATCGCGACCTCTTCCTGAAGGGCAATGACATCTTCAGGCTTGCGATCGTAATTTTGCGACCAGAGATGAAATCCATCGCTGGCGCGAATCAGCTGCGCGGTGACGCGAAGACGATCACGGTCGCGTCGCACCGAGCCTTCCAGCACATGTGCTACGCCCAGCGCTTTGGCGATCGTTGGAATGTCCTCGTTGGAGTCTTTGAATTTGAACGACGAGGTGCGAGCTGCCACAAGCAGATCCGGGGTCCGGGCGAGCGCGTTCAGGAGTTCTTCGGTCAGGCCGTCGGAAAACCACTCCTGTTCCCTATCCGATGACATATTGATGAAAGGCAATACGGCAATCGAGCGAATGTCGGGTCCACCAGGGGCTATTTCGTCGTTACTTGCGACATTCACCTGCCCGGAGGAATCAATTTCCTCGATACCGGTTTGTCGCTCCCAAACGAAATAGCCGAGCGCCAGGACGAGAGCGCCGATGATCAGGAAGTTCAGCTTGCGACCCGTTGTCTGCGTTATCGACTGCGATCGATCGACGTCCTTTTCGCGTTTGACGCCCTGGGGCGTAACTTCGAAAGCCCAGGAAAAAAACAGGGCCAGCGGCAGACCGAGCAGCAGCAGAACAACGACGGTCTTTAGAACCCATTCCGGCGCGCCGAAGTTCTCAAACGCGAATTCAGCGATCTGGGCAAGCACCCAGGCGACGATGGTGTAGGCGATCCCCACGCGTACTACGTTGCGTCGTTTTAGCTCAGCGAAAAAGGACATTTCTTCTTTTTGGGCTCCGCCGGAAAGCGCACAGTATAACGGGAAAACGCATCGAAACCTCGCGCCGGCGGTTCAGCCCGGTCGAGGATCTCATGCAGTGGCTCCAGCATTATGTCTGGACAAAGCCGGGGGTCTCCGTGAGAATTCACCCTCAGCCCTACGCGGCGACGTACCGCCGACCGAGAACCCGAAAATGACCGAATCAAAAGCAATCAGACGATTTTTTCCGATACTCCTGATGTTCTTCACTGCATCGGCCAGCGCCGATGTGCTCGATGAGATACTTGAACGGGGCACTATCCGTGTCGGGGTTGCGGAGTTTACGCCGTGGACGATGAAAACGGACTCCGGCGATCTCATCGGATTTGAGGTTGATCTGGCCAACAAATTGGCACAGGACATGGGAGTAAAGGCCGTGTTCACGGTGTACAACTGGGACGAGATTATTCCGGCGCTCCAGCAGGGAAAGATCGATATTATTGCCGGCGGCATGGCGATCACGCCTGCTCGAGCTCTCAGAGTAGAATTTAGTCGGCCTACGGCGAAATCCGGTATCGGTCTTGCCACCAATACGGCGATGACGCAAAACATCAAGACATTTGCGGAGCTTAACGACAGGCTAATTGTCATTGCAACCGTTGCGAAGTCACACGCTGTCGATGTGGCCGAAGTGCTTTTCGATCACGCAGACGTCAAAACGTATCCGACCGTCGAGCTCGCAGAGGCGGAGGTCCTGGAAGGCCGAGCGCATGCGTACGTCGCGGGTATGCCACACATCCGGTTCATGGCCATGCAACACAGCGATAAAGTCGATGTGCCGATTGCGGAACCGCTCCTCGCTCAAAGCGAAGCAATTGCGGTTCGGAAGGGCGAGCAAAGCTTACTGAATTTTCTTAATGCCTGGGTCACGGCGAAGCAGACGGACAGATGGTTGCCGACGACTCGTGACTACTGGTTCGATACAATGGATTGGGCGTCGGCATCGAAAGAGTAATGTGCCGTTTGCGAAACAGTCTTTTCACCAGGGTCGCGATTGCCGGGGCGGTCGTGATGTGCGTTAACACAGGATTGCTCGCTGACGAGAAATCCGAGGCATCTGAGGACGATGATGAGCTCATCGAAGAAATCGTCGTACGTCCATACAGGCCCGGCGATCGATTCGACTTCGATGCGTGGTACGAGGAGCGTTTGCGCGAGAGACTGATAAAAGAGCTTGATCGGATGCGAGTACTCGACGAAAAGTACGAATGGCGAAGATCTGAGTCGGACGAAGAGAATCCGTCCCGGATCAAGTGGGGTTACGACCCAAAAGCTGAGCTGCGTATGCGTAGAGACACGAAGGTGTCGGATTTGCCCATCGACGACACCAAGCCGGCGACATTGTTCAGGTTCGAGTTCTAGCCCCTGTTTGCTCACACCGGGATCCGGACTGGCCTATGATGTCGCAAGGAAAAGAACAATGAAAAAAGAAAGAGCGATCGAATATCCCGGGGAACGCGCTACCGTTTCATGGTATGGCAGGCTGTGTATTCATATAGGCGAATGTGGTCACGCGAAAGGTGAATTATTTGTTGGCGGACGAAAGCCGTGGTGCCAGCCGAACCTTGTTTCAGACGATGAGGTGAAAGACGTCGTACTGCGATGTCCGAGTGGTGCGCTATCGGTGAACTATGCCGATGGGTCACGCGAGGAGCAGGCTGATGACGAGAATACTGTGCACGTCGCGTACAATGGACCACTTTTCGTTCGTGGTGACCTTGAAATAGATGGCGCGCCGGACGACGTACCGGGGCTCAGGTTTCGTGCGGCGCTCTGCCGGTGTGGTAAATCTTCGAACAAACCATTTTGTGACAACTCCCACATGAAAGACGGATTCGTCGATTATGGTGCTGTCGGCGAGACGGGTGACCCGGATGCATCTTCCGGTGGAACACTGCAGATCAAGGCAGCGTCAGACGGTCCGCTGCTGCTCAGCGGCAACGTCAAGATTACCGGGAGTGCCGGTCGACGATCGTGGCAAGGGAAAAATGTCGCGTTGTGCCGCTGCGGGGCTTCCAAGAACAAACCGTTTTGCGACGGTCAGCACAAAAAAATTGGATTCAAAAGCACATGAACCGTGAATTCGCCGGATCCCCGGCTAGAATACCGGAATGTGTTTTGAAAGCACGCTGGTAGGCATACCCTACAGAAGGAGGCACAAATGACCTGGTGGGCCTGGATGATAATCGGGGCTCTGCTTCTCGGAGCGGAGCTGTTTGCGATCGACGCACAGTTTTACCTTGTGTTTCTCGGGATATCGGCGGCACTGGTCGGTCTTGCAGGATTGCTCGGATTGACGATGCCCGAGTGGGGGCAATGGCTCGCGTTCTCCCTGCTGGCACTATTTTTCATGTTCACGTTTCGAGGGATTCTGTACAAAAAAATCCACGGCGACACGAAGGGCTTTCGCGAGACCATGGCCGGTGACTCTGTCGATGTCACATCCGATATCGCGCCGGGCGAGGATGCGCGTCTGGAATATCGGGGAACGGAGTGGACAGTGCTGAACGTCGGCGATAGTGATATCGCAAGCGGGACGCGGGCAATAATCGTAAATGTTGATGGTTTAACGCTGCATGTTAATGCGGACCAGTCGGAGGTATAAAAATGATCGATTCATCGTTTATCGTGGCACTGGCAATCGCGCTTGTCGTGATAATTATACTGATCAAAACGGCCGTAATCGTTCCGCAACAAAACGCGTTCGTCGTTGAAAGACTTGGCAAGTTCAGCGGCAAACTCGATGCAGGCTTTCACATACTGATACCGTTTCTTGACAAGATCGCGTACAAGCACACGCTGAAAGAGCAGGCCATCGATATTCCGGAACAAGTCTGTATTACCAACGACAATGTCCAGGTTGGGGTAGACGGCGTCCTCTATATGCAGGTTCTGGACCCGGCTCGCGCATCCTACGGTATCGGCAATTACATGTTTGCAATATCACAACTTGCGCAAACGACTCTGCGTAGCGAAATTGGCAAGATCGCCCTGGATCGAACGTTCGAGGAAAGAGGCTCGATCAACGCCAACGTGGTTAACGAACTCGATAAAGCATCGGACCCCTGGGGCGTTAAGGTTCTGCGCTACGAAATAAAAAACATAAATCCACCACACGACGTACTAAGCGCCATGGAAAAACAGATGCGCGCCGAACGTGAGAAACGCGCAGTAATTTTGACCTCCGAAGGTGAGCGAGATGCCAAAATCAACGAAGCGGAAGGTGAGAAACAACGCGTAATTAAGCAATCGGAAGCGGCCAAAACGCAGCAGATCAACGAGGCGGAAGGCGAGGCGGAGGCTATACTTGCTGTCGCTAAGGCCACGGCGGAAGGTCTGGCGAAGGTCGCCGGAGCCGTCATAGTAGAGGGCGGCGCTGATGCCATGCAGCTTAAAATCGCACAGCAGTACATAGAAGAGTTCGGCAACCTGGCCAGGAAGGGCAATACGTTCGTCATTCCGGCAAACCTCGCCGATCTCACATCGATGATGGCTTTGGCAACCGACATCGCCAAGCGCAAGACAATCGCCGAGTAACCATTGATAATTTAATGGACAGTTACCCTAATTGCGATTAGGGCGACTGTCGTTTCAATTAACCCGACTCGGGTTCGCCAACGGGCGCCAGGAAAGCTTGGGGGCCTTCTTTAATGCGGGGGGACTGGCGCCAGCCAGCGAGTTCAATCTTCGTATAATCCAGTAGTTGCCGTTTGCACGGCAAAGGTTACATATCGAGTAGATTTGCACGCCGGGTCAGCCGGCCGAGAAATGCAAAAACTGCTCGACGTCATTCAGTCTGGCCAGATCGACAAGGCGGCCAGATGCCTCCTCGTAAACTATCTGTTTCCGGGCGGCGCGGCACCAGGTGACCCACTCAAGCAACAACGCCATGCCGGCCGTACTGGCGCAATTCGCAGCGGCAAGATTGATCGATATTTTGTCGTGGTCGTCAAACATGTTCTGCCCGGTAACAAGTGCCTCGCCGACGTTCGACAAGTCGAGCCGACCGGAGAGTCGAAAACGTCCGGGCCCAAGTTCAACGAGCGAGTATTTCATTCCGTCGACTCGCTTTTGCTGTTCAGCATGAATTTGCCAATCAGGTTTTCCAGCAAGATCGCGGATTGAGTGAATTCCATCTCATCATCGTCTTGCAGTACCGATTCGTCACCGCCAGGACTCAGCTCGATGTACTTTCCACCGAAAATTCCGGACGTGGCAATACTGGCGAACGTATCGACAGGAAGTTGATCGAACCTGGCCTCTATCCGCAATTCAACGTTCGCTCTGAATTCGTCAGGATCGACTGAAATTTGTGAGACGCGACCTATGGTCACGCCAGCGAGCGCAACGGGCGCGCGAACCTTCAGATTACCGATGTGATCAAAGTGCGCATGTAGCGTATAGGAGTCACGGGTCGACAAGTCATTCGACCCCAGAGACTGCGTGACCAGGAAAAGCACTGAGCCAAGCCCCAACAAAATAAAGAGGCCGACACCTATGTCCAGCCCTCTTGCCGTATCAGTCATCTCATACTCCTGGCAATGCGATGCCGGTCAGAATAAAGTCGAACAGGAGGACCCATACCGACGTAATAACCACTGTGCGCGTCGCCGCCCGACTCACGCCCGCAGGCGTAGGAGCGGCGTAGTACCCTTCGTACACTCCCATCAAGCTGGCCGAAATGCCGAATACGCAACTCTTGAGCATGCCGTTGCCAAGATCTTCATACAGATCGACGCGGTCGTGAATGTTTGACCAAAAAGCGCCGGAATCGACGCCAAGCAGTTGCACTCCGATCAGGTAGACGCCAAGCATGCCCATGGTGCAGAAGATCGCTGCCAGCAGCGGCACGGAGATCACACCGGCGATGAAACGAGGCGCGACAATTCTCTGCATCGGGTCCACCGCCATGAGCTCAATCGCCGCAATCTGATCAGTAGCGCGCATGAGGCCGAGTTCGGAAGCAACGGCACTTCCGGCGCGCCCGGCGAAAAGCAATGCCGCCACGACCGGGCCGAGCTCACGCACCAATGCTTCCGATGCGAAAGCACCGAGGGAATCGACCTGCCCAAATTCCACCAGCGTGCCGTAGGATTGCAACGCCAATACGGTTCCGACGAAAAAACCACCGAACATTGTGAGTACCAGCGACAAAACACCAATCGAGTACAGCTGTTCCGTAATCAGACGTGGCCGGAGCAAAGCCCCCGGCAAATACGGCAGCAAACGAAAGGAGAACATCTGAAATCCACCGAACGTGGCTGCAAACTGACTGAAGTTCGACCAGCCGCTCTGAATTGCCTTACTCACGAGCTCGACATCGCCCACAGTTGGTCCGCATAGCTTGGCCCCGGATAATGAAACGGTACCGGACCGTCCGCGAGGCCCTGCATGAACTGTTTTACAAACGGCGAATTATCTTTTTCCATACGATCCGGTGTTCCATGCGCGACAACCTTGCCTTCAGCAATCAGAAAAATCAGATCAGCAAGCTCCCGGGCTTCCTCAACGTCGTGAGTAACGACAATGCTGGTGATACCAAGCACATCGTTCGTTTGTCGTATGAGCCGCATGATGGCGCCAATCGCTATAGGGTCCAGGCCAGCGAAAGGTTCGTCGTACACGATGAGCTTCGGGTCCATCACGAGTGCTCGCGCGAGCCCTACACGGCGGGCCATTCCACCGGACAGCTGGGATGGCATCTTCTGCCATGCTGCCCGCAACCCGACCGAATGCAGGCGCATCAGGACGATCTGCCGAACAAGTTGTTCGGGGAGGTGCGTGTGCTCTCTCAGGGGAAAGGCTACGTTTTCGAATACGTTCAGATTGGTGAGTAGCGCCCCGTGTTGGAAAAGTACGCCGATCTGTTGTCGCGTTGCGTACAGCCGCCGTTTCGAACAGGGGCAGACCACCCGGCCTTCGAACAAGACTGCGCCCTCTGTCGGTAGTAATTGCCCGGTGATCAAATTGAGCAACGTTGTCTTGCCAGTGCCGCTCGGTCCCATGATGGCGCTCACCGTGCCACGCGGAATTCTCATACTCAGGCTATCGAAGATGTCTCGCCCGCCGCGGCTGTAATTGACATTCCGAATCTCGACCAGGTCTGCGGCCGTTCGATGGCCCAGTATCGGCAACGACGTTCGCCGATCAGATCGAGGAGTAATGGATAGAGCGGCTATGCTGCTGCCGCCACTTTTTCGGAGCCCAGCTTTGCGTACACGAGACCAAGAACCGCGCCGTATATCACGTGCAACATCAAGGTCATCACGGGCGCCACCATTCCCATTTTCATCCCAAAGAAACCTGCGCCGGCCATGGGCATGACCGCCAACATCATCATGAGCCAGGCCGCGATACCAAAACTAATGCCCTTGGCAATGTCGGTTTTACCCGGAAGGATTTGAAAGACAGCCACAAAACCGAGCCCCCAGGCCAGCGCTCCAATCATAAAGTGGACGACCCACCCGACAACGGGGGGCGATTTCATCATGTTACTGAGCATTGCAATTACATTTAGCTCCGGCATCAGGCCCATCATGCCTTTGGCAACCATAATAATTGACAGCACCAACGTTGCCGCTAGTCCTGCTCCGAGTCCTCTTGATAAATTCGTCATTATCAGCGCTCCATCTTTGTTCAAATCAGGTAGTCGTTAAGCCAGGTAGCCGGAACAATTACCAAACTTGTTCGGCTGGCATAGACTCGGTTGCCGCCGGGGCGTAAAAGGTTACAGTTGGCGCAGAAAATAGGATGTGAACTTAAGCAGTGGCAAGTCGGTCTGAGTTGCAGTGGAGGTATCGTTATGGCCGTTGTGCCTGACTCGATCGTAACTGCAAGTGGTAACACGCCAGCCGACGACTCGGCACCGGCGAAGCTGGATGTCGATGACATGAAGTTGATCGAATGTCTTCGTGCAGGTGTCGATGAATGCTATGAGACACTTGTGCGAAAATTCGGTCCGGGAGTGTTGTCGGTTGCGAAACGCTATCTGCGATCGGAAGCAGATGCCGCTGATTGCTTTCAGGATACGTTCCTGGCCGTTTTTCAGAGCATCGAAAGTTTTGAGCAACGCTCTTCAATCGGCACATGGGTCCGGGGCATCACGGTGAATCTTTGCCTGATGAGAATGAGGGCACAAGGGCGCCGGCGAGAGGAGTCTATCGAGCACCTGATGCCCATATTCGACGAACACGGTAATCGAGTTCGGTCATTCGCCTCGCATCGGTCGTCTGCGATCAGCGATTCGATCGACACGGCGCGAACAAAAAGAATCGTTCAGGAAAAAATAAGCGAATTGCCGGATAATTACCGAACAATGCTGTTGCTGAGAGATATCGACGGCTACTCGACAAAGGAGGCCGCGGCTATGCAGAGAATTAGTGTGGTGGCTGCGAAGACGCGGTTACACAGGGCTCGTCTGGCGTTGAAGGCGTTGATTGAGCCGGTTAGGGAGGACCTGGAATATCATGCTGACATGTAAGGAATTTGACGACTTTATGGTCGACTATCTGGATCAGGAGCTGCCGGTGTGGCAGAGATTCATGTGCTGGCTGCATGTGAAAATGTGCAGCGACTGCGCCTACTTCGTGCGGGAATATCACCGAACAATCGCGCTCGGGAAATCGGCGTATGATGCGCCGGATGAGCCGGTGCCAGATTCCGTACCGGAAGAGCTGATAAGCGCCGCGTTGGCCCATCGGAAAAACAAGTAAGCAGAGTTCGCTGCGATTGCGCAGAGTCCCCTGCTGCCAAGCAGGACGCTCTGCCAACGATGATCAATTGGTTTAAACGAAAAGTAACCGGATTTCTGGTTCGTTACCTGACAACAAAGGTGCGAAGTTACCAGGCTTTCGCCGTAAGTTCGCCCGAGAATCTACAGTCGATGTTGCAGGTCGGCGACGTAATCCTGGTCGAGGGCAACCAGCGATTCAGCACTGCCGTAAAATATCTGACGCAGTCAACGTGGTCTCACGCGGCTGTTTTTGTTGGCGGTATCGATTCAGATGACGAGCCCAGCGCCGCAACGCTGCCCATAGTCGAAGCAGATCTCGAGCACGGCGTGATCGCGGTACCTTTGTCCAAGTATGCGGGGTTCAATACGCGAATCTGCCGTCCAGTTGGCCTGAATGCGGATGATCGCAAGAAAATTTCCAGGTTCATGTTAGACAGCATCGGCATGAGCTACGACTTGAAAAATGTAATCGACCTGGCCCGCTATCTTATTCCCACTCCCCCCATCCCGATCAAATGGCGTCGAAAAATGCTGGCACTGGGAAGTGGTGATCCAACCCGGGTTATTTGTTCGACACGAATAGCCCAGGCGTTTCAGTCCGTCGGCTATCCGATCTTGCCAGACATCGAGCGGCTAACGAAAAAGGAGTGTGAGCGATGCGAGGGAACAATAAAGGAGATTCTGCATATTCGGCATTACAGCCTGTTCACGCCCCGAGATTTCGATGTGTCACCGTACTTCAAGATCGTCAAGCCGACGATCGAACGCGGTTTTGACTACAGAAAGCTGGACTGGGGTGATAGTGAGTCAGGAGGACAGTGACCTTAATTGCTCGCTACTTTACTGCCGCCTTGCCGTGGCCATGAGATAACCAGCCCCACCGCAGGCGATGAAGCTTTCGAGTTCCGAAAGAACCGGGGCCGGGTCTCCCCATTCGACAGGCAAGTCGATGTTTGCCTCGCCTGGCGCCATTGCCAGAAGCTTCAAACGCTGACGGATCCGCTGAATCATGTCAGCCAAGGTCCAGTTGACGACCCGAACTCGGGTGTACGTGAATCCCGCCTGCGCCAATGCGTCTCGATAAGCATCCGCCGATGGCGCGCCCGTGACGCATAGAACCTGCCCGAGTAAGCCGTCAAGGCTTTCCGGCACGGCTGCATCAAGGAAGAAGTCGGAGATTCCGATATGGCCACCGGGTTTCAGCACCCGGCGGAACTGTTCGAGCGCGGTACCCATATTCTCGAAGAGACACAGGCTGCACTCGCACAACACGACGTCAAATGACTCGGGTGCAAACGGCAACCGCTCAGCGCTCGCCCTTACAAACTGCGTCCTCGATTCCAACCCGGCGGTGCGAGAGGCTACGGCAGCACGCTCAAGATTGAAGGCGGAATAGTCACACCCTGTGACCACCGCCCCGAACTCGGCCGCAACAACCCGTGCCGAGTTGCCGTTGCCACAAGCAACGTCAAGCACATTGGAGGCCCTGGATATCAGCGTTGCGCTGGCCAGTTGCCGCGTGAGCTTGGTGCCGCCCGGATGGAAGCTCTGGCCGAGCAGATGCTCAACGATGGGCAGCTCGTATAGCTCAGCGCAGCAGCCGGCGAACGATTTTTCCATCGGTTTCATCGCGTGTCACTTTCGGAACTCTGGTAACGAGCCAGGGAGATCGGGCCACTCAGCGGCACGAAATCCCGTTTTCGAAGTGGCTCGAGAACTTGCGTCTCCAGACCGTCGCGATACAGCAGGTTATAGGTGTCGAACGGGATAACTCTCTTGCCGTCAGGGTGAACGATGTGAACACAGGTTTTGCGTATGGCACGCAAGTCAAAGCCCTGAGCATCAATGAATTCGACGATCAGTATTCTGAAAATGTTTTCATACCCTAAATTGTCCGTCGGTGACTGCCCGAGCTTATCGAGAAAACCGCTCATCGCAACTGTCTGAGACGCCACAGAGTGGTGCGTGGAAAACAGGTTCAGAAAATGCTCACGCACGGCCGGCTCGGTCTCATAGCTAATGGTCGCCCTGCCGGCCTGGATTAGAAGCTCGGGGTCTATTAAACCTGTGAGCGGCACCAGGCCCGAATCCAGTTTGAGCGCATAGGCCATGGCCAGGTGATCCGGATGGCACGGTACCGGGATGAGATCCTCCGGCGCGAAGAGGGGGCATTGTTCGAGTATCCGGCGGCGAATTTCCGTCAATGTCAATCGGTCACGCGCGCTATTGTAGCCAGATTCATATCCCTCGAGTCGGCCCGCTGCCTGCACTGGTTGAAAAGTAACGCCACGCACACAAGCTTGTTTCGTGCCGTAGTCGATGATTTCGCCCATTTCGTCATCGTTAAGTCCGCGCCGAATCATCGCGACAAGCGTCGTGTGGATACCGGTTTCGTTAAGTCGTTCAATGGCGCGATCATGGGCGTTTCTGAGGTCTGTGCCTCTGAGTGTTTTCAGCACATCAGGGCGAAAAGAATCGAATTGTAAGTAGACCTCCAAACCGGGACGGAACTCAGCGAGGCGCTCCGCGAACCCGGGCTCGTTCGCGATGCGGATTCCATTCGTGTTTATCATGAGATGTCTGATCGGGCGCGTCCGCGCCAGCTCAAGAATCTCAAAAAATTGTGGGTGCACCGTCGGCTCACCGCCCGAAATCTGGATGATCGACGGCTCACCTTCGTTCGCAACTGCCCGGTCGAGCATGCACTCAATTTGCTCGAGGCTGCGATGTGTCTGGCGTTCCGGCCCGCTATTCGCGTAGCAGGTGGGACATCGTAAGTTGCAGTTATCCGTGACCTCGATCAACAGCGTGCAACCGTGCTGCTCATGATCCGGACAAATCCCACAGTCGTACGGGCACCCGTAGCGCACAGCCGTGTTAGGCGCGATTACCTGCTCAGGTGTTTTTATATACGATTCCCTGGCCAGTTTGTAATAAGCAATGTCGTCGGCCATCAAGACTCGTTCAGCACCATGCACGGGACAGCGCTTCAACATCCACACACAGCCATCCTGGAACACGATCTTTGCATCAACGCGTGCCAGGCAGGTGCTGCAAATCGAAATTGTCGAATCGTAGTATTGGTATGGCCGCTGCAGAGTCACTGTCGCCCTAAGTCCTCAGTCGACAACTATTCGGGGATCCATTGCCGGCCCCCCTGCGAAACTAACGCCGTAGTCGTAGCCACCGCGTTCCGCTGAGGCCCCGATGACGATGGACACAACATTGCCGTTCGAGCCGCGCGTGGTCGCTCCATCAAAGGGTGCCCCTGCCTCGGAAAAGAAGTCGACGAAAAACTCGCGATTAGGACCGGTTAGTACCCACCGCACCTGATCTCCGGCACAGACGCGAACTTCGTCGGCGGAGCGCCCGCGGTATTTGAGTTGCGGCGTACCATCACCTCCCGGCCTGACCTGGATAGTGTGATTTCCACCGTGATCGCAGGCACCCTGAGCAAGTGAATCTGTGCTGCTCCACATAAATACGGCAATCGTCAAAACTGCTATTGTTATTCCAGCAAAAACTTTCATCATTTTTTCCTCGTTGTTGTTATCGCTATTCGTGTTCCTGCGGCCGCTACGGGCTACTGTTCGAGACAAGACGAATAAACCGCTCTTCGTCTCTGAGATTCGCGAGTACCGGGTCGAGCGGCAAAAGTTCTCGCTGGTACTCCAGTTCGATGGCGTGCTCCAAGGCTGTCAGCGCATCGGCGATTTCTCCGAACCGCGCGTGAATCAGCGCGCTACGGTAGGACACGTACATATCGTCGGGCGCCTGACTGCGTGCTTTTCCGATTAACTCTGTCGCTTTCTCGCGCTTGCCGATACGAGAATAGTAGTAGGCAACTTCCGACAATGCTTCCGGGTCGTTCGCGTTGATCCTCAGTAACTTTTCGCCGAGCTCGATGGCACGTTTGTAGGCGACATCGGCGACTGATTCTTTAGCCACGCTGAAAGAATAGGCGTCCCCCAGGTTGCCCCACAGCTGATAGTCGTTCGGCGCAAGGTTTACGGCCATAGCAAAGCGGTCAGCGGCTTGCTCAAAATCTCCCACGTAATAGTACATCGTGCCGGTGTTTGAATAGGCGCTACGCGTCGGTCTGATGTCCAGCGAGCTATCCCACGCTGTTGCGGCTCCCTTGAAATCGCCGGCGAGGTAATAGGCGGCACCGAGATTGTTCAGTGCCTGCGCATCATCGTCCGCGCGGTTGGCGAACATCTGGTAGAACTCCGCGGCTTCCAGAAAACGGCCCTGGTCAAACAGGAAGTTGCCCATCGCGTTGAAGCTCGCCCAGTAGCTGACATCAGTCTCAATGGCGCGGCGCAGGTTCGCCTCTGCTTCGTCGTTACGGTCGAGAGCGATCCAGGTTTGGGCAAGACCGATATAGATGTCCGCGAGGTTGTCATTGTCGTCGAGCGCCGCTTCATACTCATGTATCGCGTTTTCGTATTTGCCCGAGGCATTGTAGAGCCCACCCAGTGCGAGGCGCACATCGACCGAGTCCTCGTCGATCTCCAGTGCGCGCCGACAGGCTTGCTCGGCTTGACCGAATCGGCCCGGATCGCTGGATAGTTTGTAGCCGGCCAGGTGTTTTTCACACATGGCTGCGTGCGCATTGGCGAAATCAGGATCGATCGCCAGCGCTTCGGACAGCAGTCCTTCTGCCAGCAACAAAGACGTTTCGTCCGGTGGCAGTCGCAGGTAATCGATGCCGCGAAGGTAGGCGTCATACGCGGCTACGTTGCGCGTGCCCAGGTTCTTCAGTCGTCGTTCTGCCGACACCGGCAGCACAACGTGCAGCGCACGTGCTACATGGCGGGCAATATCTTCCTGAATGCCGTAAATGTCCGACATTTCCCGATCATAATTTTCCGACCACAGCTCGCTGCCGTCATTACCGTCAATGAGGCGCGCGGTGACCGACACCTGGCTCCGGTAGCGCCTGACGCTACCCGTCAGCACAACTTCTGCGCCGAGCCGATGTGCAATGGACGCAATGTCCATTACCGTGTCTTTGAGTTGGCTGCTTGTGCTCAGCGCGACGACCCGGAATTCATTCAACCGCACAATCAGGCTTTGAATCTCTTCGGTCAGGCCGTCGCTGAAATAATCGGTTTCCGTCTCGGCGCTGTGGTTCGTGAATGGCAACACCGCAATTGATCGTCGCGAGGGTTCCCAGAAATTCTGCGACACGTAATACAGCAGGCTGCCGCTGCCGACTGCCACGGCGACGGCGATTGATACAAACGGCAAAAACGCGATTCGTGGCGCGCCGCCGGCAGTGTCTTCATGGCGTACTATGCCGCGAATCGTGAGCTCATATGCCCAAGCCAGAATACCGGCTACCGGAAAACCAATGATCACGAGTGTGATCAGGATCGTCATCGAGTTGTCGGGGATCGGCAGCCGATCGAAAGTAATATCCGCAACCTGCAACAAAATCCAGGCCGCAACGGTATACGCAACCAGCGCACGGATTACGCTACGGCTTCGAAGTTCCCGAAAAAAATTCCCGATGCGGTGTTGCATCTTTTATCTGACCACTAAGCTGGCGACTCGGCAACAAGCGCCCGCAGGTTTAGCAGGACGCCCTTGATACGTGCTGCGTGCTTGCCGCCCATACGCAGCAAGAGTTTCTGGCCGCTTGACAGTGTCTCAAGTTGCGGGTCGGCAAATTCATAAAGCACATGTGGCCGGACAAGACGCAGGGGCTTAGCAGGTTGGGGTGTTACCAGCAGGTGATCAATAATCTCCACGACGCGATCATTGAAGTAGGCATTCGGGTAGCCAAGCCGTTCGTAAGATTCCTGAAAAAGTGGATAGAAGCGACGATACATTGCCACGGCATCGTCAAGGTCCGCCCTGACTATCAGGTTGACCAGAACATCGTATCGATCGTAGTTATCGGGATCCAGGTAGACCGGCCCGCTGCTGTTGTCCACGTTTACGCCGAACACGCCCGGGAGTCTGCCAACAGGTCGAATTTTCTCGGACACATCGCCGCGGCTCAGATTGTCTACCGTTGCCACGAACTTGTCGATGAGCGCCTCGCTAACCAGCAGCCGTCCAAATTCGGCTCCGAAGATATCTCTTAGCGCCAACAGGAAGTAACTGTCGCTCTCGTCAAGCGGCGGCAACGGCACGAGTTCTCTGTCGGTGTGGCCCGGCGATCTCAATGGTTCCATCGGATGCATCGGTTTGCGCGGCGCGTGCGCGTCTTCATCGTCAGGCTCTGGCTGCATGAAAACGGGCACGTTGTCGGCCGGCGGCCGGATGTCGTCCCAGAAATACCAGAGCGCGCCAGCCAGGCTGGCGCCCAGCACGATTAGAATTAATAATTTCACATCCGGATCATTCACGATGTTCACTTTACCGCATCGCCGGACATCTTCATAAATCATCAGCTGCTTTTCAGCTAACGAAAGCCTCTCCGATGGCATTCTGCCGCCAGTCATTGGCAGTTCACGATCTGTCGATTCATGATAGCCACGTCAGCGATCCCAGTTGAGCGCAGCGTATGTGCAGTAGTGCTATCACACATACAGATCTATCGCTGTTTGAGCGAATTTATGCTATCAATCGTCTATCGAAGCTCGGCTAACCGAGACGCGGAGAAGAAGATGGAGGTATTGAGCGATATCCTGCGATCCATGCGAGTGCGGGGGAGCGTGTATTTCTGCGATCACCTGCAGGCGCCATGGTCGATGGACTTCGAAAATACAACATCGGCAAGTTTTCACCTGGTTCGCCGAGGCGAGTGCTGGGTGATGGCGGGCGATCGAAAGGAACGCCTGGGTCCCGGTGACCTGGTTTTTCTCGAGCCCGGTCTGGACCATGTGCTGGCCAGCCATGCGCCCGATCAACAGCCGCCTGGCGACGCGGCGACTCTCTTACTGTGTGGTTACTGCGAATTTATGGAAGAAACCGGCACGCCGTTGCTGGATGTTTTCCCGTCCCTGAACGTCGTTCGGGAGGAGGAAATACTGAAACACCCCTGGTTGAAAAGCACGCTCGATCAGCTAAGTACCGAGTACCTGTCGCAGCAGCCGGGCGCTGAGTTGGTTGTAAATAAACTTACCGAAGTCGTCCTCGTAGAGTTGATACGAATCAATTTCGGACGTGATGACAATCGTAGCCGATTCATCCAGGCGTTGTCCGACAAGAAAATTTCGAAGGCCCTGCATCACCTGCACAATGAGCCACAGATTCCCTGGACGCTCGAAAAAATGGCGCGGGAGGTTGGTATGTCCCGAGCGGCTTTCGCGAAACGATTCAAAGACATGGTAGGCCAACCCATGTTCGAGTACATGACATTGTTACGCATACAAAAGGCCAAAGAGTTACTTCAGGAGACCCGGTTGCCACTTTATGAAATTGTCAGCCGCGTGGGATACGAGTCGGATCTCGCGTTCACCAAGACGTTCAAAAAGCATACGGGTACGACCCCGACACGCTACCGAAAACAAATCGGGTAGCGTGCGGGTGGAACGGTACTAACTCGCCAGTCGGGTCGTAGCAGGGGCCCATGCCTTTGTTGCGAAAGCGTCGTCAAGCGGTGTGTCAGCGATATGGCTCACATAGTTACTTATTGTCTTGAATGCGACACCGAGGATTACTTCAAAGACTTGCGCCTTGCTGAAGCCGGCTGCCTGGAACAATGCGATGTCATCTGCAGTCGCCCAACCCTGCTTTTCGATGACGGTGGCCGTGAACGTGCGAAGCGCCTGCAATTTGTCGTCGGCAATCGGCAGTCCATTCCGAATCGCCTCGATCACATCGGCCTTTATCTTCTGCATTCCGGCAGCGGCTGAATGTGCGGCGACGCAATATCGGCAATTGTTAATCTGGCTCGTTGTTAATATCACTATCAGGCGCTCGGTCGGTGAAAACGAGGATTCCTCGAAGATCTTCGCGATAGTCATGTAGGCCTTCAAGGTCGTCGGCGATTCGGCGAAAACACCCAAAAGGTTGGGAATAAACCCGTAGGCCTTCTCGGCATTGGCCAGCAACTCGGCCGATTCGGCCGGTGCTGTCTCTTTCGTATGTACGTTGAACTTGCTCATGATGAAATTCCGCAATTAGTGTTTGTATGGGGAAGTACAATGTATTGTTGAAGCAAGACACGATCTATGGCTGTCAGTCTCTATTTTCTGTCTGATCGTCTAATCGCCTCAAGGACCGACAAATGAAACATCAAATGACAGGCTTACCGTACAAACTGCTAGTGATGTTGCTCGCCGTATTCGCGAGCCCGGGCATTTCGGCGCAGGACAGGGTCGAAGGCGAATCCCCGGAATCGGAAGCACTCAATGGCCGGCCGATGACGGCGGAGCGATTGGGGGAACTCATACTGAATATCGACGACACGGCCACGCTTGAGAGTACGAGCTGGCACTTCAATGTCTCGGGGCTGGATGCAGTTGCAATCTATGATGTCTATGCGGACCGCATGCGTATCGTGATTCCGATCGGCAGGGTCGACGAACTTGAGGAGGGCGAACTGCCCCGGCTGATGCAGGCGAATTTCGACTCGGCGCTGGATGCGCGATACGCGATTGCACAAGGGTTGTTGTGGGGCACCTACATACATCCGCTGAGTACGCTGACAGACGAAGAATTTCTGGTCGGAGTAGGTCAAACGGCCAACATCGTTTTTACGTTCGGCACCAGCTATTCCTCAGGGTTGTTTATATTTAACGGTGGCGACAGCGTCGAGATCGAGCGGAAAAAACTCATCGAAGAACTAAAAAAACGTACGACATAAGAAGGCAGGTCAAGGCAAATGAAAATCTGGTCTCAGGCAAGCCAAATGGCGGCGAAAACGCCACAGGAGCGAAATCGATACGTTGATTTTCTTCGCTCGGCGTCGATTCTTGTCGTAATCATCGGACACTGGCTGATCGCGACGGCATACGTTGGCGGTGAGGGGGTGGAGGTCGGACATCTCATCAAGGACCAGCCGCAGATGCAGTGGTTGACCTGGCTGTTCCAGGTAATGCCAATCTTCTTCATCGTCGGTGGATACTCGAACGCGGTCTCCCTGGAGAGCGCCAAACGCAGGGGTATCGGGTACGCAGACTGGTTATCCGCACGCTTGAATCGACTGGTGGGGCCGTTACTGCTTCTGATTATCGCCTGGGCCGTAATCGCCGTGATGATGGTCTTTTTTGGCGCCCGTCCGGAGATCGTCCGATACGTCTCTCAGGCCGCGTTGATCCCGACCTGGTTTCTCGCGATATACGTCGTTGTGGTTATTCTAGCGCCGGCGACCTACACATTCTGGCGGCGATTCGGGTTTGTATCATTCTGGATTCTGGTCGCAGCTGCCGCGTTGACCGATATTGCGTTCTTCGTAGCTGATGCTCGATGGTTGGGCTGGAGCAACTATCTCTGGGTCTGGCTCGCGGTTCATCACCTGGGTTTCGCATGGCGAGACGGCCGCATGGGTAGTACAAGAATGCTGCTTGTTTACTCGGGTCTCGGCTTTCTCGCGCTTTGGCTGATGGTTAACTACGGACCGTACCCAATGGCGATGGTCGGATCACCGGACCCGGGCTTGAGCAATTCTCTGCCGCCGAAAATAACGCTTCTTGCGCTCGGCGTGTTTCAGTTCGGTCTGCTGCTGTCACTTGAAAAGCCAATGCGGCGCGCATTGAACGGTATGCGTTTGTGGACGGCGACGGTATTGATCAACAGCATGATCATGACTGTTTATCTGTGGCATATCACGGTCATGACTGTTTTTGTCGCCCTGCTGTACCTGGCTGGTGGGGTCGGTCTCGGCCTTGAGCCCGGCACGGCAGACTGGTGGCTTTCGCGGCCGATATTTATCGTGATTTTGCTTGTCCTGCTGCTACCGGTTGCCTTGCTGCTTTCGCCAATCGAGCGACGCGCACGCAGCGCCGACGCCGCTGTGCCGGCGGCCGCAAGGCAAGTTGCCGGCGCATTGATGCTAAGCGTGGGCGTTGCGCTACTGGCAAAGTTTGGCTTCGACGGTACTCCCACGTCCCGGGTTGATCTCGCCGCGCTGGTGCTCGTGATTGTCGGCGCCGGAATCAGCGGCCTGTTGCCGCGAATCAGGTAGCTCAAGAAACGACCTCTAATAACTATTTATCATATTCACCTTGATTTTGAGGGGCATATGCATAAAAGTCCTATGCCTCACCGGTTCCAGGGTTCGAACGAAAATGGCTATTGAAGAGTACGAAGTACAACCACTGTTTGCTGAACCGTTTTTCAGGACGAACATCAGCAAATCGATTGGTGAAGAGGAGATCTCATACATCAAGAACCTGAAAATGGTGCAAAACAAGGCAAATCTGATCTCCGATAACCTCTACATTTTTGAGGAACCGGAACTCGTAGGTCTGAAGGCTGCCGTGCAGGAAGTGCTGGATTTCTACGCCAGCGACGTAATGGGCATTACACAGGAACTCTACGTCACGCAATCATGGGCCCTGGTTAACAATCCCAATATCGGGATGCATGGTCACTCTCACTCGAATTCACTGATTTCCGGCTCGCTGTACTATTGCGAATTGCCGACGCCCGGGTCGAGCATGATTTTCGATCGCCACAAGTCCTACCAGCAGCTGCAGTTGACACCCCAGAAAGACAAGCAAAATATCTACAACACACCATTGAACATTGTTACGCCGAAGGCGGGTGAGATATTCCTGTTCGCGTCCGGCCTGCAGCACTTCGTTGAGACGAACACCGCCAGCGAGCCGCGTTACTCAATCGCCTTCAATACCTTTATCAAGGGCAAACTGGGTGATTTCAGGGACGTATCGGAGCTGACCCTGCAATAGGCGAGCTATCGGCCCGGTCCGGGCCAACATTGCCTCCTAAGAGAATGTGTAAAGTATACTTGACATATCGTCAAGGGTTGCGTACATTACTGTCTATCAACTTTACTTTACAAATAGACAAGGACACATGACATGTCAGAAACCAGTAAGAGAGGGTCTCTTTGGCGGCTCGTCAATTGCCACAGTGGCTCGGCTCGCGACCGCCGTAATCAACATATTCTTGTCGGCTGGGCAGGCGCCTGGGGACTTAGCTTGATTGCCGCTACGTGGTTGCTCAAGTCGGACTATGATTTTTCGTTTGCTGCGCAGGCAGCAATCGCTCTGGTTCCGGCAGTGATGGCCGTGGTCTCGATGCTGGTCTACCTGCGTTACCTGCATATGGCGGACGAGCTGCTTCGGAAGATTCAATTCGAAGGCCTGGCTTTCGGCTTTGGCGTTGGCATCATTATCGGGCTTGTATACCCAACGTTCGAGTTGGTCGGAGCCCCGGTCCTTGATTTGAATACGCTGGTCGCCATTATGATGTTCGCCTGGGCGTTCGGGCAAATCTTCGGCGCGAGGCGGTACCTGTGAAAAACAGGCTCCGGGTACTGCGGGCCGAGCGCGAATGGTCACAGGCGACGCTCGCGGAACACCTCGACGTTTCGCGTCAAACCGTGAACGCCGTTGAAACCGGCAAGTACGACCCCGGTCTGCCGCTTGCGTTCAAGATCTCGAAAGTGTTCGGCCTGACGATTGAAAATATCTTCGAACCCGGCGTGTAGGATACTATCGCGACCCCGGAATTGGCAAAGAGTGTAGCCATGGCAGAGACAATCGAAGTATCAAAACTCCCCCAACTTGTCGGCAAGGAACTCGCGCCGACGGACTGGCTTGAGATTACGCAAGAGCGCGTGAATCAGTTCGCGGATGCGACCAACGACCACCAGTTCATTCATGTAGACAACGCGAAAGCAAGTCAAACACCGTTCGGCGGAACCATCGCGCACGGTTACCTGACCTTATCGCTGATGTCGTACTTCGGCATGCAATCAGGTGTCCTGCCGGAGGGCCTGGTAATGGCGGTTAACTATGGCTCCGACAAGGTACGCTACCTTGCGCCCGTGCCTGTAGGCGCGCGCGTTCGGGCGCGTATGAAAATCGCCGCCGTTTCCGAAAAAAATCCCGGGCAATGGCTCATAAAAACCGACGTTACGATCGAAATCGAGGGACAAGAAACACCGGCGCTTGTCGCCGAACTTTTGGGCCTGTATATCGTCTCCTAATCTATCGACCCCAATCTATCTCAGGCGAGGTGCTTGTCCATCGCAGCTTCGATTGCAGACCGGATAGAGCCTTCCATCAGTGTCAGCGCGAAACCCAGATCAACCTGTACCTCGACGGCATCTGCACTGACGGCAATCTGCCCGTCGACGCCGCTGCCGGACACCAATAGATTGTCACCGTCCCATTTAGATTGCAGGCTGAGGCGATTGCCGATATCCGCCGCAATTTCATCAACCCGGCGTCGTGCCTCGTTGACTCCCAGGGCGTGCTCGCGTTTAATTCTCACTGATGCCTGATCACCATCATCTTGTCGATCTGCATGTCTTCCATTGTGTAGGGAATGCCACCGACGCCAAGCCCCGACTCGCGCAGCCCGGCGAAAGGCATTACGTCGTCACGAAAAGCAGAATGATCGTTGATCATAACCGCCGACGCATCCAGATCACCATACAATGACGTCGCGATATTGATGTCCGCACAAAAAACTGCAGCTTGAAAAACAACGGGCAAAGCATTCGCCTGTCGAACGGCATCGGCGACGTCGCCATAACTGTAAACACAAACGACAGGCCCGAAAATCTCGAGGGAGCTCACGTTTGCATCGGCCGGCGGATCCAAAAGTACCGTGGGGGCATAGCAACTATCCGATATTCTCCGGCCTCCGCAAAGCAACTTCGCACCGCTTGCAACAGCCTCATCGACCCAACTGCCCACGCGCTCGACTTCCGCGTGACGAATCAGGGGACCCACCTCCGTTTCGGGATCCTCCGGCGCGCCGACCGTCAGTTTATCGGCGATACCCGCCAACGCGGCCGCAAAATCATCGGCTTTGTCTGCGGGCGCAAACACTCTTTGCACCGACACGCACACCTGGCCGGCGTGATAGAAGCCGCCTTTCGTAATCGATGCGAGCGCAGCATCCTGATTGAACGGGTCGGCCAGGATAACCGGTGCCACGCCGCCGTGTTCCAGCGCGCATCGGGCGCCCGGTGCCAGCTTCGATCGAAGCATCCATCCAACCCTTGCGCTACCGATAAAGCTGAAGAAGCCGACACGGCTATCCGTAACGAGTTTCTCGGCGGTATCCTGATTGTCAGTCACAAGCCCCTGGCACCAGCCGTCGGGCAGGCCGGCCTCGCGAAGAATACTTACCAGGCGCAGGCAAGATAACGGTGTGTCCTCAGCCGGTTTCACGATCACCGGGCAGCCGGTTGCGACTGCGGGGCAGACCTGGTGAACGATCAGGTTGAGCGGGTGATTGAAAGCACTAACAGCAACCACGACACCGATTGGTTCTTTCTGCGTAAAAGCAACGCGGCCTGTCGTTGCTTTCGTTGTGCCGAGCGGAATTACCGAGCCTGCGTGTGCCCGCAGGTTTTCGACACACAAGTGTATGCCGTCGATCGCTCGAATCACTTCAACTTTGGAGTCCTGGTAGGGCTTGCCTCCCTCGCTGGCCGCAAGCAGGGTCAGTTCGTCAACCTGAGCCTGCATGATGGTGGCGGCCTTGTTCAATATTCGTACACGTTCTGGTATCGACAACCAGCTATTGCGGTCGCGAAATAATTCAAAAGCAACAGCGAATGCGTCGTCGACATGATCCGGTCCCGATGTCGGTACGCGGTCAAGTTCGCGACCGTCAAATGGCGAGGTAACCACGAGTTCGCCGGCGGGTGCTCGGTTGCCAACGACCATCAAAGCTTCCATGCGATCTCACCGAGCTTCTTGGTCAACAACTTGTTCTCGCGATAGTCAATCGGAATGACGACGAGGCTGGGACCTTTTTCTTCAAATGCCGCGTCGAGCGTACTCTCGAGGTCCTTCGAGTCGGACACGAAGTGTCCATGCCAGCCGAATGCCTTCGCAAGTCCATTCCAGTCCGGGTTGCCGAATGCGAGATCGGTATGCCGGCCAAAATGAGTTTCCTGTTTCCATGCGATCAGTCCGTATGCATTGTCAGCCCATACCATCACAACAATGTTGCTCTTGAGTCGCACCGCAGTCTCCATTTCCTGGACATTCATCATGAAGCCGGCATCGCCGCATATCGAAAGGATGCGGCGATCCGGGTACACGATGCTGGCGGAAATTGCGCCCGGCAGCGCGAATCCCATCGAGCAAAAGCCATTTGGAATCAAGCAGGTGTTCGGCTCATGGCACTGATAGTGCCGTGCGACCCACATCTTGTGCGCGCCCACGTCTGATAGCAGTATGTCCTTCGGCCCCAGGGTCTGACGGGCGTCCCACACAGCTTTCTGCGGCCGAATCGAATCTTTAGTTTCATCGTCTTTGTGTTCGGCGAAGTCCTCCGCCATCGCGGCACGGACCTCGCGCTGCTCGCCAAGGTCGAATTCGGGCAGGCCATGCTCGTCAATTCGCTTGTTCAGCATCCACAATGCGTGTGCGAGATCGCCTATGACTTCGGTTTCGGGATGATAGTGCTCGTCGATTTCCGCGGGCAAAAAGTCCGCGTGCAGAATTCGTTTGTCGCGGTTTGCGTTCCAAAGCTGCGGATGGTATTCGACCATGTCGAAGCCCAGTGTAATGACCAGATCGGCGTCATCGATTACCTTCGACACTCGATCCTTGCTACCAAGGCCCACCGTGTACAGGCAGTAGTCGGCATCCATGTCCACCGAGCCTTTCGCCATAAACGTACTAATAGCGCCGATGCCGGTTTTCTCGCAGAGAAGCCTGAGTTGCTTGCTCGCACGCTTGCGTATGCAGCCGTTGCCGGCAATGATGACCGGTCGCTTCGAATTCCTGAGCATGTCGAACGCCTGATCAACGATCTTGTCGTCGGGCACCGAGCGCCGAAAACGGCGCGGTGTCATGGGCGTGGCCGAAACCTCCATGCTCGCGACGTCTTCGGGCAATTCGATGTGCACGGCGCCGGGTTTCTCGGTACGGGCAAGGCGCACTGCTTTGCGAACAATCTCGGGAATTGTTTCGGGTTTGAGAATCGTCGTCGCCCATTTTGTAACCGGCTTGAACATGCTGACCACATCCATTATCTGGTGTGATTCCTTGTGCAGCCGATCCGTAGAGCCCTGGCCGGTCAGGACCAGCATCGGTGCGCGATCCATGTTTGAGTCGGCAACACCTGTAATCAGGTTTGTAGCGCCCGGTCCAAGAGTTCCCAGCGCGCCGGCGGGATTGCCAGTCAGCCGGCCGTAAATCTCGGCCATGAACGCTGCGCCCTGCTCGTGCCGGGTAAGGATGAACTTTATGCTTTTCGATTTTTCGAGCGCCATCATGAAATCGGCGTTTTCTTCTCCGGGCACTCCGAATATGTATTCGATTCCCTCTTCCTCAAGGCATTGTACAAACAGTTCTGACGCATTCATAAAGCCCCCCAATTAAAGCCGGTGCGGATTGCACAATACTACGACTTGTCAGTGAGAGACCCGAATATTTCCGGATTTATTTCGCCAATCACGGCCGTCCCCATTCGACGCCGGATACCCTGAGTGCACCGTCTGTTTGTGCGACTGTTACAGAAACAGCTTCGGAGTAGACATCGCCTAACAAAGGCACATAGACCAAAGCGAGTTCATTTGCAGCCTTACCCGGCCAATCGTCCAATACTTCCATAGGCTCGCCGATCCCGGTGACTCCACCCATATCTTCGCTTAACGCCGTGAATTCGTTAGCGAGATCCGCTGCGGACATATCTTTGCTCAGGGTGGCGGAGAGCATCTCATGCGCCTGGTCTGCGTGACCATCAACGATGGTGGCGACGAAGGATGCGGCAAACTCAGTTGAGTACGACATCGAAACCTCGGAATACTTCATTTTGAA
>CAYLTW010000022.1:0-31198 GCA_964386735.1 uncultured Woeseiaceae bacterium
CCCATTGCCGGGTATCATCACCCCGTCCGGGCTGCTCGACCTTGACGACATCGGCACCGAAGTCGCCAAGCAACTGCGTCGCCCACGGACCCGCAAGTACTCGCGACAAGTCCAGTACCTTGATCCCCTGCAGCGTTGCGCTCATCGACCTGTCCACAAAAAAACCCGGCCAACCGAATCCGGTTGACCGGGCGGGTCCGCACGGAGATTGCGGATTGCGTGACCAAGCCACCCAATGGGAATGTGCGGCAACTCAGTCCAGCTCTTCTACCTCGGCGCCCTCGATTTCCTCGGGCTCCCGGGTTTGTTCAATTTCCGGTTCCTTCTTGCCGAACCGGATCAGCATGTTCTCGTATTCTTCCGGGCTCAGGCGATGAATCGAGCGGATCCGTATCGCTTCTGGTCCGAAACTGTCGTCAACAATAATCTCGCTGAAGCCCCCACAAATCCGGCTGCCCGGCGACGTAAATCCAATATGCCAAGAGGATTTCAATCCATAGGCGCGCCGGGTTAGCTCAATATGGTACTGCCGACGGGCCGACGCAGTCACAAGAAGGTTGCTCTCGTCCAGTATTCGATAGTCTCGGATAGTCCCCTCGAAGATGCAATCCGAACCGGTTGAAGACGCGGCAAATTCAGGGTCGGATACCTGCTCAACGTTGCTTATACATGCCGATATTCCACATGAGATAAGAACGAGAAACGATTGTTTTACAAGCATTTAATGTCCTACTTTCTGATCTCAACTGGCGCCCGGGCGACCGCGGGCGGCTTACAAATTCCGACACCAAAAACAGCGCTCCACCGGATTAAGTTTACGCGGGTTCCGCAGCATTTTGGAGCAATTCAGGGCTCCGGGTCACCCCTGCCGACGGCTCTGGAGGGATCCCTGATCCACTCACTCCAGGAGCCGACATAAAGCCGGGGCTCCGGATAACCCGCGAGTTTCGCCGAGAGCGCCAGATGACAGGCTGTAACACCCGACCCGCACATCACGCCCCATGCGTCCGCAGGACGCCCGCCAAGCAGCCTCGTCCACATTTCGTCCAGAGCTTTCGGTGACTTCCAGCGACCGTTCGACAACAGGCTCTCGCCAAACGGCAGGTTACGGGTGCCGGGAATATGGCCGGCCACAGTATCGATTGGTTCGACGTCACCCCTGAAGCGTCCCGCATCTCTGGCGTCCACGATCATCAATTTCGAGATCGCGTCACCCGCGGCAAGAATTTCTTCTGTGGCAATTACTCTGTCGTTGCGCGGTTTGCCGATGAATTCGCGTTGGTCGTTTGTCGCCGGACCGGTTTCCAGTGGACTGCCGCTCTCGTTCCATGCCGCGAATCCGCCATCCAGCAATGCGACGCGTTCATGACCGAGCCACCTTAGTAGCCACCACGCTCGCGCCGCAATGCCACCGCTACCGGAGTCATAGACAACAACTGTCGTAGTCTCGTCTATGCCAAGTCTGCCGAAAGTCTCGCATATTGCACCGATATCCGGCAAAGGGTGCCGACCGGTGGTCGGGCCTGGTCGGCTGGCAAGGTCATTATCCAGGTCCGCATACACGGCGCCCGGGATATGTCCGTCCAGCCAGGCCAGCCGACCTGCCTGCGGATTCATGAGATCGAAACGACAATCAATCAGCCGCAAGTCCGGTTCATCGATTCGAATCAGCAACTCAGACGCGACTATGAGGGGGCTAAAGTCCGACATCAGTCCAATTCTCCCACGAGGCCCGGAAACGCCCTTGTACACTGCAAAATCATCGTAGACAATACCAGCCCTGTAATAGCCAGCCCTGTGAGGGCGCCTGGCAAAAAATTCCTTACTTTTGTCGTGGAGATCAGCAATTGGACAAGATTCTTGTCGGCCTGAAACGTGCCGTTGACTACAACGTGCGTGTTCGGGTTAAGAGTGACGGAAGCGGTGTCGAAACCGACGGTGTGAAGATGAGCATTAATCCGTTCGATGAGATAGCGCTTGAAGAGGCACTGCGAATCAGGGAACGTGGCGACGCAAATGAAGTTATCGTCATTTCGATTGGCCCGGCTGATGCAAAGCAACAATTGCGAACGGGTCTTGCGATGGGCGCCGACCGCGCTATTCTCGTGCAGACGAACGAATCAATCGATTCGCTGAGTCTCGCCAGGGTGTTTCTGGAAGTGACTGATCGTGAAAAACCAGACCTCGTTCTACTCGGCAAACAAGCCATTGACGACGACAATAATCAAACCGGTCAGATGCTGGCTGCACTTTGGGGCCGTCCTCAGGCTACGTTCGCATCGAAAATTGTAATAAACGGCACTTCCGCGAGTGTTACGCGCGAGGTGGACGCCGGGTTGGAGACCATCGAAATTGACCTGCCCGCCGTCGTAACAACAGATCTCCGGCTGAACGAACCGCGCTACGTGAAACTGCCCGACATCATGAAGGCGAAGAAAAAGCCGCTCGACGAGGTGCCCTTGGCGGATCTCGACATCGACGCCAGTCCGACAATCGAAGAGACGCGCTTTGAGCCGCCAGCGGCACGGCAGAAAGGTGTTATGGTCGACGATGTAGCCGGCCTGGTCGCAGCTCTCAGAGACAAGGGGTTAGTCTAATGACCAGGATCCTGGTAATAGCCGAACACGACGGCATCATCGTGAACCCCAGTACCGCGAAGTGCGTCTCCTGTGCGTCCACGATTGACAACGCGGAAATCGACATCGCTGTGCTGGCATCTTCGGTCAGTGCCGTCGCGGCGAATGCGGCCAAACTTGATGGGGTTGCCAGGGTATTGACCGTCGAAAACAGCGCGAATGAACATGTACTCGCCGCGGTATTTGCACCACAGATCGCGGCACTTGCGGATGGCTACAGCTATGTTTTCGGGCCATCAACAACGTTCGGCAAAGATCTCATGCCGCGTGTCGCGGCCCTGCTTGGCGTCAACCAGATCAGCGACATCATGAGCGTGGATGGTCTGCGTACTTTCAAACGACCGGTTTACGCAGGCAATGCAATCGTCACGGTCGAAGCACCGGCGGATCACCTGATTGTCGCCACAGTTCGTACAGCGTCCTACCAGGCTGTCGGCGACGGCAACTCTGCTGCGATCGAAAACGTCGAGATTGAGGCAGACATCCCGACGCATACGCGATTTGTCGAAATTCAAAGCGGCGCGACGGATCGCCCGGATCTGCAGACCGCAAGCAAGGTAATTTCGGGTGGCCGGGCACTTGCGAACTCCGAAAATTTCGATCTCATCTATGCGTTAGCCGACAAGTTGGGCGCAGGCGTTGGTGCCTCACGCGCCGCCGTCGATGCAGGCTACGTTCCGAACGAGATGCAGGTCGGTCAGACGGGCAAGATCATCGCACCTGATTTGTATATCGCGATCGGAATTTCGGGCGCAATCCAGCACCTGACCGGCATCAAGGATGCGGGCACAATCGTCGCCATCAACAAGGACGAAGAAGCACCGATCTTCGAGGTTGCCGACATTGGCCTCGTAGCCGACCTGTTCAAGGCGATACCCGAACTGACCGAGGCGCTGTAGCAACGCTCGCGGATTGCGATGGCGCCTACAGCTTCTCGAGAACCGACTCGGCCTTGCTGACCTCGAACTGGCCGGGCGCCTCGACATCGACATGCGTCGCGACGCCGTCGTCGACCACGATAGCAAAGCGCTGGCCGCGTGTGCCCATACCGAAAGCAGAACCATCGAACTCGAGACCCAACGCTTTCGCATAGTCCCCGTTGCCATCAGCCAGCATAAGCACGTTGTCGCCGACGCCGCGATCCTTTCCCCAGGCATCCATAACAAATACATCATTGACAGCCATACAGGCGATCGTATCCACGCCTTTCGCACGAATAGCCTCTGCCTGGTCCACGAATCCCGGCAAATGATTCATCGAACAGGTAGGCGTAAATGCACCCGGCACCGACACCAGGACCACTTTTTTTCCCGCGAACAGATCATCTGAGGACATGGCTCCTGGTCCCGAATCCGTCATTACACCGAAGGCTCCGGACGGCATTTTATCGCCAGCTTGAATCGACATTGTTGCTCTCCTGTATTGGCTTGGTTTTCGACCTATGAGAATCGCCTTTCGATGCGAACGATTCTTACCCGCGGATTCTATGCGTAATTCTTCACGCCGTCATGTTCCCGGTCAAACAGCGATCGGGTATTAACACGCTGAAACCGGCTATTCCAGATCGTATAATACGAATACTCTACCGGAGGATTTATGGATTTTTCACTCACAGAGGAACAACAAATCATCTGTGCAGCCGCGCGTGAATTTGCACAAAACGAGATTGCGCCGGTTGCTGCGGAATTCGACGAAAGAGGCGAGTTTCCGGCCGCGACCGTGAAGGCGGCAGCCGAACTTGGATTCATGGGTGTGGAAGTTCCCGAAGAGTACGGAGGATCCGGCCTGGATTCGGTCAGCTACGCACTGATCATGGCTGAAATTTCCGCGGCCGATGCATCGCATGGCACGATTGTTTCGGTAAACAATTCGCTTTACGGTGCGTCGCTGCTTGAATTTGGCAATGAAGATCAAAAGAAAAAATATCTGACTCCGGTAGCTTCCGGTCAGGTTATCGGTGCCTATGCGCTGACGGAATCTCAATCCGGGTCCGATGCCAGGGCAATGCGCTCGCGTGCCGTACTGTCCGATGACGGAAGTTACTATACGATCAATGCCAAAAAATCCTGGATCACGTCCGGGCCGGTCGCCAAATACGTGGTGATTTTCACACAAACAATTCAGTCCAACGGCGAGTCCTCGGGAATCACCGCGTTTGTGGTTGATGCCGAGCAGGAAGGATTTCATCGCCGCAAACACGAGCCGAAACTGGGCATTCGTGCATCGGCAACCTGCGAAATCGAATTATCTGACTACCGGTGCCCGGTCGAAAACCGAATCGGCGAAGAGGGTCAGGGATTCAAGATCGCCATGACCGTTCTCGATTCAGGACGCATCGGAATCGCCGCGCAATCCCTGGGTATCGCGCAGGCGGCCTACGAGGCTGCGCTTGAGTATTCACGAGACCGTAAGGCATTCGGCCAATCCATTGGCAGCTTCCAGTCAATCCAGATCAAGCTCGCCGACATGAAGACTCGCATAGAAGCCTCGCGTCTGCTGGTTTTGCAGGCCGCATGGTCGAAAGAGGAAGCAAAGAGAACTGGCTCCACGAACACATTGAACGCCTCCATGGCCAAGCTATTCGCTTCTGAAACGGCCATGTGGGTAACTCACCAGGCTCTGCAAATTCATGGCGGTATGGGGTACAGCAAGGAACTGCCGTTGGAGCGCTACTTCCGCGATGCGAAAATAACGGAAATTTACGAAGGTACGTCCGAAATACTTCGTATTGTCATCGCCCGCCTGGAGACAGGACTTCGGTAATCAATATTCATTGTCTGCCACATGGATGACGATGCCATCCAGTTCATCGGTCATTTCGATTTGACAGGTCAGGCGGCTGTTGTCCTTGCGATCGAATGCCGCATCGAGCATTGAGTCTTCCATGTCATCCATTGCGGGGATTTTGTCGGTCCATGCGGCGTCGACATAGCTGTGACAGGTTGCACATGCGCAAGCTCCCCCGCACTCGGCAACGATTCCATCGATATCGTTGTTGATGGCACCTTCCATGATCGAGTAGCCATTCTCGAGTTCGATCTCGTGGCGCGTCTCATCCGGCGTGATGTACGTGACTTTTGGCATGCGTCCTAATTTCCTGGTCCTTGACGGCGCGCAATTGTAGGGGCGTTGACCGAGTCCGGTCAACGCCCCTGGACGCTTGATAAGGTTGCTGTTATTCGGGGCCGGTATCAGAACCGATTGGCCGCCTCACGGCGAGCCTGCACTTCCGCCCGTTTCTTGCGTGCGGCTTCCACGGCCAGTCGAATCTGCCGATTACGTTCCACTTCAGCGACAATTACCCGAAGCCACTGGTTTGATATTCGTCGGGATTTTTGAACTTTGGCGGCGGCACGGAAAGACTTTGCAGAATCCTTGTACTGGTGCAAGTTGTAGAAACACATTCCCAATGAAATTTGCGCGTTGTCCGGATTTCTCAGGTTGCCCTTGCGAATACCTTTCTTAACGGCGTTGACACACTCGTCGTATTCGCCCAGGTTGAGGTGGGCATTACCCAGCCGTATATCCAGTTCCCCATCATCGTCGTTACGCCTGGCCGCTTCCTGCAGTGCGGGAATCGCCTTCTTGTCTTCCTGGCTAAGTTGCCAGGCCTGCGACAGGAGACGATAGTTCTTCTCGTTCTTCTTGATCGTGCCATTTTTCATGCGTTCATCAAGCAATGTAGCGGCTTTGTACGGCACCTCGCGCTGCATGTAGAGCTGCGCCATTGTGACAAATTCCGTTTCCTTCTCGAGCATGCCCTGCGTGTACGCCGCATCGTAAGCGGCGATCAGGTTCTGATCCTCACCGAGTTCGGTGAAAGCGCCGGCTAACGAGAACCAGTAGCGTTTTTTCGGCCAGTTTTCGAGCAGAATTTTCTGAATGTCGCGAACATTGCGATAGTCTTCCTGCTGGAAGTAGGCGAAGTTCAGCAGCACGTACCAATCTTCCTTTACGGGTTTTTCGCGCTCGCGGGCCACCCTCATCGCATTCTCAATGGGTTGGACCATTTCCGCGTAGCGCTCTAGCTGATACATTATCTGCGCTTTCAGGACAAATGGCCCGGGTGCCGGATTGGTTTCGAGCAGAAACCATTTGTTGAGCAATTCCAGCGCCCTCGGATAGCGCTCCTCCATCATGTTGAGCTGCGAAAGCGTGTAGGTCGTCTGCTTGGCGGTCTGCGGTTCAAGGCTGGGAATCCTTAACTGCAATTCGTAGACGCGCATCGCGTTGCTGACGTCGTCCATGTTGTAATAGACAAAGCCCAGATAGTTGAGCACATTGACCTGCTCGTACTCGGTCAGTTTGTCGGGGTTGTACAGACGATTGAGAACCTTCAACGCAGCGTTATTATCATCGCCATCAATAAGCTCCTGCGCCTTCTCTATCTGCGCATACACCTCTTTGCTGACAGCCTGTGCCTGCTTGGTCTTTTGCTGATCCCGTTCCGCCCGCTCGTCTTTTTTTGCTTTCTGCGCAAGGGCATTACCCGAAATGAGCATTGCGCAAACTACGGCAAGGAATATCTTCAGTGTCATTCGGTATTTGTTGTGCATGTCGGAATACTTCCTCTTCGATCGTTTGATCCCGCCAGGGTTCACACCGATCCGGACTTTAATCCTCTATCTGGAATGAAATACGGGTTTTGACGCCCGACACATCGACCGGCACGCCATCAACAACACGCGGTTTGTATTTGAATTTCAAGACAGCCCTCGTTGCAGCCCGCTCAAACAAACTGCTGGTCGAGAAAAGTACTATGGGGTCCCTTACCGTTCCGGTCGTTGTGACCGTGAACGACATGTCTACGTAGCCCTCCAGACCCCGGGACAACGCTCTCGCCGGATAGACAGGCGCGACTCGAACAATTGGCAGGTAGTCACCTTCGGCGATATTCATGCCGCCGGGACCGCCTATGTTCGTGTTTGCAGACACAGTCGGCGGCGCTATGTTTATGGTCGGAGCGTTCGGGTCTATGTCATCCATATCCTGCGGTGGAGTCTCAGGCGGAACCTCGGGCGGCGGTGGCGGCTTGTCGGGGGTGAAGTCTTCGACGTTCAGGTTTTCATTACGTTTGACCCGCACGAAGTCAAGCTGGGCGCGGTCGCGCGGCTTCGTTAGCGCCGCCTTACCTGTCGCGATAAGCAACTGCATTATAAACAGCAGGCTAAGCGTAACGATCACGCCTACGACAATTGAAAACGCATAACGGCCTATCATGGTGTAGTTCTCCTCACGGGCGATTTCTAGTCTTCAAGAGCCGAAATCGCCACGTTTTTGATGCCCGCCAGTTTGGCTCCTTCCATTACGACAACAAGCATCGCATTCGTTGACTTCTCGTCCGCCTGAATGACCATCGATCCCTTTGGATTTTCCTGGTGCAACTTTTCGAGAACGGTGCGTACACTGGCAGGTTCGGTCATGCGCCGGTCGATCCAGATTTCATCGTTAGCGCTAATCGCGACCAGTATTGCTGCATCCGCTTGTTTGTCCGCAGTTACCGCAAGCGGACGATTGACATCGATTCCCGCCTCTTTGATAAACGACGCTGTCACGATGAAGAAAATGAGCATGATAAATACGACATCAAGCATCGGCGTGAGGTCAATTGTCGCTTCTTCCTCTTCACCACCGATCGCGGCTTTGTTTCTACTCATTGTTTGTTATCCGCAATTGAAATGCTGTAAACACCCGCCTGGCGTGCTGCATCCATTACCGTCACAAGCATCTTGTTGGTCGATTTTGAATCGGCCAGGATGACAACCGATCCTTTCGGATTTTCCGCATGCAGTCGCTGGATATTCGCACGCAGCGCACGGGGGTCAATCAGGCGCCGATCAATCCAGATTTCGTCATTCGGCCGGATCGCGACCAGAATATTGGCATCTTCAGGTTTCGATTCCGTAACCGGCGCATCCGGACGATTGACGTCGATGCCCGCTTCCTTGATGAACGACGCGGTCACGATAAAGAAAATAAGCATGATGAATACGACGTCAAGCATCGGAGTCAGATCGATAGAGCTCTCTTCCTCTTCAGGGCCCATGGAGAAATCATGTTTACGCATTTGACATCTCCTTAGTGATCCATCGTGAGTGAGTCTTCGAGAAACTCGACCTCACGCGTTGCACGACGAGTCAGCAAAGTAACCAGCAACACTCCTGACAGCGCTCCGACCATTCCCGCCATCGTTGGCACGGTGGCCTGGGATACGCCTCCTGCCATCGCACGCACGTTGCCGGAGCCAGATACCGCCAGGACCTGAAACACCTTGATCATTCCTGTCACTGTGCCGAGCAACCCGAGTAAGGGACATAGCGCAACAAACGTCTGGATCATCGTGATGCCGCGATTCACGGACAAGCTGAAACGCGAAATCATTAACTCGCGAATCTGGTGTGCATGCCAGGAGCGTCGTTCAGTACGTGACTCCCAGTCGTCGTGAATCTCCCGCGACATTAACTTCATTGTCGTGCGAAAAAACAGCAGCCGCTCGACGATCAGAACCCACATCAGAAAAATCGTGAATGCGATGACCTTCAGCACAGGCCCGCCAAGCGCCATGAAATCACGAATGGCTTCTATTGCATCAGTTAGCCAAAACATGCGTGCTCCTTAGACTGCCTGCCCTTGACGCTCAGAGTGCTGTGCCACGAGGCCAGCGCTTTGTGACTGCAGGATATTGATGATCTTGCGACTCTGGCCGCTAACAACTGTGTGCAGCAGAACCATCGGAATCGCCACCACCAGCCCGAGTACCGTCGTCATCAGTGCCTGCGAAATACCGCCAGCCATGAGCTTCGGATCACCAGCGCCATACAATGTGATGACCTGGAAGGTCTGGATCATGCCGGTTACCGTACCCAGCAGGCCCATAAGCGGTGCGACGACCGAAATCACCTTGATGAACAGTAATCCCTTTGTGAGGCCCGGCATCTCTTTGAGAGCCGCCTCACTGAGTTTCAGCTCGATGGTTTCGGTGTCGGCATTCTGGTTGCTTTCGTAGGCCGCCAGTACGCGGCCCAGCGGATTGTCGGTGCTGGCCGAATCGCGCTTGAGTTGTGCCTGTACCCTGCGGCTGTCGCCTGACAGACCAAACCAGCGCCAGATCGCCATCAGCAGGCCCAGGGCACCGAGTGCGATGATGCAATAACCGACGATGCCGCCGTCTTCAATACGATCCTTGATTGTCTTCGACTGCACCAGCAATCCGAGGATGCCGCCACGAGTAACGTCGAGACCAAATCCGATGATTCCATCCGTTTCATCCAGCATATCCTTTGCCGATCCGGTCAAGCGACCTTCCGGTTGCCTTGCGAGTTCGGCGACCGCCCCGTCATCCTTGACCTGCAGGTAGCCTGCATCCGATACGATATTAAAGGTACCGATGCGTACGATTTCTTCCTCGGTCTGCTGACCATTCGCCTTGGTGACCAGGTGAGTGAAGCGAACGATCTTGCCCGACTCGATAACTTCGCGCTGCAATTCGAACCAAAGTCTCTCGATGTCTGCAATCGACGCCAATTCGGTGGCGCTTGCCATCTTGTTTCCGAGTGCGACGAGAAATTTCCCGCGGTCCGGATACTGAAGATTCGTCAGTGAATTGTTGAAGCGACCTTGTGTGTCGCCGGACACGGTCTGCAGCACGCCGAAGAGTTCCTTCAGTGCACCCAGACGTTCATCAAGCGCTGCGCGAGCCGAAACGATCTGCGCCTGCCGATCTTCGAACAACTGCTCAAGACGAGCACTTTCACGTTCCTGACGCGTGCGCTCTGAACGGGACTGATTAAGCAGGCTCTGTTGCTCGCCGCGCCGCTGCGTGAACTGAGCCTCACGTTGCCGTGCTTCCCGCGAATCGCGTGCCTGCCCCTGCTGTATCAGCTTAAGAAGATCCGCCATGCTGTTTGCATCATCCTGCGCATTTGCGGTGCCGATTCCAAAGACCAGGAGGCTGGTCATTACTATTGTAGTTAGACGTTTCATTTAGGAAGCCTCCGCCGGTGATGCCGCGCTGACCGGTATGACAATAATTTCTGGTGCGATCAGCTGTTTCGCCATGCGCAGACCCTTGCGAATCTCATTGCGTGCGGAGTCATCACGGACCCATTCGCGAGTATCGTTGTCCCACCGTCCCGTGATCTTGGCGTCGTCAGACTGGAAATACAGCCCGATCCGACCAATTCGCAGGATGTTATAGCTGCGCGTGTCGTCACCAAAGGTCAACGTCTCTTCATAGGTCTCTGATGAAGTACCGTAATCATTCTCGATTTGGTAGGCCTCCATGACCTTGCGAAATTTTTCCGCAACGCTCACGTCGGAGCGTTCCATTATCTCCGAGAGCTTGGCGACGCGCTCTGTCCGCTCATCCATAAGGAAAGGAACGTCCAGCGCGACCGACTGCTCGAGTCCGTCAATCATGCGCGTCATGAGCGGGAAGATCTGGCGATTGATGACATCAACCTGGTCCATCGACAAGGCAATATCTTCAAGCGTTGCCTGCTGACCATCGGTCTGTGCACCCATCAAGCGGTTGTACACCCGCAGACCGTCGATCTCCTTGTTTATAGCCCGGTACTGGTCTTCCAGAGATCGAGTGCCTTCAACAATGCTGTTGATGCGCTCCTGCGATTGCTGTGCCAACGTTAAACGACGTTGATCGGCCTGCAGGACCTGGTCGACGGTCTGGGCTAAAACGCTGCCGGATGCCACGATGACCGTAGTGGCAATAACTGCCATGGCCACGCGCCGACTGCTGCTTATGCACCGTTTCATGAACGCTCCTTCAAATAGATCTGGTTATAATTAGTTATCACTTGGAGATGAATGCAAGGTACTCGCTCATACTGGGCCAAGTACGCAAACAATTGATGTGCAGCAGGCGCTGATCGCACCTCTGCCAGCGCGGCGGCCTCTCCACCTCCACCGCGGCGTTGATTTTTTCGGACCTAATGTTTCTCTCTGTTTAGTGGCTTCCCGGAATTTGTCCCGGCTTCCCCGCCTATTATTCCTTTATTCTGTTCGGGCCCCGAAGTTCCGAATCGCAAGAATAACATATGCTCATCTGATCGCCAGCCCATGAGCAACATAAGTCACCGGGGCCTTCCGCCGGCATCGTCGGCCTACCCGACGCTGGCCGTTTAGTATCACAAGTAACTGAAAATGCAGTAGTTGACATCAACCATTCCTTGCAACAATATTCGCTGCATGAAAGCTGTGCGATCAACATTAGCGGCCGTCGACAGTGTCCGTGGCCAAAAGCTTCCGCTGCTGGTACTCCTTCCTCGCAAGGGGCCTGGCGGGTAGCGCGTTCGCATAACTCAGATACGCACGCCCCGCACCCGCAAGGATTGTGGGGTTTTTTTTGACCTGGACTGGCCTTTGCCCGAAGGAAAAACCATGAAATTGTATTCAGCGGCCGATGTCGACACCTCCTGCCTCCAGAGCAAGCAGGTAGCGATACTCGGCTACGGTAGTCAGGGCCGCGCGCATGCCCTGAATCTCAGGGACAGCGGCTTCGATGTTGTTGTCGGATTGCGGCCGAGCGGCAACAGCTGGGCAAAAGCCGGGGCAGATGGTCTTACTGTCATGGAACCTGCCGAGGCCGTCAAAGGCGCTGCGATCGTTGCGTTCCTGACCCCGGATATGGTCCAGAAGAGCCTGTACGCGGCTGTTGAAGACAGTATCGCCGACGGAGCGACGCTGTTGTTCGCCCATGGCTTCGCGATCCACTACCAGCAAATTGAGCCAAGAGCCGATCTGAATGTCGTGTTGATCGCGCCAAAAGGTCCCGGAGGTCTCGTCCGCAGGCAATACGAAGAAGGCCAGGGCGTGCCGTGCCTCGTCGCCGTTCACGCGGATATCAGCGGCGACGCCCTGCAATTGGCGCTCGCATATGCAGCCGGAATCGGCGGCGTACGTGCCGGAGTAATTGAGACGACGTTCGCCGAAGAAACCGAAACCGATCTGTTCGGCGAGCAAGCTGTACTTTGCGGCGGTGCGACAGAGCTAATCGTCGCGGGTTTCGAGACACTGGTGGAG
This sequence comes from uncultured Woeseiaceae bacterium, assembly GCA_964386735.1. GTDB lineage: Bacteria > Pseudomonadota > Gammaproteobacteria > Steroidobacterales > Woeseiaceae > UBA1847. Next base: position 12,675 of record CAYLTW010000022.1, read on the forward strand.
GCTGGTTACCAGCCTGAGGTTGCGTACTACGAGGTCATGCACGAACTAAAGCTAATCGTCGATCTGCTGCACGAGGGCGGCTTGCGCAAAATGCACGAATTCATCAGTGACACGGCGGCGTGGGGGGACATGATCAGCGGTCCGCGTGTCGTGAACGACAGCTCCCGTGCCGCAATGAAAGCGATATTGACGGACATTCAAAACGGCACCTTTGCACGTAACTGGATAGCCGAGAGCGAGGCTGGCATGCCGGAATTTAAACGCAAAATGAACGCCGACCTGGAGCACCCGGTCGAAAAGGTCGGCGCCGACCTGCGCAGCCGTATGGATTGGCTGGAAGGCTGACCACAGAGTAGAAGGGCCACAGAAAGGAACCATAAATGTCTGGCGAATCACTGGATAAAAGAATACGTATCTTTGATACGACACTTCGTGACGGGGAACAGGCTCCCGGTTGTAGCATGACGCCTGGCGAAAAGTTACGACTCGCAAAAGCGCTATCCGAATTGAAAGTCGACATCATCGAGGCCGGGTTTCCGGCCGCGTCCCCGGGTGATTTTGAATCGGTGAAGGCGATCGCCGACGAAAACTTCGGGCCGACGATTTGCGGCCTCGCGCGCTGCAATCCCGAGGACATCGAGAAAGTGTACGACGCGGTCAAAGGCGCAGAGAACCACAGGATTCATGTTTTCGTCGCGACCAGCGCCATTCACCGCGAGCACAAGCTGAAAATGGCCAAGGAAGAGATCATCAAAAGCGCCGTCGGCGCCGTGCGCCTTGCTCGCGAACTGGTCGACGATGTCGAGTTTTCGCCTGAAGATGCGTCCAGAACCGAGTTGCCCTACCTGGCCGAAGTATTGACTGCTGCGATCGAGGCTGGCGCCACAACCCTGAACATTCCGGATACCGTTGGTTATACCGTGCCGGGCGAGTTCGATCAGCTATTTCGTTTTTTGAAGAAAAACGTGCCGGGCATCGACAACATTACTTTATCTGTCCACTGTCACAATGATCTCGGCATGGCCGTCGCAAATAGTCTTGCGGCCGCTCACGCCGGAGCCCGCCAGATCGAATGCACCATTAACGGCATTGGCGAGCGCGCCGGCAATTGCAGCCTGGAGGAAATTGTCATGGCGCTGAAAACTCGCGCCGAATACTTCGACCTGTACACAAACATCGACACGACTCGTCTGTATCCGACCTCAAGGCTTGTCGCAAATATCACTGGCATGCATCCGCCGCGGAACAAGGCGATCGTTGGTGAAAACGCCTTCGCGCACGAGGCCGGTATTCACCAGCACGGCATGCTGCAGCACGCGTCGACTTACGAGATCATGCGCCCGCAAGACGTCGGCCTTAGCCGCTCCAACCTGGTGCTGGGCAAGCATAGCGGGCGGCACGCGTTTCGCGATCGGGCGCGGAAACTGGGCTTCAAACTCGATGAATTCGAAACGAACAGAGCATTTCAGGAATTCAAAAAACTGGCCGACAAGAAAAAGGACATATACGACGGCGATATTGAGGCCATCATTATGAACGTCGATAGCGCATCCGCCGGACCCTGGCTGCTAAAGTCACTTTCGGTGGAAACGAAGTCCGAACAGCCCGCCAATGCAACCGTCGTGCTGATAGGCGACGACGGTGTCGAAGTCAGCGAAACCGCTAGTGGCGATGGGCCGGTTGCAGCTTCTTTCCTCGCGCTCGAAAACGTCACTGGCGTCGAATTGACGCTGAAAAAATTCGAGTTGCACAGCGCCTCGATGGGAGAAGACGCCCTGGGAGAAGTCACCGTCACAGTAGAACATGATGGTCAAAGCTACCGCGGTCGCGGCGCCAGCGTCGATATCGTCGAAGCCGGCAGTCGTGCATGCCTCGAAGTGATGAACCGACTCCTTCGCCGGCAACGCCTTGGCACAACCAGCGGCGAGGAGCCCGACATTAACCGCGCAAGCATCTAGTGAAGACGCTTTTTGAAAAAGTGTGGTCCGACCATGTGGTAGTTCCCGAGACAGCCGATGCCCCGGCGGTTCTGTATATCGACCTGCACATCATTCACGAGGTGACCACGCCACAGGCATTTTCGATGCTGCGCAAACTAGGGCTGCCGGTACGCCGCCCCGGCCTCACGCTTGCGACGATGGATCACTCGACACCAACGACGCCCGTTGCCAGTTTCAAGGACCTTGCCATCGTCGGCGAAGGCGCCGCCGGGCAGATACGACAGATGGAACGGAACTGCCGTGACTTCGATCTCGACTTGCTGGGATTCGGCAGCGCGTACCGTGGCATCGTGCACGTGATCGGGGCGGAACTCGGCGCGACTCAGCCCGGCAAAACGATCGTCTGCGGCGACAGTCATTCGAGCACACACGGTGCATTCGGCGCCCTCGCCTTCGGCATCGGCACGACCGAAGTCGGTCACGTACTCGCGACGCAATGCCTGCTGCAGCGCAAGCCCCGGACCCTGGCCGTGACGATCGATGGACTCGTGCCGGACGGTGTTACTGCAAAGGACATTGCCCTGGCCATCATCGGCAAGATAGGCGTGAACGGCGGAACCGGTCATGTCATCGAGTACCGTGGCAATGCAATCCGGGACATGGACATGGAACAGCGCATGACCGTATGCAACATGTCCATTGAGGGCGGAGCGCGTGCCGGCATGATTGCGCCGGACGACACGACGTTCGAGTACCTGTACGGTCGCCCCCGCGCCCCGACGGGCGCCAACTGGGATGCCGCAGTGTCGCGATGGCGTGAACTGCGAACAGATGAGGGCGCAGATTTCGACAAGTCAGTGACGCTGGACGCGGCCTCCCTGCAGCCCATGGTCACTTTCGGGACAAATCCGGCGATGGTCATTGGAATCAACGACCCGGTACCCGACGGCGGGGACGACCCGAGTTTTCGAAAAGCGTTGAAATACATGCAGGTATCGCCCGGCAAACCAATGACCGGCAAAAACATTGACGTCGTTTTTATTGGTAGTTGCACCAACGGGCGACTTTCGGATCTCGAACAAGCTGCGAATATTCTCAAGGGACACAAAGTCGCGAAAGGTGTGCGCATGATGGTCGTACCAGGATCACAGCAAGTAAAAAACGAGGCTGAGGCCAGGGGACTTGACCGTATTTTCATCGAAGCCGGGGCCGAGTGGCGCGAGGCCGGGTGCTCGATGTGCATTGCAATGAACGGCGACATAGTCAAGCCCGGGCAGCTTAGCGTCAGCACAAGCAATCGAAATTTCGAAGGCCGGCAAGGGACAGGTTCACGAACTGTTCTCGCGAGTCCCGCCACGGCAGCAGCCTCAGCCGTTCGTGGCCGCGTCACAGACCCGCGAAGTATTGACTGATGGAGCCCGTAACGCACGTCAAATCCTGCAGCGTCGTCCTTGCGACCAGGGACATCGATACGGATCAGATTATTCCGGCGCGCTTTTTGACAACGACCACTCGCAATGGACTGGGCAAGGGTCTTTTCCATGATCTTCGCTTCGACCGCGACGGCAACGAAAAACCCCACTTCCCCCTGAACAGCCCGGCCGCTGCAGACTGCGCGATCCTGGTCGCCGGCAATAATTTTGGTTGTGGGTCTTCACGCGAGCACGCGCCATGGGCCTTGCTTGACTATGGCATTCGCGCGGTCATCTCCACGGAAATTGCCGATATCTTTCGCAACAATTCGCTCAAGAATGGCCTGGTACCGGTCGTCGTAGACGAGCTTACTCATCAGTGGTTGTTGCACAACCCGGGCGCGTCATTGAGCATTGATGTCGCCGCGGCGACACTGACACTACCCGACGCGAAAATCGTCGGGTTTCCAATCGATAACTTCGCGCGCCAGTGTCTCGTCGAAGGTATCGATCAGCTGGACTTCCTGCAGCAGCATCTTGCGGCAATCGAAAATTTTGAGGAGACACGGAACTGGACGCCCTGATCACTCTTCTTCCCGGAGATGGCATTGGCCCCGAAGTTTGCAGTGCAGGCCGCAAGGTGCTCGAGAACATCGCGGATCGAAACAGCCACAATTTCAGTTATAGCGAACAGCTGGCCGGCGGAGCAGCTATCGATGAGACCGGCGATCCGTTGCCCGCGAACACAATTTCGAGTTGTGAGGAAAGCGACGCTGTATTGTTGGGCGCCGTCGGCGGGCCGAAATGGTCAGACCCGAATGCGATAGTCCGACCGGAACAGGGCTTATTGAAATTGCGCTCCTTGCTCGGCGTCTTCGCAAATCTTCGGCCCATCAAAGTCATCGAGGAGCTTGCCGCGGCTTCGCCCATCAAGGCTGACATTCTGCGTGGTACTGACATGATTGTTGTCCGCGAACTCACGGGTGGCATCTACTTCGGAGAAAAAACGCGAGACCGGAACTCAGCCACTGATGTTTGTACTTACCATACGCATGAGATCGAACGTATTGTTCGGGTCGCAGCGAATCTTGCGGCCAGGCGACGTGGCAAACTGTGTTCCGTCGACAAGGCGAACGTGCTGGAGACATCGCGATTGTGGCGAGATACAAGCAACAAATTGCTGGCCACCGAATTTCCCCAGATCGACGTCGAGACTTTGCTGGTGGATGCCGCGGCGATGCACCTCCTGAGTCGGCCCGCGGATTTCGACGTTATCGTGACGGAGAACATGTTTGGCGACATCCTGACAGACGAAGCTTCGATGCTGGCAGGCTCGCTGGGACTGTTACCCTCAGCTTCTCTCGGCGATTCCACACGAGGCCTGTACGAACCTATACACGGTTCGGCACCCGACATCGCGGGAAAAGGCATCGCGAATCCTGTTGCCATGATTGCAAGTGCAGCCTTGTTGCTGCGGCACAGCCTGGATCTCGAGGAAGAGGCCCTGGCTGTCGAGGCCGCTATCGGCGCAGTTATTTCTGCCGGGGGACGTACCGCCGACACAGCGGCAGAAGGCGACAAAGTCTTGTCAACTGGTGAGTTTACGAACGCTGTAATTAACGCATTGAACTGACCAGGTGAAGCGTCGCCGGCGAGCCCACCGACGCACGAAATTCGGCGATTAATTCGCCCAGCGCTTCGGTTTCGATCAGGAAGCCATCGTGCCCATGCAAAGACTCCAGAATCTCGTAGCGCGCATTTGCCAATTGCTTCGCAAGACAGGCCTGCTCATATGGCGGGTACAACGCGTCGGTACTGACTGATACAAGCAGGGCGGGCAGGTCAATTTGAGCGAGAACATCGATATAATCGCCTCGCCCTCGCGAAAGGTCATGTGTGTGCATCGCATGGGTCAAATTAACGTAAGTATTCGCGTCGAAGCGGCTATTGATTTTGTCACCCTGATGGCTCAGGTAGGACTGAACCTCGAAGTCTCCGGAGCCGCAGGTATCGCGTCCGAAACGTTCGTCAAAACTCTGCCAGCTGCGATAGGTGCAGACAGCCATCATACGAGCAGCCGCCAATCCCCTGTCGGGCTTCGCATCGTCGCTGTAGAAGCCGTCATTCCAGTTCGGGTCGGCTGCGATCGCGGCGCGCTGTGCCTCGCTGATGCCGATACACCAGGCCGAGTGCCTGCCTCCGACTCCGATGGGCACAATGCTGCGAACGCGTTCCGGATACATCGCCGCCCACTCGAGAACCTGCATGCCGCCGAGTGACGGCCCCGTGACCAGTTCGAGTGTTTCGACACCGAGGTGATCCAGCAATACGCGTTCAAGATTCACCATGTCGCGTACGGAAACGCGGGGGAAATCGGCTCGGTAACGTGATTGCGTGCCCGGCTTGTAACTCACTGGCCCGGTGGTTCCGTAACAACTGCCAAGAATATTCGCGCAAACAACGAAATCATTTGCAGGGTCGAAGGTCCTGCCCTTCCCAATCATGTCCGGCCACCAGGCGTCAGCGTCTGCGGACGCGGTTAGCGCGTGACAAATAAGAACGGCATGCTCGCTTGCGTTGCTAACATCACCCCACGTGCGGTATGCGATTTGTACGTCCTCGAGACACTCGCCTGACTCAAGCACAAAGCGACCGTCTACCGTGTGGAAGCGGGTCTCGTCGGAGATCATCGCGCCAAAGCATTCGGGTAGCGACATGGTGATCTGCACTTCAGGCGACAGCAACAGGCTTGAGGACGACTGCGCGATCCGCCGCCTCGAGTGCGCGCAATACATCGGCGACAAGGTCGTCAGTACTTTCGAGGCCTATCGACAACCGGATCAGCGATTGGCTGATTCCAGCCCTGTCGAGCGCGCCTTCGCTGACCGATGCATGAGTCATCGTCGCCGGGTGACAGACGAGACTTTCCACACCACCCAGCGATTCGGCGAGTGAGAAGTGCTCGAGGTTTTCAACGAAAACGCGAACGGCGGCTTCGCCACCGTGTATTTCGAAACTAAGCATGCCGCCGAAGCCTGATTGCTGGCTTGCCGCAATCGAGAATCCTTCGTGGCTGGCGAGGCCCGGGTAATAAACCTTGCGAACGAGGGCTTGCTCACCGAGTACACGGGCAAGCAAGCTCGCGCTTTCCTCATGTTGACGCAGCCTGACCTGCAAAGTTCGAACACCCCGCAAGGTCAGGAAGCTGTCGAACGGGGCACCGGTTGCGCCAATACAATTCGCCCACCAGCTCAGCTCTTCACGCAAATCTGTTGTCGCCGCGACAAGCGCGCCGCCGACGACATCGCTGTGACCGTTCAGGTATTTCGTCGTCGAATGAATCACGATGTCGGCACCGTGCGATATGGGCTGTTGCAATGCAGGCGACAGGAATGTGTTGTCAACGGCATAAAGAGCACCGCAACGCTTCGCGAGTTTCGCGACCTTTGCAATATCCACGATACGCAGAAGTGGATTCGACGGCGTCTCGGTCAGAATGAGTTTTGGCTTGCATTCCATGGCTGCTTCGAGCGCCGAGTCATCCGTTTGATCAACAAACAGCACCTCGAAGTGTCCTTTCCTGCCAAGCGCCTCATACAGTCGGACTGTACCGCCATAGCAATCGTGCGGCGCGACGAACACGTCGCCGGGCTCCAGCAACGCGACCAACACATTCAGGGCCGCCATGCCCGACGACGTGACGATTGCCCCTGCCCCGCCTTCAAGGTCTGCCAGGGCGTCACCAAGGGTGTCGCGCGTCGGATTCCCGGAGCGCGTGTAGTCGTATTGGCGTTTTTGCCCGAAACCCGCAAAAGCGTAGTTCGATGACAAATGCAACGGCGGCACGACCGCGCCATGTTGCCGGTCCGATTCGATGCCTGCGCGCACCGCACGCGTTGTCGTATCTGCTGAGCAATTCGCTGAGCGATTGAGGGGGGAAGTCATAATCGGTCTCCGCAAGTACTGGTTCCAATAGCGTCCTGTCTCATCGGAACCCTGCGAGCCCGCAAGGGAGGGTTGCCGTGCCCTTCAGCACGAAAACGCGCCTGCTGCACTGACCCTCATCTTTCGGAAGCCGCTATGCGTTACCTCCGCAGGAGTTGGCACCTTTTCAGAGTGGTTAGCTCTGCAGGTTGCCCCGGCGTCGTCGGGCCTTACCCTGGACCGGTCTCGATGAGTTTCACGGCAGTCTACGGCTGGTTTTTTGAAAGGTCAAGGAAAGTATAACGAATTGCTAATACTTTGATCGCGTACTGGCTGCCGATTTCCGGAGCCTTACTTACAGGCGTCTGGAGCGGGACACCGCTCAGATCACAATTTCTTGCGCCACTTCGCGGCTGTTGTAGTTGGAGCTCATTACATAGCCGTAGGCGCCGGTATTCGCAATGAGAATGACGTCTCCTTCCTGCGAAGGCGGCAACAGGCGATCGGCTCCGAGCCGGTCACCCGATTCGCAGATAGGGCCGACGACCGTCACGGTCTGGCTTGGCACTTCGTCGAAGCGAGTCAGGTTTACTATCTCGTGATAGGCACCGTAAAGCGCAGGACGAATCAGGGAGTTCATTCCGGTACTCACGCCGACGTACCGCATATCGCCCTTGCCTTTGATTTGCGTGACCCTGGTCAACAACACGCCGGAGCGCGCAACGAGAAAACGACCGGGTTCGATCCAAAGTTTGTACCTGGGATAGGCTTTCCTGATCTCGCCAAGTGTCTCGTCCATGCGGACAAGATCAAAGGGCCTGTCGCCCGGTTTCTCCGGAACACCCAGTCCACCCCCAAGGTCAATGGTATCGACTCCCGGGAACCGTACGGCTACTTTGACCAATTCCGACGCGACAGCGCGCCAGGTATCCGGATCGGAAATGCCGCTGCCGCTGTGCGCATGTATTCCGATTATCTCGGCGCCGGCAGCATCGACCAGTTGAATCAGTTCCTCAACTTCGAATCGCGGTATGCCGAATTTCGAGTGCACGCCAGCTGTTTTCACGTGGTCGTGGTGCCCGCGCCCCTGCCCCGGGTCGACACGAACAAACAGTCGCTTGCCCTTGAATAATTCCGGCCATTCCTTGAGGGGGTGAAGATTATCGAGCGTCAACTGCAAACCGTGGCCGACGGCCCATTCGTATTCTTCACGTGGCGCGAAGTTCGGCGTAAAGAGAATTCGACCCAAATCGATATCAGGAAGAATCTGCTCCAGCCACTTGACCTCGCCGGGCGAAACACATTCGAAATCGACGCCCTCTTCATCCAGTGCGCGAATCAACTCAGCGTTGCCGTTGGCTTTTACGGCATAAAGCACTCGATCGATACTGTTCAGGTCCAGGAGGCTGCGCGCGGCTTCACGAACGCTCGCCTGGTTATAAACATAGGCACTTGATTGTCGCGAAGCGATTTCCAGCAACTCGTCACGACGCTCAACCCACCACGCTCCGGTCGTGTGTGATGCATGGGCCTCGCCGTGAAACAACTTCTCCCAGCTAGGTCCAAACGCGGGACTGCCACCGGAATGCCGAATAACGGTCGCATGCAACATGGTTACCAGCTTCGCGGCCTGCTCCTCGTCGATAACAAAACTCAGGTTCAAATCGTTCGCTGCTTGCGTCATGAGGTGAATCTTTTCCTCTTCGAAGACCTCGAGCGCGGGCGACAGTCGCGGCAGGATAGTACTTATTTTGCGACCGACGAGGCTAAGTGCGGCACATTGCGTAATGATTCGTGTGCGACAAAGATGCTGTAGTTCCGTGACCAGCGCCTCCTGCGTATCCGCCGACAAAACACCGTCCGCATTATCAATCGACACGGTAACGTTGGTTTCCGACGTGGATACGAAATCGACAGAAACGCCATGGTCACTGAAAATCGCGAATGCACGCGCCAGGAAACCGACTTCATGCCACATGCCAACACTGTCTAAAGAGATCAGTGTCAGATTATCTCGTACGCAAACGCCCTTTACCTGCGGCCCGGTTTCGTCTGTAACCGCGGAAATTACCGTACCCTGTATTTCGGGAGCCATCGTGCAACGAATGAAAAGCGGGATGCCATGAGGGCGCAATGGCGATATGCATCGCGGGTGCAGAACGGAACTGCCGGCCGAAGCCAGTTCCTGTGCCTCGTCATAGCGTAGCCGAATCAGGAGCCTGGCTGACGGCACAACGCGGGGATCCGCCGAGAACATACCGGGTACATCCGTCCAGATCTCAAGGCGGCTGGCTTGCAGCTGCGCCGAAAAATAAGCCGCGGACGTGTCAGAACCACCGCGCCCCAGCAGGACCGTCTCCCCCGCCCGATTTCTGGCAATGAACCCCTGCGTGAGGATGACCTTGCCGGCTCGGGACAACAGCTCCTGCAAGGTTAAATTCGCGTCGTGGTCGCAAGCGGCGGTCAGATAGTCGCGGGTGCGTGGTGCACCGATTCGGCTCTTGCTCGTTAATAAGTCGCGGGCGTCCATCCAGTCAGTAGGAATACCCGCCTGCTGCAGATACGCCGCGCCCAGTCTCGTCGACATCAACTCACCAATCGATATTACTCGGACGCGTACGCGCACGCTGACTTCCCGTATCAGTCGAACGCCGGCAAGCAATTGTTCGAGTTGCTGCAAGGATTCATCGAGCAGCGCCGGGCCGTCTACGCCAAGTTCGCTCGCCAGCTTCAGGTGTTGCTCACGAACAAGCTCGAGACCATCCCCCGGGGCTCCGGTGACGGCAGCGTCAAGAAGTTTTTCGAGCGCATTGGATATGCCGGTCAAGGCAGAATGCACGATGACGGGCTTGAGTCCGGCGTCGAGTCGATTTTTGACAAGCCCGGCGATCGTGCGCCAGGTCTCAGCCGACGAAACGCTCGTGCCGCCAAACTTCATTACGACCCAGGGCGACTCCGCAATGGCTTGTGGCGCCCCAAGGGTATCGCTGGCTTCGAATTCAGCTTCAGTTGTCATTGTTGCTATCAATCTCTTCGGATAATGCGAATGCAAAAAAAAACCCGCGAGGAAGTCCTTGCGGGTTTGTTAGCAAAGTCCGGGCTTTATTACTAGCCGGTACTCTTGCCATTGGCACCCACGCACCTCTGGCGCGCCATCTGTTTTGAGTGTTTTTTAGCAACCGTCATCTGGAAGCCGTGGCACTTTACGGGGGTGTCTGAAAAATTCATGCACAGAGTAGAGCGAACCTGACCAAAAAGGTCAAGCCCTGTCGGAATCGTTATCCCAGGCATCGGGAATCGTGACCGCTCCGTCGGAGGCCGACGATACCTCCGCCCGATACTTTGCCAGCGCCCCGCGCCGCACCGAGGATGGTGGCCGGCGCCACGCCTCGCGGCGTAAACGCATATCGTCGTCGCTGACAGCGACGTTGATCTGATTACTCACGGCGTCAATCGTTATCCTGTCACCGTCCTGAATCAGCGCAATCGGCCCGCCTGCGGCGGCCTCGGGAGAGACGTGACCAACCACGAATCCGTGGCTTCCGCCGGAAAATCGCCCATCCGTGATCAGCGCGACGTCCGATCCAAGGCCCTTCCCCATGATGGCGCTGGTAGGGCTTAACATTTCTCGCATCCCCGGCGCGCCCTTCGGCCCTTCATAGCGTATGACGATCACATCCCCTGCTGTGACCGTATTGTCGAGAATTGCCTGCAAGGCCTCTTCCTCTGAGTGATACACACGCGCCTGACCCTGGAACTTCAGGCCTTCTTTGCCGGTCAGTTTCGCAACCGCCCCGTCCGGAGCAACGTTGCCGTACAAAATGACGAGATGGCTGTCAGGCTTTATTGGCCTGTCGAAACCACGAACAATGTCCTGATCGGGCGAATAGTCCGAGACGTCCGCAAGGTTTTCGGCGAGCGTTTTGCCGGTCACAGTGAGGCAGTCGCCGTTCAACATGCCGGCATCCAGCATCCGTTTCATGAGCGGTTGAATACCGCCGATCTCAATGAGCTCGGACATCAGGTACTTTCCGCTCGGTCTGACATCGGCAAGCACCGGTATTTTGGCGCCGATCCGCGTAAAGTCGTCCAAAGTCAGATCGACTTCCGCTTCCCGCGCGATGGCAATTAGATGCAAAACCGCGTTTGTGGATCCCCCCAGCGCAATTACGACGGCGATCGCGTTCTCGAACGCCCCTTTCGTCATGATGTCGAGCGGCTTGGTATCCTCTCGCAGCATTTGCATGACTGCCGCGCTGGCGCGCCGGCAATCGTCAATTTTGTGCTCTGAGACGGCTTCTTGCGCGGAACTGTTGGCAAGGCTCATTCCCAGCGCCTCGATTGCCGACGCCATGGTATTCGCCGTGTACATTCCGCCACACGCGCCGGGACCCGGAACCGCTGTCCGCTCAATCTCGAGCAATTCCTCGCTGCTCATTTTTCCAGCAGACACCGAACCAACCGCTTCGAAAACCGATACTATGTCTCGCCGGTTCGCACCCGGTTTGATCGTACCGCCGTAAACGAATACGGACGGCCGGTTGAGGCGCGCCATCGCCATTACGCAAGCGGGCATGTTCTTGTCACAGCCACCGATCGCGACGAGGCCATCGAACCCTTCCGCCGCCGTAACGGCTTCGATCGAGTCGGCGATGATCTCTCGCGACACGAGCGAATAGCGCATTCCGGGTGTACCCATGGAAATACCATCGGAAACACTGATCGTATTGAACACAACACCTTTTCCGCCGGCCTCGTCCGCCGCCCGGGCTGCTTCGTCAGCGAGCGCGCCGATGTGCATGTTGCAGGGAGTGACCATGCTCCAGGTGGACGCAATACCAATCTGTGGGCGTGCAAAATCGCCCTCAGCGAATCCAACCGCCCGCAGCATCGCGCGGCTGGGCGCCTGTTCGTCACCATCAACAACAACACGCGAGTATCGTCGTAAGTCTTTTTTTTCCATGGAAAGGCCCGCTGTCACTCGCTCGCGCCGGAGCACGCAAACGATTAATAACAATTCAGGCGGAATCTAGCAATCAATCATTGTCCTGGCGTGTCGTCGTCGCGAATCATGATGACAATACGATGGTACACATCACTGCCGGCATGCGCGCCACGAGTTGCCAGTTCGACGGTAAATGCTTCATCCCCCTCGGCGACCGCATCCTGCACAAGAGGAATCAGCAATCGCGCCGTACGTTGGCCTGGCGCGAACGAAATCGAATGTCCGCCCGGCGAGAAGTAGTCCTCGCCTTCCGATGCTGTTATGTCTTTTACAGAAAAGTCGATCACGATCGACTGGTTGTCCGGATTGAAGCGAAGTATGTCGATCTGCACTGCCGGGTCTCTCTCAGCCACCGCGATCTGGCTCACAGCAAATGCCACCGTGTTGCGCGGCAAGCCTGCTTCAAATGACCGTTGGTCATCATCCTCAAGAACAACTTCAAGTCTTGCCAGTTCCGCACTGGCTGAATACGCCTCGCGCACGAGCAGCGTTGACTGCTGGTCGGCCTCCCGCAAGGGATCACTCGCCATGTTCAGCGTTACGCGTGCCCGGTCCTGTCCCGCCGGAAGCGATACGAGACCGTCGTCCGATATCTCAAGCTGGCCGGATGCCCATGGTGAACGATTTCCGCTGTAGCCCACCTCTTCGATCAGCAATTCGATTGGGAAGTCGATATTGACAGAGCGAACCAGGTCGATGACAACAGGCGCTCCGTCCTCGCGTAGCGTGACCGCCAGGGTCGCGATGGATTCACCCGTCGTCGGCAAGACAACTTCGAAATCAGGGGGCGGCAATGTTGAAAAGTCGATGCCAGGTACGAGCGGCTCTTCTTCAACAACAGTTTCCGGCAAAGTTTCGTCATTCCCTGCACTTTCAACGACGTCAACCTTAGCGGGCTCGGCGATATCCTCGATCATTCCCACCGGGCCAGCCTCGGACTCTTCAATTGCCGGCGTTGCGACGACGGGCACACTTAGCTGCGTTTCGTCATCGAGATAATCCTTGACGAGGTTCGCAAGACCGAATAAATACCCGCCAGCAACGAGCAGCACCAACAAGGCGATCAGGCCGAACAGCCTGCCTTTGCCGCCGCCCGAATCAAGCTCGTCGAGGTCTTTCTCCTCCTCGAAACTGATTGTTTCATCGGCGCGATCGTCGAGCGCATCCAGAAAATCTGTCATCGATTTGAATCGGGAGACGCGTGAGTAGGAGATTGCCCTTCTTATTGCTTGCCATTGGTATTCGGGAATGCCTTTCAGACGCTGTGGTTTCATGCCCTCCTCGGCAGCTTCAGCGGCATTGCGCGGCCCGAAAACCCGGTAACCGGCGATCAATCGGTACAGGAGGCATCCCAGTGAGAATACGTCGTCCGACGGCACCGGTTTATCCCCCGTCAGAACCTGCATGCTTGAGTACTCCGGCGTGATGGCGTTGAGGACACCTTGGTCAGTAGTGTCGTCATCCGCTTGCGTCCGCAATACCCGGGCAACGCCGAAGTCGAAAACGCGCGCATCCCCGGTTAGAAGAATCATGACGTTTCCGGGCTTGACGTCGGCATGCACAATGCCGCATTTGTGCGCGTAATCCAGCGCCTTGCCGATTTGTTGCACAATTTCTACGGCCCGCTCAGGGCCGATTTTCTTGCCGTCCGGAGAATCGAGAATGTCGGCAAGTGTTCTGCCCTCAAGCCATTCCATCACGATGAAATAGAGATCGTCATCGCGATCGAGGTCAATGAACCGAACAATGCCGGGGTGCGCCAGACAACGTCCCTTCGCGGCCTCTTGTTGCAATGCGCGCAACGCTGGTCCGCTTTGTGACAATTGCGGTGACAAAACCTTGATCGCAACCCAGGGGTCCTGGGAAGCTGCTTCCGCGAGCCGCCTGTCCATTGCCCGGTAGACAACTCCCATACTGCCGCCGGAGACTCGTTCCTGCAGCAGGAATCGATCTCGCAGTACGGAACCGACCTGAACACGATCATCCGCCGTCGGTGGCCTCAGGACTTCATTGGGAATTACTGCCGTCGACGAAAACTCGTCGGGCTCTTCTTCATCCAGTTCGCCGAGTTCTTTGGTACCCGTCTCTGGCAATGGCGCCGGCGTACCAATATCTGGCGTCGGGCTGGTCGGCATTTTTTCCGAGATAAATCGATCCAGCATGGATTTCACAAGTTGATAGGTTTCCTTGCGAAGCTCGCCAGCATCGAAGCGTTCCTGAAGCACGCGCCGGATTTCGCCCTCGACACTGCCATTGTCGGCAAGCAGGCGCCCGATTCCCTGCTGGATGTCGGCGAGCATCTCGACGTCGCCAGTGCTCGCTTCGAGATTCTTGTCCAGACTGGATAACTGCTCGGTCAGCGTTTGGCGAATTTTTTCGGACTCCGCATTCATCCGGCCATCTTACAGCCTTGCTTTTGGCCACATACGGAACTGGTCGTCAAATTACCTTGCCAGGATTGAGAATATTAGCGGTGTCCAGAGCCTTTTTCAGCGTCCGCATCAGATCGAGATCGACGTCGTCCTTGTAGCGCGCCAGGTACTCGCGTTTCAATAATCCGACGCCATGTTCCGCGCTGAAGCTGCCACCAAGTTCCGCTACAAGATCGTAGATCAAGACGGAGATCCGACTTTTTTTCTCAGCCAGTTCATCGTCGGTGATTCCCGCCGGAAAATGAACGTTATAGTGCAGATTGCCGTCACCAACATGACCGAATGCGACAAGTTGCGCTTCCGGGACAGCCTCAGCCAGCAGGGCCTCGCCACGCGCAAGAAAGTCCTCCATGCGCCCGATTGGAACAGAAATATCGTGTTTCAGCCCGACGCCTTCCCGCTTTTCCGCCTCGGCAATCGAATGCCTCAATCGCCACAACTTTTCGGCTTCCGCATCGCTTTTGGCAATGACCGCATCGAGTACGAGCCCCTGCTCGACACACTTCGACAACGCGCGCTCCAGCGTCTCATTCGATCCCTGCACCGAAGACTCGATAAGGACGTACCATGGGTACGATTCGCCGAAGGGAATAGTGGCACCGGCGATATGGCGCTCGACAAACTCAAAGGGACGCGCGCCGATAAGCTCAAATGCCTCAATTCGATCAGCGAGCGAGCAGCGCAACTCGGCCAGCAGAGGAATCGCATTTCCGGCCCGGTCAAGGGCCAGCAGTGCCGATGTGGTTACGCCCGGGTCCGGATACAGACGCAATGCCGCTGCCGTGATTATGCCGAGCGTGCCTTCGCTGCCGACAAAAAGCTGCTTCAGATCATAGCCCGCGGTGTCCTTCCGCAGCGTCTTCAATCCGTTCCATATTCTGCCGTCGGGCAGGACAACTTCGAGTCCAAGTACAAGGTCTCTGGCCGTCCCATACCGGATCACGTTGATTCCGCCGGCATTGGTTGAAAGGTTGCCGCCAATCTGACAACTCCCCTCGGCTCCCAGACTCAATGGAAAATATCGATGAACCTTTTTCGCTGCGTCCTGAATTTTTGCAAGAACGCAGCCGGCATCCACAACGATCGAAAAATCCAGCGGCTCAATCCGTCGAATTCTGTTCATTCGCCTCAGATTCAAGATGACCTGTTCTCCCGAATCGTCCGGCACCGCGCCCGCACACAAACCCGTATTGCCGCCCTGCGGGACGATTGCGACACCGGCAGCCGCACAAGCTCGAACAACTTTCGACACGTCTTCAGTCGATGCCGGCGAAACCATGATCGGGGTTTTGCCTCGAACAACATTTCGCCATTCGGTCACATGCGGCTCGAGCTCGGAATCGTCCGTCGTCCAGCCTTTGGGCCCGACGATGTCTTTTAGTTGGTCTATTAGCATTTCAATTCAGAATAGCCTGATCCTGCCAGGTCACCCAATCAATGTTACTGCCGCAAAAAACGAGTACGACCTTCTTGCCGCTCAATTGATCACGCAATGGCCCCAGCAATGCTGCAGTCGTAGCAGCACAGGCAGGTTCGACGGCAATTTGCATGTGCTTGTACAAGAAGCCCATTGCCTCGCGTAATTGCCTGTCGCTTACCAGGGTCAGCTGATCGACATTGTCCCTGCACAGTTCATACGAGTACGGCGTGGCGAATGGTGCGCCGAGGCTGTCGGCGATCGTACGTACTTCATCGATCGACTCCGCCCGGCCCGCCGCAAAGCTGCGATGCATCGAGTCGGCACCATCGGCCTCGACACCGAAAATCCTGCACCCGGTCTGCATTTGTTTAAGGGCACTCGCGATCCCGCCGATCAATCCACCGCCTCCAATGGAAACAAGTACGGCATCGACGTCGTCCACTTGCTCGGAAATCTCGAGGCCGACCGTTCCCGTGCCAGTCGCAATATCCCTGCCATCGAACGGATGCACGAAAAAACGACCCTCCTCCTGCTGAATTTTTTCTGCAAGTTCAAATGCGACGTGTGCGTTCGCTGCCATTATGACTTCGCCGCCAAAGTCGCGACATGCTGAAATCCGGCCCGGGTTGGCCGAGGCGATCATTACGACTTTGGCGTGTGTGCCCACGGCCTTCGCAGCAAAAGCTGTCGCGATCGCGTGATTTCCGGCGCTTACAGCCGTAATGCCGGTTGCCAATTGATCCTTGTCCAGTTTGCTGACGACAGCTAACGCACCGCGCGCCTTGAATGTGCCCGTGTGCTGCAGGAATTCGAGTTTGCCGAATACCGTCGTAGCGTTTCCCAGCAGATCCTCAATGCCGGTGCAGCGGACCGTCGGCGTGCGAACGATTGTCGCGCCAAGCGAGGCGCGGAGCGCAATAATGTCTTCGAGTTTTGGCGCTGCGTCTGTCATTTCAAACTCTGCCGCTACCGGCGTCCCATTTTATGTAAAATAGATGTCAAGCACAGCCCGACAATGTTTCAACTTTTTTCACTGCTTACAATCACTTTCGGATAATACTTGCGATAAACCCTGGAGAAGACTAGCTTCAACTGACCGTATGAAACTTGACGATCTATCTCAATCCGGAATTCGCCGAATAGCCGATTTTTCGCCGTATCTGGATCAACTTGCCGGCCTCGCCCAGGAAATGGGTTTGCGCCAGCGTAGCAATCTTGTGCAACTCGAACGCAACTTGCATCGGCACTGGTCGCTGGGCCAGAACAATATCCTTAGCTGGGCGCCGCTGGACGAAGGTGTCCTGGTACTTGTGGTCCCTCATTACGCAATTGCCGAGTATACGGCGAACCGCGAGGACAATAAGCCCCCACGAGTATCGCCGCGCTTCATTACTGAACTCATTTCCGGCGATCGGCAACTGACTTTTACGCAAATGCAAAAAGTTGCACGATTGCTCGAAGTGCAACCGATTTATATAGCGCTGCGCGAGCCCCTGTCGGGGCACCACGTCGAGACGCAGATTATCGAGAAGATGATTCGGCGCTATGGCATCAACTATGTCGCAAGTCGCGCCGTTACCCTGTTCGATATTGTTGGTTTTAGCCTTCTGACGCCGTTTGAGCAGATGACTCAATTGAACAGCCTCTCTTATTCGTTGAACTCGGCGCACGCGAAAATGCTCGAACAGGATGTCGGTATTAATTTCGCGCGCTCATCGAGTGGTGACGGGTTCTACGTGTGGAATCGTGACGATGGCCTCGAAGCCAACGTCAACCTGTATCACTTCATGCACATCGTACTTGCAGACAACGCAATTGCACGGGCCAAATCCATTGCGAACACCGTGCCAAGACTGCGGGCTTGCTTCCACGTTGGCAGTTGTTACGAGTTCCACCAGGCCGAGGGCCTGAATCCGACAATGCACGATTTTATTGTCGGTGACGTTACGATTGAACTGGCGCGAATGATCGAGGCCGCACTACCCGGCCAAATCCTTGTTGGTGACTTCCTCGCACACGTCCTGATTGAAGCGACGGACCATGAAACGACGCAAGCCAATCTCGATGCCGTGACGTTCCTGCAGCGGGCGCAAGGAGACCTTTCCAAATTAAGCGGAATGGAGTTTTCCGGTGAACGGGTAACGGCAATCAAGTGTTACCTGACCGGCGAAGATATGGGCGATGGTCAGTTCAATATTCGTCGCTTGAATATAACGGACAAGCACGGCCTCTCCCGCGTTGCCTACAATGCGAAAGTGAATATCTACAGAGAGGCCGCGCAACCGATTCTGCTGGGTATAGAAGATCGAAAACTACCGGGCGCAACGCAACCGGCATAATTGGTCGGGGCGGGGAGATTCGAACTCCCGACCCCCACAACCCCATTGTGGT
>CAYLTW010000023.1:0-25061 GCA_964386735.1 uncultured Woeseiaceae bacterium
CTTCATCGAAAATAAAGCGCAGCGTAGCGAGCCATTTCGATGAGGAGCCACCCATTCGCAGCCCAAATAGCCGGCGGCTGTCATGGGTTGGGAATTGCCCGCGCGGCGGGCTCCTGTCGGTCAGGGTAGGTCGTCTACGAGACTCGGATCTTTGACGGGTTCGAGCAAATCCTGCGGATTGACGCCAAGCAGCAGCGCGGTCGCGCTGGCCGTGTAGATTGATGAGTAGGTTCCCACGATAATGCCGACGATCAATGCGATCGAGAACGGCGCGATCGACTCACCACCCAGGGTCAGCAACGCGACCAGTACCAGCAATGTCGTGGCACCTGTAATAATGGTGCGTGCCAGCATCTCGTTGATTGATGTGTTCATTGACTCTTCGGCAGATACACCGCGCAACTTGAAAAAATTCTCACGGATTCGATCGAAGGCCACGACCGTGTCGTTGAGCGAATATCCAATCACGGCAAGCACGGCCGCGACAACCGTCAGATCGAACGGCAGCCGAAAGATCGAAAAGAATCCAACCGTCACGATGACGTCATGCGCGAGGGCTGTCACCGCTCCGAAAGCGAACTTCCATTGGAAGCGAAACATCACGTAGGCGAAAATCATTAACATCGTGAAAATCATCGCGAGACTGCCCTTTTCGGTCAGTTCCTCGCCGACCTGGGGGCTAACGAATTCTACGCGCCGCAAATCGACCTTGTCTCCGGCGGATTCAAGGACGGCTTTCAATTGCGTTCGAATTTCGCCGGGTTTCGCATCGCCTTGCGGCGGCAGGCGAACCAGTACGTCCGTATCCTCACCAAATTGCTGTACCTGGGCGTCGCTGAATCCGGCATCGGCGAGCCTGCTGCGAATCGTTTCAATATCCGCGGCCTGTGGGTAGCCCACCTCGAGCAAAATACCGCCCGTGAAGTCAATACCAAGTTCAAGCCCGCGCATGACCAGTGACGCGAGCGACACAACAATGAACAGGGCCGACAACGACAATGCGCTCTTGCGCCGCGTCGGGCCAAGAAAATCGATGTTTGTCTTTTCCTTGATGAGTCGCATCGCTGTTCCCTCAGACCGGCACAGTTTCGATTCGGCGTCCGCCGAACACGAGATTTACGATTACACGCGTGCCAACGATAGCCGTAAACATCGACGTAATAATGCCGAGTAACAGCGTGATTGCGAAACCCTTGATAGGCCCGGTACCGAATGCGAACAAGACGACTGCCGCGATCAGCGTCGTAATGTTGGCATCGGCAATCGACGACAGGGCTTTTTCATAGCCCGAGTGAATCGCCGACTGAGGCGCATTACCAGCCGCAATTTCCTCTCGTATTCGTTCGAAAATCAGCACGTTCGCATCAACAGCCATACCGACCGTCAGCACGATGCCCGCAATACCTGGCAGCGTTAACGACGCTTGCAACAGCGACAGCAGCGCAACGATAAAAATCAGATTTGAGAACAGAGCGACATTCGCGATCACCCCAAACCAGCGGTAGTACACGGCCATGAACACGATGACTGCAAGAAAACCGATGACGATCGCCTGAGAGCCCCGCTCAATATTGTCGTGCCCAAGGCTCGGTCCGATTGTTCGCTCGTCGATCTTGTAGACGGGCGCCGCCAGGGCGCCCGCTCGCAACAACAGCGCCAGATCACGCGCCTCGACCGGCGTCAGGCCCGTAATCTGAAAATTGTTTTTGAAAACGCCACGAATTGTCGCGGCATTGATTATTTCTTCGGTTTTGATTGTTCGCTTTTCTTCGACACCGTTTCGAACCACGGTCTCGCGGCTCGTTTTGATGAACACCGTTGCCATCGGTTTTTGCAGGTTGTTCTGCGTCGTCTCCAGCATACTCTCGCCGCCTGCCGCGTCGAGCTTGATAAAGACAGCGGGCCGGCCTTCGCTAAAACCGGACTCCGCATCAATGATCTGATCGCCCGACGCAATCACCCGGCGCTTCAGGATCGCGGCCGGCTCATTACCACGGCCCGGGTAACGACGGGAACCTGGCTCGTCACCAGACTGATCGACAAGGCGAAATTCCAGTGTCGCGGTCGCCGTCAAAATCTCATCGAGCTTCGTGGGGTCTTGTACGCCCGGCAATTGCACGACAATCCGGTCGACACCCTGCCGTTGAACAAGTGGCTCCGAGACGCCAAGTTCGTTAACACGATTTCGCAGCGTCGTGATGTTCTGCTCAATGGCGAGATCCTGGCGGGCCTTCACCTGGGTCTCGGTCATGCGCACGGACAACGACCGCCCGTCGGCGCTCTCGCTAATAATTATGTCGGGGTCTGAACGGCGCAGAATATCCTGAGCCGCCGCGGTATCTTCCACACTTTGCAACCGGACCGTGACGACCGAATTGTTCAAATCAACTCGATGTCGAATACGTGCTTCGCGAAGGCGGTCGTCAAAGTCCTGCCGGTAAAGGCCCAGGCGCGTGTTGACAGCCGTATCCATGTCGACCTCAAGCAGCACATAAACACCGCCGCGCAGGTCGAGACCCAGGCTCATCTGATTCAAGCCGAGACCTCTCACCCAATCGGGCAGTCGCGGCGCGAGCGTCGGCGCGACGCTGAACTCGCGCGAGTAGTTTTCACGCAGAACTTTGCTGGCCATACCCTGGTCCCTGGCCGACGTGAACCGAATAACGACACGACCTTTCTTCAGATACGACGCTTCGGTCGTGGCGCCGGTATTCTCGACGACGCGAACGAACTCCTCAAGCCTGTCTTCGCTAATAGCAACGCCATTCTTGTCGGCCACTTGTACAGCCGGCGAGCTACCATAAATATTCGGCAGCGCCAGCAACATGCCCGTCATCAGGATGACGAGCACAAGTATGTTTAACCAGTAAGGGTACTTATTCATCGATGATTGTTCTTTGGAAGCGAGTAGTGCTTTTTCTGTGGCGAACCAGGCTTTTCCGATAACGCATCAGGCTTCTTCGAATGTGCCTTTGGGAACGACCTGGGAGATGCTCGATTTTTGAACCTTGATCTCAGTGTTGTCGGCTATATGAACGATTGCATAATGCTCGCTCACGCCCGTGATCCGGCCGAGTATGCCGCCGCCGGACAAGATTTCGTCGCCGACGCTCAGGTCGGAGACAAGCTTCGCGTGTGCTTTTTGTTTCTTTTGCTGCGGCCGGATCAGGAGAAAATAGAAAGCGCCGAAAATGACCACCATCGGCAACAAAAAGCCAAACGGGTCGGTCTGCTGCGCGCCCTGCGCGTACGCGTTACTGATGAAAAAATCCATGAGAAATTCCGAGAGTTCTGAAGGTCTGGTTGGGGTCCGCCCCCAAATTCAGCGCGGTATTATGGCATAGACGTGTTTACTTATGGGCAGCTTCTGGAATCACAAGCCCTGCAATCGATCAGCGATACACCGAGCGCAGCGACGCCACCAATTCCGCAAGGGTCCCGGCATCGATTGCCATCCGAATATTTTTCATAAGCAATTGATAATAATGAAGGTTATGAATCGTCGCGAGTCGCGAGCCCAGAATTTCGCCGCATTTCTCAAGGTGCCGGAGATAGGCAAGGCTGTAGTTTCGGCAGGTGTAACACTCGCACGCAGGGTCCGGGGGCGAGGTGTCGTCAGCGTACCGGGCATGCCGAAACTTGATCGTGCCGCGAGAAGTGTACAACTGACCATTGCGCGCGTGTCGCGTCGGAATGACGCAATCGAACATGTCCACGCCGCGGCTCACCGCTTCAACAATATCCAGGGGCAGGCCGACACCCATGAGGTACCGCGGTGCATCAACAGGCATCCGCGGGCCCAGAAAATCGAGTACGGCGTTTCGTTCATCCTCGGGTTCGCCAACCGCAAGCCCGCCAATTGCGTAACCTTCAAAACCAATGCCCGTCAATGCTGTCAACGATTCCTCGCGCAGCTCCTCGTAGATACCGCCCTGTACGATGCCGAACAATGCCTCGCCGCGATCGGGTTCGTCACTCTTGAGTTCATCGAAACGTTGCCGTGAGCGCCTCGCCCAGCGCATCGACAATGCCATTGAGTCACGTGCCGCCGATTCGCTGGCCGGGTACGGCGTGCATTCATCGAACACCATCGCCACGTCAGCATTGAGGTCGTTCTGGACCTCGATCGATTTCTCGGGCGTCAGAAAAACCGTGTCGCCATTCACGGGTGACTGAAATGTCACGCCCTTCTCCGACATCTTGCGCATGCCCGCCAGGGAAAAAACCTGGAAGCCACCGGAGTCCGTCAGTATCGGGCCGGGCCAGTTCATGAACTCATGCAGTCCGCCGTGTTTGCGAATTATCCTCGTGCCGGGACGCAGCATCAGATGAAACGTATTACCGAGAATTATCTCGGCGCCGTCGTGGGCAACCTCTTCCGGCGTAACGCTTTTGACGGTGCCATAGGTGCCAACCGGCATGAACGCCGGCGTCTGCACAGTGCCTCGACGAAAAGAAATCGCGCCGCGGCGCGCGAGGCCATCGCGACTACGAAGCTCGAATTTCATGCGGCCGGATCCGGAGTCAGAAACATGCTGTCACCATAGCTAAAGAAGCGGTAGTGCGAACGCACGGCATGTTCGTACGCCGCCAGGATACGGTTTTTACCGGCAAACGCGGCAACCAGCATTAGTAGCGACGACTTTGGCAGGTGGAAATTGCTGATCATTGCGTCTACGGAACGAAAGCGGTAGCCCGGCAGGATAAAGAGATCGGTCTCACCGTGAAAGGCCCTGATCTCGTTGCCTTGTTCGCCGCTGCGCGACGCGCATTCCAGCGACCTGACAGCCGTAGTGCCGACGGCGATAACCCGCCCTCCTTCGGCACGCGTCTCGCGGACAAGTTCAGCGCACTCTTCGCCAAGTTTTACGCGCTCACTGTGCAGGCGATTGCGTTCAACGTCTTCATGCCTCAGCGCCTGAAATGTCCCGGCGCCGACATGCAACGTTACCCAGGCATGCCGGACGCCGGCTGCCAGCGTCTGGTCCAGCATCTGCTGATCGAAATGCAGTCCCGCAGTCGGCGCCGCCACTGCACCGGGGTCCTTCGCGTACACGGTCTGGTATCGCTCGGCGTCGCCCGCATCTGCGCTGCGATTAAGGTAAGGCGGCAATGGCACTTCACCTTGTGCGTTGAGAATCGCCTCGATGTCGTCAGAGAATGTGAGCACAAACAATTCGCCGTCGCGGCCCTCAACGTTGGCCCTGACACCCTCGCGCAATAACAGCACGGTGCCGCGTTTGGGTGACTTGCTCGCACGAATATGCGCCAACGCCCGCCGAGCGCCCTCAATTCGTTCGATCAGAATCTCGGCTCGTCCGCCGGTTTCCTTGCGCGCTTCGAGGCGCGCGGCGATAACGCGTGTGTCGTTGAACACGAGCAGGTCGCCGGCCCTGAGCAAATCCGGGAGCTGGTGAAAGCGCCTGTCGACAAGCGAGTCGCCAATTTCAAGCAAGCGGCTCGCACGCCGCTCACTGGTCGGATGCTTCGCGATCAGCGATTCGGGTAACTCGTAGTTGAAGTCTGAAATAAACATGGGCGCGCATGGTATCAAATGCCATGCGCGCCCATTACGCCTCGCGGTGGTGGATTACGAGACGACGAACTACTCAGGTGCGCTCCGATCGCGCACGCGCAGGACGCGGGAGCCGCACGCGAGCCGGCTTTACGAGCTTGATTGTCGGCTCGGCGAGCATGCTTGTGCGATCGTCGGGAATCTCGATCTCGATCGTCTGGCGCTTTTTGTCGCGCATGATATTGAGAGTGAGTTTCTCGCCCGGTTGGTACGAGCGAAGAATTCGCATGCCATGATTGATCGAAGACGGTTCGCGTCCGTCGATACTCACGATCACGTCGCCCTCCTGCAGTTTAAAGGCGTTCGACGCCGGAGCGCTGATCACCAGCAGACCCGAGTCCGTGCCGAAGTACCGGCCGAGACCCGCGGTCAGCTCGACGATTTCCATATCGCCCCAGCCACGGCGCCAACCGCCGAAACTGAAGCGAAACTTCTCCGCAATCTCCGGCGATACGTGAAATTCCGGCATCTGTGGGAACGTGAAATTCTGGCCATCGGACATCCATGCGTATGTATGCTGATCAACCACTCGCGGCTCGACCTGGACTGTGCTGACCTTGCCATCGCGCATGTACTCGATATCCAACTGATCGCCTTCCTGCACGCCTTTCATGAAGTCAAGCAACCGCAGGTTTGCCTCTTGGGACGACTCGGCGGTCAATGACTCGCCATTCACGGCCGTAATAATGTCGCCGGCGTGCAAGCCGGCGTCGTCCGCCGCACTTCCCGGCGTTACACTGAGGATGAGCACACCTTCGACGGGTTCGCGCGAGTTATTGCTTTGAATATTAACGCCCAGGCGTGGCTTGTTCGAAATATCGAATGCGTATCCACGGATGCCTCCGAGCGCGCCAAGCCGTTCCTGGCTTAATTCGGCAACTCGTTTCGCTGCCTCGGCCAGGCGTTCTTCGGCGTCACGCATTTGTTGGCTGAACTCCATTTCGCGCGCTTCAATCTCGCGCGCACGCTGCTCTTCGCCTTCCTGCGCGACGGCCTGACTGGCAAGCAGCATTGCTGCGACAGTCAATACAAACTTAAAACTCTTCATCGGGTCCTTCTCCTGCACAATCAAAACGCCGTCCGCTGCGCCTGCGCATAGCGCAATCGAACAAGCGATTTCATCAACCTGACGCGCTCGCGCCAGAAAATTTCCTGATTTTCCGAAGTCATCCGCACTTCCGGGTCACTCAACTGGTAATCGATCGCCGCAATGCGGTCTTCGATCTCGATGATCGTGGCTTGTGTGCCAACACGAACAACGCGCGGCTCATTCGGCAATGAGCGCAAATCGGTTTCGAGGTGCCGCGACTCAACCATGAGCGCCTGTAGCACGTTCAATTCCGGCTGGGTCGTCGCAACTGCCGGCGGCGGGACCGTAATGCCCTCCGAACCGCTTGTGCCCCCTTCGGGAGTTTCCAAACGACCAGGCAAAATCACGACCACGAGCATGGCCGCAGCCGCAAGACCGCCACCCATGTACCAGGTCGACGGACGCCGGGACCGCGGCTTCGATATCAGGCCCTCGGCCTCTGCCTGTTCTCGAATCCGGTGCCAGACGGCGCGTGGCGGCATCGTATCGGGCAGCTCATTGAGGCCCAGCAGCAACACATCCCGCTCGTCTGCGGTTAAACCGTAAATCATCTCTTCATCCTTCTCATCACGACTCATCGTGAGTAACTCCCTCAATAACCTTGTGCGGCGGCGCCATCTGCGCCGATCGACTCCTGCGTTACTTCCAGCATCGGTCTGAGGCGCTGGTAAGCACGCGACAATTGCGACTTGGAAAAACTCTCCGTCTTGCCCATGACCGCCGCAATTTCCTTGTGTGTAAATCCTTCAACATCGTGCAGCCATACAACGGTGCGGCTGACGTCCGGCAAATTCGCAAGCGCTGCGTCCAGGTCCATGGCATCGTCCGGATGCCTGGAGATGCCGTGGCTCAGGTTGTCGCCTGCTGTCATGTCATCAAAGCCCTCGGCCAGCGCCCGGCTGCGGCTCGTCCACGCTGAGCGCAGGAACATCAGCGACTTGGTCACGGCAATACGCCGAATCCAGCTACCCAGTGCGGCCTCGCCCCGAAACTTCGCAATCGACCGCATAATCTCTATGAAAGTCTCCTGCACGAGGTCTTCGGCGTTGGCAGGTACCCGCGTGAAGCGAAGGCACAGTGAGTACACTGGCGTCGCGAACGCGCGATAGAGGATCTCGTGCGCCCGCGCGTCGCCGCGCGCGGCTCGCTTGATGATCGCCTGATCGATCTGGATATCCGCAAATTTGCTCATGTCTCGAATGTTAGATGCTCTTTGCCCTTAAAGCGTCGCAAAATATTGAAATTCGGCCGTTGTGGCCGTACTGTGCGCCATCTCGGCCGGGGTGGCGGAATTGGTAGACGCAGCGGACTCAAAATCCGCCGGTGGCAACACCTTGGGGGTTCAAGTCCCCCTCCCGGTACCACACTTATTTGTGACCCTATGTTGCCACCCATGAAGTATTGCTCGAACTGCGGCTCGCTCGTCGGACGAACGGTTCCGGCGGACGACAATCGTGAGCGCTGGGTCTGCAATCAGTGCGATACCACTCATTACCAAAACCCGTTGATCGTGGTTGGCTGCGTCGTGGAGCAAGAGGGCAGGATTCTGCTCTGCAAGCGCGCCATCGAACCTCGATATGGCTTTTGGACCGTGCCTGCCGGCTTTATGGAACTCGGCGAATCGCTTGCCGACGGCGCCGCTCGCGAGACGCTGGAGGAAGCCTGCGCCAAAATCGAGATCGGGCACATGTTCGCATCGATTGACGTGATTCACGCGGGCCAGGTACACATGTTCTTTACCGGCAAATTGAAAGGTGGTTTCGGTGCTGGTGACGAAAGCCTTGAAACGCAGCTATTCAGCGAAGCGGATATCCCGTGGGACGACCTCGCGTTTCGCAGCGGCCGCTTTGCGCTGCAGAAGTACTTCGAAGATCGCGGTTGCAACAACGGCGTTCACATTCACGAACTACGATAGATTGGGGTGATTTACTCTGACCCCTTATTTTGATTTTCCAGGCGCTCGTTGAGCGCATCGGGTGGCACGTAACCACTGATCAGAGTGCCGTCTTCAAGAATGATCGCCGGCGTGCCCGAAAGCCCAACTTCCGCTCCCAGGGCATAGTTATCCTGAATAACGGATGCATCGCACGCCGATGTTTGAAACTCGCGATCAAGCTTGGCCGCGGTCAGTGCCTTCTGGCGATCCGATGAACACCAGACTTCTTCGGATGTATTCCAGGAGCTCGATGCCGGTCCGTTGCGCGGATATAACAAGTAGCGTACTTCGATGCCATACGAGAGATACCCATCGATCTGGCTGTGAAGACGTCGACAGTAGGTGCATTCGACATCTGTAAATACAGTGATCGAGTTCTTTACGTCGGCCGGCGAGAATTTGATGAACTGATCTTCGCTAATCCCGGTGACCGTATCGTGGCGCGCCGTGTTGCGGATTTTCTCGGTCAGGTTAACCTCGGAGTCCAGATCAATCAGTTCGCCCTGCATCAGATAGCGTCCGTCATCCGAGATGTAGGCGATGACCGGTCCCTTTTGAATCGTGTACCAGCCGTCGATCGGGCTCGGATTAACGTTTTCGCCCTCTATCTGGTCAAACATTCCAGACACTATCGCGCGCACGTTCTCTAGCTTCTCGTCCTGTTCAGCCGCGAATGCTGCCGTAACCAGGAACAGGGAACCGACGGCAATTAAAGTAGCAATCGTGGTTTTGGAAAACGAGCGAATCATCAAGCAGCACCTCAGTGAAAACAGTAGCCCCGGTCAAGGGAGCGGCGAGTTTAGCAAAGTTGTCCCTGATTGAGACCTGCCCAGGGTGGTTTTTGTTTCGATTTTCTCGGCCAGTTTTAGCCGCGCGGATGATGTTCGCTGTGCAGGTCCTTGAGGCGTTCTCTGGCGACATGCGTATAGATCTGCGTGGTCGACAGGTCACTGTGCCCGAGGAGAAGCTGTACGACACGAAGATCTGCGCCATGATTCAACAGATGTGTCGCAAACGCATGCCGCAGACTGTGCGGCGACATTTTCTTCTGCACGCCGGCTTTGTCGGCATAGCGCTTGATGATGTGCCAAAACGCCTGCCGCGTCATGCGGTCGCCCCGGCGCGTCGGGAACAGGTAGTCGGTCTGGCGCTCGAGCAGGATCTCCATACGCGGTCCGTCGATGAAATCGCGAATCCAGCGTTGTGATTCATCGGTGAGCGGGATCAGGCGCTCCCGGTCACCTTTGCCGATGATCCGCAGGACACCCTGATTGAAGTTGATCTGCGACTGCTTGAGGTTGATGAGCTCGGAGACCCTCAAACCGGTCGCGTAGAGAAGTTCCAGCATCGCACGATCGCGATGACCCAGCGGCTCGTCGGTATTCGGTGCATTTAGTAAGGAATCGACTTCGTCCTCAGTCAGCGTCTTGGGCAACGAGCGGCCGATGCGCGGCATTTCGATGTCTGCCGTCGGATCAGTATCCTGGAGTCCCTCGCGCACGATATAGCGGAAAAAGCGGCGAAAACTGGACAGCTGTCTGGCCGTCGAGCGCGGCTTCGCACCCATTTCGACGCGCTTGGCGATGAACGCGAGAAGGTCGGCCTTATCGCCCGTATCGATGGACTTGCCGTGCTTCGCCAGCTCGCGGCTAAGCGTCATCAGGTCCGCCCGATAGGCGCCTAGCGTGTTTTGCGACAGGCCGCGTTCTGACCAGATCGCATCGAGAAACCGGTCGACGAGCTCTGCGGAGCGTTCAACGGTGGCGGATGTCTCTTTGTTACTGTCTTTACTTGCCATAGTTTCCATCTTATCGGTCGCGCATTCCCTTGCACCGGCGCCCGGACACGCTGCAAACTACGCCGTCCAGCCCGCCAAGCGACGGATTTTTCAAGAGTTTGAGTATGATTACGATGCCCTGCAACCGGCGTGACCCGCTTCACAGAAACACCAAGGCGTTAACATAAAGTGACGTACGTCACACGACTCCTGCACGGCCTCTGGGGGCTGTTCGCCTGGCTGGTTTTCCTGCTCTGTGTCCTGTTCTCGCTGATCGTCGTCACAATCGTGCCAGGACTGTCGAGACGCCGGCGGCTGACGACGGCAGCCACACGCGCCGTGTTCATGCTCTCGGGCGTCAGCGTTGAGGTCATTGGGCTCGAGCGCCTGCCCGAAGAGCATTGCGTGGTCGTCGCAAATCACGCCAGCCTGGTTGACGGACCACTGCTGAGTGCTTCCCTGCCGCCCCGCTTTTCCTTTGTTATCAAGGGCGAAATGCGCAACATACCGGTCGTCCATTTTCTGCTGCGGCGCGCCGGCTCCCGGTTTGTCGAGCGATTCACGACAGCCGGCAGCGCTCGGGATGCCCGCCAGATTGTCAAGGCGGCGCAGGATGGCCAGTCACTGGCCTTTTTCCCCGAGGGCACGTTTGTCGAAGAAGCCGGGGTCGGCCGCTTTCGCGCCGGTGCATTTGCCGCAGCAATCAAGGGTGAGATGCCGCTCGTGCCCGTCGCAATATTCGGCACTCGCCGAATGATGCCATCAGGCCGAATTTTGCCCCGTCCCGGGCCACTGCGTGTCGAGATTCTGCCGGCGATCGAGACTGACGATCCGGCGTTTGCGGACAAGCGGCAGCTCGCCGAAGCGGCACGACTCGCAATTCTTTCGGTTTTGGACGAGCCAGACCTGCTTGAAAAAGACGCTCGGCAACCGCATTCTTCGCCCCCCGCTCAGGAGACAAGCAAATGAGTTCAGATTTCATCGTCATAGCGGCCGCGCAACGCACGCCAATCGGGGCGTTTCAGGGCGCCTTGTCGGGCGCAAAGGCGACCCAACTCGGCGCTGCTGCGATTGGCGCGGCGGTCACCAATACGGGCATCGATCCCGCGGAGATCGACGAGGTACTCATGGGCTGCGTTTTGCCCGCGGGCCTGGGGCAAGCGCCGGCACGGCAGGCCTCGCTGGGTGCGGGAATTCCTGTCGGCACATCGGCCACTACGATCAACAAGATGTGCGGCTCCGGTATGAAAACAATCATGATGGGACATGACGCGATCAAGGCCGGCAGTGCCCGTATCGTAGTAGCCGGCGGCCTTGAGTCCATGAGCAACGCGCCATACCTGCTGCCCAAAGCACGCGGCGGCTACCGCATGGGCCACCAGCAGGCGCTCGACCACATGTTCACGGATGGCCTTCAGGACGTCTACGAAGGCGAAATGATGGGGCACTTTGCCGAGCAAACGGCGCAAAAATACGGTTTTTCGCGCGACCAGCAGGACACGTTTGCGATCGAATCCGTCACCTGGGCGCAGGCCGCCGCTGCTGATGGCGTTTTTGCAGATGAAATTACACCCGTCACTTTCAGCACCCGCAAGGGTGACGTCACGGTTGAATCCGACGAGACACCGGGTACGGTCAATGTCGAGAAGATCCCGACCTTGCGCGCCGCTTTCGCAAAAGACGGCACTGTCACGGCAGCCAGTTCATCGTCGATTGCCGATGGAGCGGCCGCGACCGTGCTGATGACGGCAAATGATGCCGGGAAACGCGGCATCTCGCCGCTTGCCCGGCTCGTTGGCCACGCCAGTTTTGCTCACGAACCGGCCTGGTTTACGACAGCGCCCGTATCGGCCATTCAGCGCCTGCACGAAAATCTCGGCTGGAGCCCGGACGACGTTGACCTCTACGAAATTAACGAAGCGTTTGCCGTCGTCACAATGGCAGCAATACGCGATGTCGACATCGATCGTGCCAAGGTCAATGTCAACGGCGGCGCGTGTGCGCTCGGTCATCCGATCGGCGCTTCAGGCGCGCGCATCACGACGACGCTAATCTACGCATTGAAAGCCCGCGGTCTGAAGCGCGGCATCGCATCACTTTGCATTGGCGGCGGTGAAGCTGTCGCTATCGGAATTGAAATCGACTAGTCGTCAAACCAACCGGGAGTACCCATGGATCTCGCAATTGCAGAAGCCGTCATTTCTGGCGGCGCCTCCGGACTCGGCTATGCCACGGCCGAGCGCATCATTCGCGCGGGCGGGCATGTGACACTGCTCGACATCAACGAAGAGCAGGGCGGCGCGAGCGCCGCGAAACTCGGCGACCGTGCCAAATTTATCAGGACGGATGTATCCAGCGAAGAGAACGTACGCGCCACCATGCGGTCCGCGAATGAATTCATGGGCGGAATAACGCTGGCCGTAAACTGTGCCGGCATCGCGACGGCGGGACGCACACTCGGCCGTGACGGCCCCTGGCCATCGGAAAATTTCAGCCGCGTAATCCAGATCAACCTGGTTGGCAGCTACAACGTCACCAAGGAAGCCGCTGCCATCATGCAGCTCAATGACCCCAACGAGAATGGCGAGCGCGGCGTCATTATCAGCACCGCATCGATCGCGGCTTTCGAGGGTCAGATCGGCCAGGCGGCTTATTCTGCATCCAAGGGTGGCATCGTCGGCATGATGCTGCCGCTGGCACGCGAATTCGCGCAATTCGGCATTCGCGTCAACACGATCGCGCCCGGCGTCTTCAAAACGCCAATGGTCGCCGGCATGCCGGAAGAGGTTCAGGATTCGCTCGGCAAGCAGGTTCCGTTTCCGCCGCGCCTGGGGCGGCCGGAAGAATACGCGGACGTCGCCGCATTTATCTATGGCAACGCATTCATAAACGGCGAAACAATTCGTGTCGATGGCGCGATTCGTATGCAACCCAGGTAGGAACCCGCTCCCCGGAGGGGACGACGCATGCGGGCGATCGCGGGCTGGGGCCTTTCCCCCGTAGGAGCCCGCCATGCGGGCGATCACGGGCTGGAACCCGCTCAGGCGGGTACGACGTCAAAAGGGGCCGTAACGCGCACCGAGTCGTCGTTGATCGGCTCGGTGCCATGCCACAGGAATGACGGAAACAGCACGAGCATACCGGCTGAGGGTTGCACCCATTTCTGAGGCGGTGTCGGCGGCGTGCTTCTGAATGGCGGTTCCCCGAATTTTATCCAGCCGGCTTTGCCGGTCTCGTCCCGAACCTCGTCGGGCACGGCCACGTAGTACGCAGAGCTGATCCAGCCTTCCGGGTGCACGTGATTAACGTGCCTGCCGCGGCCATGAAGTCTTACTGACCAGCTGCCGGCGATACGGTATTCACCCGTGTTTCTCGCCGTAAGCGGATGTGCGTTGCTCGTACCCACGAATCGCATGTAGTCGCGAATCGGAGCATCCAGGGCGTTGATATACGCCTGGATGACGGGGTCGTCGATGCTCGTCAGGTTACGCGACGTCTGGTTGCCGTCGCGCAGCGACTGATAGAGTGGGTGATGCTCGTAACGATGCCATGGATCGAGCGCCTGCAGAAACGCCCGGTTGAATGCGTCAATTGAGTCGAAGCCTTCGGGTACCGGCAAATCGTAAGGCCTCACGAATCGATCCAGATCAACCAAACGATCGTATTGCTTATCGCCCAGCAGTCGCAACGCGGTTGCTTCATAGGCGATCCAGTGTTGTGCGTTCGGCTCCGACAGGCGCATCGGCACTATCAATTCCAGTGCCGCGTCGGCCTTGCCTTGCATCAAAAGCGCCGAGATCAGGCGAACCTTGATACCCGAATTGCCGGGGTCCTCGGTCAGGCTATCGCGTGCCGTTCGTTCCGCAGCATCTGCATCGTCAAGGTCGAGGTAGGCTTGCGTCAGCACGGCAGATGCCTCGATCGGGTAAGGCTGTGATCCGCGCGCAGCATTGATTGCGGCGATCGCCCGCTCCGGTTGCCCGCTTTGCCGCAACATGTCCGCGGCGGCAACCACGAGCGGCGGGTTCTTTAACGCCTGGCCGAGCACGGTGTCGAAGGCAACGGTCTCACCGCGCATCCAAAGCGTTAGGGCCAGCTCCTTCATACTATCGTTGTTTGGTTCGCGGGCATGAGCGTTTTGCAAATCTTCCAGCCCCGCGCTGATCTGTCCGAGTTCGAGCCTGGCTCGAGCCCGCATGAATCGGATCTCTGCCCGATCGTTACCTTCGCTGATCAAGGCATCGAAATTCGTTGCGGCCTGTTCGCAATTGCCCAGGCCCAGTTGCACAGTCGAATGTTCGAATCGCACCTGCGGGTCATCCGGTGCCGCTTGCATCAAGTCCACGTATACGAGCGCGGCATCTTCCCAGCGTTCCAGTTCTATCAACAGGCGTCCAAGCGCAGTCCTGGCCTGGGTGAATTCGGGCTGCAGCGCAAGTGCACGACGAAACGCCTGCTCCGCGACATCGCGCTGGTCCAACTGGTGTTTGGCCAGGGCGAGCAGGTACAAAGCTTCGGGATGATCGATGCTGCTCAGATGCCGACAGCCGGCTTCCATGTCACCGGATTGCAATGCGGTGCGACCCGCATCAATGGCTTGCTTGACTTGCTGCTCGTTGGCGGCTGACATGACTCAAAGACGCTTCACATGCCGGAGTAGTTCGGTCCGCCCGATCCTTCGGGTACGGCCCACACGATGTTTTGTGACGGATCCTTGATCTCACAGGTTTTGCAATGCACGCAATTCTGCGCGTTGATCTGAAAGCGCTGCTCGCCGCCCTCGTCGACGACTTCGTAAACGCCCGCCGGGCAGTAACGCTGTGCGGGCTCGGCCCACTTCGGTAGATTGACCGAGATGGGCACATCTGCATCTTTCAGCAGCAAGTGTGAGGGCTGGTCTTCTTCGTGATTTGTGCTCGACAGGTAAACCGACGACAGGCGATCGAAGCTGATGACACCATCTGGCTTCGGATAGTCAATTTCGCGCGCCTCACTCGCATCCAAAAGCTCTTCGTGATCCGGCGTTTTGTTGCACCATGTGAACGGCAGTTTTCCGAAAAAGATATTCTGGTCGATGAATGTGAACGCCGCGGCCAGGAAGGTGCCGAGCTTGTGCAACGCCGGACCGAAATTTCGGCTGCGATAAAGTTCGTCGTGAACCCATGACGCTTTGACACTTTGTTCGTAATCGTCCAGTTCAGCCTGCCCGGCATCGCCCGATGCCAGAGCTTTGTGCACGGACTCCGCGGCCAGCATGCCCGTCTTGATGGCCGTGTGTGCACCCTTGATCTTGACGCCATTCAGGAAACCTGCATCGCATCCCGTCAGCATGCCGCCCGGGAACGCGAGCTTGGGCAATGACTGCAAGCCGCCTTTGTTAACAGTACGTGCGCCGTAAGCAATTCGTTTACCGCCTTCAAGGAACTGGCGAATCTTTGGATGATGTTTCCATCGCTGAAATTCGCCGAACGGGGACAAGTGCGGGTTCTTGTAGTTGAGCGCGACAATCAGACCGAGAAACACCTGGTTATTGGCGGCGTGATACAGAAAGCCGCCGCCTTCCGTTCTGTTGTCAAGCGGCCAGCCCGCGGTGTGCACGACCAGCCCTTCCTCGTGCTTGTCCGGGTCAATCTCCCAAATCTCCTTGATGCCGATACCATAGTGTTGCGGATCGGCGTTTGCACGCAGATCGAACTTGTCCATGAGCTGCTCGCCGAGATTGCCACGACAGCCTTCGGCGAAAATCGTGTACTTGCCTCGAAGTTCGTATCCGGCCTGGTAAGAGGATTTCCGTTCGCCGTTTTTGGAGACGCCCACGTCACTTGTCGCGACTCCGATAACACGGCCGTCGCTGTCGTACAGGACTTCGGATGCTGCAAAACCCGCAAACACGTTGACGCCGACTGCCTCGGCCTGCTCGCCCATCCACTGGCTAAGCCGGCCCAGGCTGATGATGTAGTTACCCTTGTTGTGCATCGGGCGCGGTACAAAAAGACCCGGCACACGCACTGACTTCGAATCACTGGTCAGGAAATAAACGCGGTCGCCGGTAATAGCAGTCTTGACGGGTGCGCCTCGCTCCTGCCAATCAGGGAATAATTCATTGAGCCCTGTCGGCTCAAAGCAGTTTCCGGACAGGATGTGCGCACCGATCTCGGAACCTTTTTCGACGACAACGACCGACAAACTGCCATCAAGCTGCAACAACCTGATGGCCGCAGCGAGGCCGGCGGGGCCGCCACCGACTATTACGACATCGAACTCCATGGACTCGCGCTCTGCTGATTCGCTCATGCTTCTTGTCTCTGGTTCCAGGACGCATATATTCTAGCTGAGGTAATCTTGCCACGCCGCCTTCGTCGCGCAATACAGTATTAAGGGTAGATTTGAATATTCGGGAAGCGTGGGAAAACAGTCTGAATCGCGAGGGTCGCATACGCGATGCGGCCCAGGAGACCGTCGTGGCACTACTCGAGCACCTGCAGCGGCGATTGCAGGTACAAAACAGCGCTGAACGTGGCTTTTTCGCAAGATTTCGCGGCAATCGATTACAGGCGATCCCGGGTCTTTACATCTGGGGCGGCGTTGGCCGCGGAAAAACATTCCTGATGGACCTTTTCTTCGAGACACTTGCGATTGATGCGAAAAAGCGGATTCACTTTCATCGCATCATGCAGGACGTACACAAACGCCTGGCTTTGCTGGGCAATATTGAAGATCCACTCGATCGAGTCGCCGCCGATATCGCGGCGGAAACCCGCGTTCTTGGCTTCGATGAGTTTTTCGTTCGTGACATCGGCGACGCCATGATTCTCGTAAAGTTACTTCGCGGACTGTTCGAGCGGGGCGTCACCCTGGTCACGACCTCGAACTCGCCACCCGCCAAGCTCTACAAAAACGGACTGCAACGCAGCCGCTTTTTGCCGGCTATCGATCTGCTCAATTCGCATACGCAGGTTGTCAACCTGGAGGGCGGTATCGACTACCGGCTGCGCCTGCTGCAAGAGGCCGGTACTTACCTGACACCGGACGACCAGGCGGCTCATTCCAGGCTGACGTACCTGTTCGATGAATCGGCATCAAGCGAGATCTCCGATGATCGCCAGCTTGATATTAACGGACGCACGATTCGTGCACGACGCTGCGCCAAAGGAATCGTCTGGTTCGACTTCGACGACATCTGCGATGGTCCGCGCAGTCAGGATGACTACATTGAAGTTGCTCGCTGGTATCCGACCGTTATCGTGTCCGGCGTGCCGATTTTCGAGGCGATGATGGAAAACCAGGCGCGCCGATTCATTGCGCTTGTCGATGAGTTCTATGATCGTCGCGTCAAACTAATCGTGTCAGCAACATCAGACCCAAGACATCTGTACGCCGGAAAAAGTCTCCGCTTCGAGTTCGACCGTACGGTCAGTCGCCTCATTGAAATGCAATCCACTGACTACCTGGCTCAGCCACATTTGTGCTGATAGTTGAACCTGAAACAAACAGTCGTTACTGTTGATCGGGCGTCTGCGACCCGTAAACGAGTGGAAATACCATGAGTAACGACCTCATCCTCGAAAATTTCATGCCGTATCGGCTGGTGCGACTTTCGAGCACCGTGAGTACCACAATCGCACGCGCCTACGACAAGGAATTCAAGCTATCGATTCCCGAATGGCGCGTCATCGCCATACTCGGCCGCTCCCCTGGCCTTTCGGCCGTCGAAGTTGCCGAGCAGACTTTTCTCGACAAAGTCGCGGTGAGCCGTGCCGTTACGAAGTTGATCAAGAACGGTCGCATCGACCGGCAGTTTGCGGACGCCGATCGACGGCGATCGATTCTCAACCTCTCCGAGAAAGGCCGAAAAGTTCACGACGGCGTCGCAAAACTGGCTTTGAAATTTGAGGATGATCTGATCAAGGGTCTGGACGATGCCGAGGTCAAGCAGTTCAATGCCGTAATGGACAAACTCCTCGAGAAAGCTGGCAATTTGTAGGAGCCTACGTACCGATCTCCGTGCGCACGCGGATCAGCTCCGGGAAAAACTCCAGGTCAATGGCTTTCTTCAGGAACGACACTCCTGATGATCCGCCCGTGCCACGCTTGTGGCCTATGATCCGTTCGACCGTTTTCAGATGATGAAAACGCCAGAACTGGAAGCTGTTGGCAATATCCATGAACGCTTCGCAGGTTTCGTACTGTGCCCAGTAATCCCCCGGGTTTTCGTAAATCGTCTTCAGTACTGCGACCACGCCGTCATCCTCCTCGCGCATTTCACTGAAATCACGGTCGATTACCGTTTGCGGGACGGGCAAGCCTTGCCGCTCAAGATGCATCAGGAATTCCTCGTACACGCTCGGTGCATCCAAAGCACGCGATAACCGCTCGTGCCATTCCGGCTGATGTTCGTAGACTGTCAGCATCGATCGGTTCTTGTTGCCGAGTACGAACTCAAGAATCCGGTACTGCGCCGACTGAAAACCTGAGGCCTTGCCGAATACGTGACGAAATTGTGCGTATTCGCTCGGCGTCAGCGTGTCGAGTACTTTCCACTGGCCGTAAAGCTGGTTCTGGATGTGGCGGCAGCGCGCCAGATTTTTTACGGCGGGCGACATTTGATCGGCTCGAATGTACTCCACGGCGCGACCGAACTCGTGAATCAGCAGCTTTATCCACAGCTCCGCGACCTGGTGCTGCACGATAAACAGCATCTCGTCGTGATGCGGCGGGTCACTGAGCGGCTGTTGTGCGGCGAGAAGCTTGTCGAGCTGCAAGTACGCCGTGTAGTCGTCGTCTCGCGACAGGTCAGTATAAATGGATTTTTCGAGTTTGCGCGTGCTCATAATTTCCGGGTTCCGAGGCTACTTGTACCAGTATGCGGTGATAGTTTCATCCGGGATTATTGTATAATGCCGCCGCCGCCATTTCGGCTGGAGCCAGCGCTGTGACAAAACAAGAATTACGCCGTGGTAGCGACGCCAAAGAACGCATTGTCGGGGCCATATTGTCCACTCGCGTGCAGACCGGGATTCTGCAAAAGCGAGCCCAGGTCAAAGTCTACCTGAGCCAGTATTTTGCCGATGTTCCGGTCGAGGATCTACTGGGCCGATCGGAAAAGATCATGGCGCGTATTGCGCTGGATCACCTTGAGTTTGGCGCGACACGCAAGAAAGGCCAGGCCCTGCTGCGCATTTACAATCCGACAGAGAAACAGCACGGTTACACATCAAACTACACGATTATTGAGCTGGTTAACGACGATATGCCGTTCCTCGTGGATTCGGTGTCAGCCGCTGTCAATCGCCAGGATTTGTCCACGCACATAACCGTTCACCCCGTGTTTCAGGTTTCGCGCGACGCCAGAGGCCGCCTTATGTCGGTTGCCAAGCGCGACGCCGACACAGGTAAGGCGGAATCCTATATCCGTATCGCAATTGACCGCGATACCGATGCCCAGCATTTGAAACTTCTCGAGCACGAGATCAACAAGGTTCTGTCCGACGTGCGCGTCGCCGTACGCGACTGGCGAAAAATGCGCGCCAAAATGCACGATGCACGCAAGTTGCTACGCTTCGGCCCGTCCGGGGTCGACGAGGATTTGCGCAAAGAATCACAAGCATTGCTTGACTGGATGGCCGATGACCGGTTTACGTTCCTGGGTTACCGCGAATACAAATTGTCGTACCGCGGCGATCGGGTTTTTCTCAAAGCAATCCCGGGGAGTGGCCTTGGCCTGCTATCGAGCGATGAACGTGGCCGCAAGATGATCGAATTGACCAGGGAAATGCGACGGCTGACACGATCTAAAGACTGGCTCATCATTACAAAAGCCAACTCACGCTCAACGGTGCACCGTCGCGCCTACCTCGATTATGTCGGCATCAAGGTTTATAACAGCAAAGGCAAGGCCGTCGGGGAACACAGATTCATCGGCCTGTTTACATCGGTCGCCTACAGCGAAAGCCCACGGCATATTCCGTTGCTGCGCCACAAAGTACAAAGGGTTCTCGATCGCAGCCACGTCGAAGCCGGCGGCCATCGCAGCAAGGCCCTCATGCACATTATCGACACGTTTCCGCGCGACGAGTTGTTCCAGAGCTCTGTTTCCGATCTCGCCCGCACAACGGTAGGCGTGCTGAACTTGCAGGATCGACAGCGAGTGCGATTCTTTTTGAGACGCGACACGTTTCGACGGTTTTATTCCTGCCTTGTTTACGTTCCGAGGGAAAAATACACGACAGCGGTTCGGCGGCGTATGGAGGCGATCCTGTTGGATGCGTTCGATGGTACCGCGGTCGATTCCAGTGTGCAGATTTTCGACTCGCCGCTGGCTCGTGTTCATATCATCGTGCGTACGTCGCCGGGCGACCGACCTCGTATCAGTATTCAGGAAATTGAAGAAAGCCTTGCCGATGTCATTGTCACCTGGACAGACAGAATCAATGACGAACTGCTCGAGTCGTTCGGCTGGGATGACGGCGACCGACTTTACCGCTTGTACGGCAATGTATTCCCTCCCGGATATCAGGATGAAACCTCGCCCAGGGACGCCTGCAGTGACATAAGCCGCATCGACAGCATGCGTAGCAACGGGCAAATGCGCACAGTTAATCTTTACCGTCCCGATGATGCCGAGCCCGGCAACATACACTTCATCATTTACAACGACGAAGAGCCGCTGGCGCTTTCCGACGCATTACCTGTCCTCGAAAATTTGGGCGTCGACGTTTTTACCGAACGCCCCTACGAATTAACGCTGCGCAAGGACGACCCATTCTGGATCCAGATTTTTCATTTGCGGCATGAGTCTGGCGTTGACATCGACATTAAAGAGTCCGCCAGTCGCTTCGAAGAGTGCTTCTCGCGTGTCCTGAGCGGCCACGTCGAGGACGACGGCCTGAATCGCCTGATTCTCACCGCGGATCTCGACTGGCGGCAGACTGCTCTGCTGCGTTGTTACGCGAAGTATCTGCTACAGCTTGGCATGCCGTTCAGTCAGGCCTACATGGAAGATGTGCTGGTATCGCAGGCGGGACTAGTCCGTTTACTGATCCGGCAATTCGAAACCCGGTTCGACCCGACAACCAAGAAGGCAACCCGGAAAAGTAATCTTGACGAAATTACGGCATCAATCAAGCGCGCGGTTGCGCGGGCAAGAAGCGTCGACGAAGACCGCATACTGTCGGCGTTTGCGAAAGCCGTCAGCGCGTCTTTGCGCACCAATTATTATCTGCGTGACGCGAACGGGGAGCCAAAGTCGTTTATTTCCATCAAGTTCGACCCGACCGTGATGCCGGAGGTACCCCTTCCGCGACCGCACTTCGAAATTTTTGTGTATTCACCCGATGTCGAAGGCGTACACCTGCGCGGCGGCGAAGTCGCTCGCGGCGGGATTCGCTGGTCCGACAGGCGCGAAGATTTCCGCACAGAGGTGCTCGGCCTGATGAAAGCGCAAGTGGTCAAGAACACAGTCATTGTGCCAACCGGCGCGAAAGGAGGGTTTTTCTGCAAGAAATTGCCGCAGGACGATCGCGATGCAATGATGGCAACGGGCATCGAATGCTACAAAACCTTGATCAGGGGTTTGCTCGACATCACCGACAATGTTGTCGACGGAAAAGTCATTGCACCGAAGGACGTAGTGCGACTCGACGGCGACGACCCGTACCTGGTTGTTGCGGCGGACAAGGGAACAGCAAGTTTTTCAGACATCGCCAATGGAATCTCGGCCGATTATGGGTTCTGGCTCGATGACGCGTTCGCATCCGGCGGTTCTGCGGGTTACGACCACAAGAAGATGGGCATCACGGCCCGAGGCGCATGGGAAGCCGTTATGCGCCATTTCCGCGAACAAGGCCTGAACACGCAAAAAGACCCGTTCACGGTCACCGGTATCGGTGACATGAGTGGCGATGTTTTTGGAAACGGCATGTTGCTGTCACGCAAGATCAAACTGGTCGCCGCTTTCAATCATATGCATATCTTCTTTGACCCGGATCCGGACATGGCGGTGAGTTTTCGCGAGCGCAATCGACTGTTCAAGAAAGGGCGCACGAGCTGGAGTGACTACGACAAGTCCAGAATCTCGAAAGGTGGCGGCATATTTTCCCGACAGTCCAAGACCATTCGCCTGAGCGCTGAGGTTCGCGGTTTGCTGGACACCGAAGAAACGTCGATGAAGCCCAATGATCTGGTGCGCGCGATCCTGCGTATGCCCGTTGACCTGCTGTGGAATGGTGGCATCGGAACCTACGTCAAGGCCGGCGGCGAAAGCCACTCGGACGTTGGCGACCGCAGCAACGACAATGTACGGGTCAATGCTGCCGATCTTCGCTGCAAGGTCGTCGGCGAGGGCGGCAACCTGGGCTTGACGCAAAAAGCCCGAATTGAGTACAGCGTGCTTGGCGGGCGGATTAACGCTGACTTTATCGACAATTCCGCCGGTGTTGACAGCTCCGATCGCGAGGTCAATATCAAAATCCTGCTCAGCGATGTTGCGAAACAAAAGGATCTGTCCCGCGCCAAGCGGGACAAGTTACTCGTATCGATGACGGATGACGTGGCTTCTGCGGTGTTGCGCAACAATTATCTGCAGACGCAGGCGATCAGCATGAGCGAAATTCAATCACTCGAGCGTATTGATGAGACCGCGCGACTTATCACCGGCCTGGAGCGCACCGGACTGCTCGACCGTGATCTCGAATACCTCCCCGAAGATTCGGAGATCGAGGAACGCCGCGCCCTCAAGCAGGGTTTCACGCGACCGGAGCTTGCCGTCGTGCTGAGTTACGCGAAAATCGACCTGTACAATGGCCTAATTGACTCCGGTGAAACACTGGAAGACTTTCTTAAGATCGACCCTTTGCGGTATTTCCCGAATGTTCTGCGACGCCGTTATTCTGACTTTTTGGCGGGCCATCGCCTTAGCCGGCAAATTCTGGCAACGCTGATTGCGAATGACATTGTTAACCGCATGGGCCCTGCCTTCGTTAAACGCATTCAGGCCGATACCGGTGCCAATATCGTAACGATCGCGCGAGCCTACACGATTTCACAACAGATCATTCGTGGCGGCAAGCTGCTGCGAACAATCGAATCGCTGGATCACAAAATCCCGGCCACGGCGCAGATGTCGATGTTGTTCGAGGTCAGCCGTAACTTGCGCCACATTTGCTACTGGCTGATCGAACAGTCCGGTGATGATGTCAAGATCGAAGAAACGATAATACGCCTCAAGGATCGCATGACGGCCGTTTACACACGCCCGCGCTCGACCCTGTCGACGTCGGCCCAGATTCGTCACCACGACGCCACCGAACGTTACGTCGGCATGGGTGTACCCGAGAAGCTCGCACACCGCATGTCATCGTTGCTGCTCACGCGGGCTGCGCTCGATATTGCGGATCTCGCCTCGATCTACAAGCGCGATGTCCTCGAGACCGCCAAACTCTACTCGGTATTTAATGAGCAAGTTGGCCTTTACTGGATGCATACCAGTGTGGAGGATCTCAAGGTCCAGGGACGCTGGCAGGCCATGGCGAGAAGTAATCTGCGCGAGGAGTTCTATCGATTGCGCCGTAATCTCGCGGCGCGGCTGCTCACCAGTCGCAGTAAGCGCGACATGGAAGTGCGTGTCGCAGATTGGTCGCAAAAGAATGCCGCTGGCGTCGAACGCTTCAAGCACATGATCGAGGAAATGAAACTCCGTGACGAGATCGATTTTGCTACTCTGACAGTAGTTGCACAGGAACTTCGCGACCTCATTTCGGATTGATCCAAAGATACGGAGAAACAATGGCAGGCAAGCTCGTACTTTGCCGTCACGGCCAGAGCGAATGGAACCTCAAGAACCTGTTCACCGGCTGGACCGATGTCGACCTGACAAACAAAGGTGTCGACGAAGCAAAAGAAGCCGGACGGGTCGTCGGCGAACTCGACTATGAATTTGACATAGCCTTCACGTCGGTACTCAAGCGAGCCATTCACACGCTTTGGCTCATGCTCGACGAACTGGATCGTATCTGGATACCGGTTGTTCGCGACTGGCGCCTCAACGAACGTC
Organism: uncultured Woeseiaceae bacterium; assembly: GCA_964386735.1. Lineage (GTDB taxonomy): Bacteria > Pseudomonadota > Gammaproteobacteria > Steroidobacterales > Woeseiaceae > UBA1847. Next base: position 24,429 of record CAYLTW010000023.1, read on the forward strand.
ACTACGGCGCGCTGCAGGGGCTGGACAAAGCCGAGACTGCCAGGAAATACGGAGACGATCAGGTCCATATCTGGCGCCGCAGCTACGACATTTCGCCGCCCGAACTCGATGTCGGGGATGCACGTCACCCCGCCCACGATCCTCGTTACGCGGGTATCGCCAATCTGCCGGCGACCGAGTCGCTGGCAACGACTCTCGATCGCGTTTTGCCGTGCTGGAACGAAGCGATTGCGCCAGAGCTGCGCAATGGCAGGAACGTACTCATCGCAGCACACGGAAACAGCCTGCGCGCGCTCGTCAAAATGCTCGATAACGTATCGGACGACGAGATAACCGGTTTCAATATTCCGACCGGAATTCCGCTTGCCTACGAACTGGACGACGATCTGAAACCTGTCTCACGGGAGTTTCTCGGCGACCCGGCCGAAGTTGCCAAGGCAGCCGCCGCCGTCGCGGCACAGGGCAAGGCGGGGTGATATGACCATGGATGGGCGCCTTCTCATCCTCATGGCTCGCTGCGCTGCGCTTTACTTCGGATAAAAAGGCGCCCATCCATGGTCATAGTCAGTCTTGTTTTCTTGGATCGGAACGTGGCCTTGCGCGATCCGGGTCGACGACACGCACCAGTCCTTC
>CAYLTW010000023.1:25161-27926 GCA_964386735.1 uncultured Woeseiaceae bacterium
TTGGATCGGAACGTGGCCTTGCGCGATCCGGGTCGACGACACGCACCAGTCCTTCCTGGGACGTTGACGCAACGAGTACGCCGTCCCTTGTAAAAAACTGCCCGCGCGCAAGGCCGCGTGCCCCTGACGCGTTCGGGCTATCGATCGCATAGAGATGCCACTGGTCGATGTTGACCGTACGGTGGAACCACAACGCATGATCGAGACTCGCCATGATGACATTGTCACGGACGTACGAGAGTCCGTGCGGCAAGGTGGTCGATCCGAGCAATTCATAGTCGGACACATAGGCGAGCAGGTTCTGGTGCAGAGCCTGATCGCCCGGCAATCGATCGGCGGCCCGAACCCAGACATGATTGACCGGCGGCAACTTTTCGCGCTTCCCGAAATCCGGGGGTCGCACCGGGCGAAATTCGAACGGCCGTTTCTCGGCGAGAAAACGCTGTATCTTCATTGGCACGCTGCCCGGCAGGTCCTTCGCGATCTCGTGCAATGTCTGAAGTCCGTCCGGGCCGGGCACATCGGGCATCACGGCATGATGCTCAAGCCCTTCTTCGGAGATCTGGAACGACGCGGCAAGATTAAGGATCGGCCGGCCGTGCTGAATCGCGACGACGCGGCGATTGGAGAAGCTGCCGCCATCGCGCGCACGGTCAACCTCGTAGACTATGGGCGCCCTGATGTCTCCCCGGCGCAGAAAATAGGCGTGCAGCGAGTGAGCAACGCGGTCATCCACGGTATGTTGCGCAGCCGACAGCGCCTGACCCACCACTTGACCGCCGAAAACCTGTGGGCTGCCGATATCACGGCTGTCGCCGCGGAAAATATTGTCCTCGATGCGCTCGAGCTGCAGCAGCGAAATCAGGTCTTCGAGGGCAGGATTCATCGGCCGGCTTGAAGGTATCAAACGTCGGTTCGACCGCCGTCGACGGCAATACCACTGCCGCTAACGAAGACCGCGTCGTCACTCGCAAGAAACAGGACGACCTTCGCAATATCGACAGGTTCACCGAGGCGCCGTGCCGCCGAATGGGCAATGCAATAATCGCGCAGATTCTTGTTCTTGCGAAACACTTCACGACTGGCCGGCGTCATGACAGCGCCGGGCTGCACGTAGTTGGCCGTGATACCAAACTCGCCCGTCTCCGCGGCGAGCGCTCGGGTAATCGCCGCGAGATTTTTCTCGGCCTTGTTACTCGCGATGACACCGCCCGCCGCAAAAACACTGCGGAGAAAACCGATATTAACGATGCGGCCAGCCGGGCTCTTTTTCAGATGCGGCAACGCCCCTCGTACCATGGAAAGAACAAGATCGGCGCGGCGATTCAAGAGTCGATCCAGCGCATCACCGTCCGATTCGATCGGTCCTTCAGTCGGCAACGCGAAGTCGGTCACCAAAATATCGATGCCGCCAAGTTTTTCGACGGCCGCCTCGATCAATGCCGGTAGTCTCCCCGTATCGGTATACGACTCGCTGTGGCCCTCTACGCCCTTAACGGATGAAAACTGCCGCTCAACACCGCTGTTGACGGTGTCAACAGCAAGCACCGCCGCACCATGCTTGACCAGGGTACGTGCGACAGCCTCGCCGATGCCGCTGCCGGCATTGGTGACAATCGCTTTGAGTCCGTACAACCGCAGGGGATCGCCCATCCTTGCTCCTTAGCTTTGGCCCGCGTCGTTAAATTATCTTTCGACCGGCTCTCTCGATACGCGATAGTCTGTGAATTGCAGCAGCAATACAATCTCCGATGCGGAATTGACCAGGTGGGCCGCGTTTTAACGATGGTCGATTCCGGTATTATTCGCGGATGAGTGATTCAACACAGAAGATAGCGCTGGCGCAGATCGCCCCGATTTGGCTGCAGCGCGAAGCGACGACAGAAAAAATTATCGAATGGATTCACAAAGCGGCCGCTGAGGACTGCTCGATGGTTGCGTTCGGCGAAGCGCTTTTGCCGGGGTATCCATTCTGGGTCGAACGCACGGACGGCGCCCGTTTCGAGTCGAACATCCAAAAGGAACTATTCGCCTGCTACGCCGAGCAGTCGATCGTGATCGAGCGCGGTGATCTCATCACCATTTGTGCCGCCGCAAAGTTACATTCAATAGCGGTTTACCTCGGCGCTATGGAACGCGCCGCAAACCGTGGCGGCCATAGCCTGTACTGTTCAATGATATACATCGACGCGTCCGGCGATATCGGCTCCGTGCATCGAAAACTGGTACCAACCTATGAGGAAAGGTTGGTATGGGCCAACGGAGACGGGCATGGTTTGCGCGTCCACGAGCTCGGTCCCTTCACAGTGGGTGGCCTGAATTGCTGGGAAAACTGGCTGCCCTTACCGCGTGCGGCGCTGTACGCGCAGGGCGAGGACTTGCACGTCGCCATTTGGCCGGGGAGTCAGCGCAACACCGAGGATATTACCCGTTTCATCGCGAAGGAAAGTCGCTCCTACGTTGTCTCTGTATCAGGACTGATGCGCAAGCAGGACATTGGCGACGGATTGCCGCATGCAAACCTGCTCCGGAAAACGGCCGACGACGTTATGGCCGACGGCGGCTCCTGTATTGCCTCTCCGACCGGCGAATGGATACTTCCACCCGAGACGGGAACCGAATCACTTCGCGTTGCCGAACTCGACCACAAAATAGTCCTGCAGGAACGGCAGAACATGGATGTCGCCGGCCACTATTCCCGGCCGGACGTCACTCGACTACTTGTCAATCGCAAGCGGCAGTCGACAGCCAGCTTTTCTGACTGA
>CAYLTW010000023.1:28026-30917 GCA_964386735.1 uncultured Woeseiaceae bacterium
CGAAAAAATACATGCCCAGCATTTCGGCTACGCAGGCGGGCTTGCGCTCGCCGTCCACCTCGATACGGACTTCGGAGGTCAGCAACAGCGCGCCGGCACGACTACGCGCCTGCAGTATCTTGCCACGAGCCCGCACGCGCGAGCCTGACGGCACTGGTGTATAGAATCGCACCTTGTTGGCTCCGAAATTGATGGCACGCGCCAGATTCTCGAAGTGCACGAATTTACTGGTCAGTGCCGGTATCAGAGACATTGTCAGGTAGCCATGGGCGATAGTGCGGCCATCAGGCAGTTCTTTGGCTGCACGCTCGGTATCGACGTGAATCCATTGGTAGTCCGCGGTTGCCTCGGCAAATTGATCGATACGATTCTGGTCAACAACCACCCATTCGGAGAGACCGACTTCTTCGTTCTCCAGCGCCTTGGCGTCTTCCACGGATTTGATTACGTGCAAACGGAATTCCTTTGACTGTATCTGCACTTCCGGCGTGCTGCGCTAGGAATACACATATACTTATGCCATCGCAAGTTGAATTAATAGAAGTGCCAATGGCCAGTCACGCCGAGCCCCGAATATTCGCTGTTATCCTGGCCGCAGGTCAATCAAAGCGTTTCGGATCCACCAAGCAATTGCAGAAGATCGACGGCGAAGCAATGGTGCGCAAAGCGGCGGCGCTGGCGCGCGCAGTGTGCGCGGAAAACACGCTTTTGATCGCGGGACACGACTGGGTAAATGTTGTTGCGGCAGCCGGGGGACAATGTCATTTCATCTCGCTCAACGAAAAATTTGTGGATGGAATCGGTTCGTCGATTGCCTGCGCAGCCAGATCGCTTGCGAATACCGCCGACGCGTTGCTTGTCATGCTGGCCGACCAGCCATTGATTAGCGCGGATCATCTCAAGGCCTTGCTGCATGCCTGGTCAGGAGACGATGATGAAATCGTCGCGACCGCGTTCGCGGGGGTGCGGGGCCCGCCGATACTAATGCCGCGCGCTGCATTCCCGAGCCTGGCAGAGCTTGGTGGCGACGCTGGCGCGCGTAAATTTCTGGATGACCCGAAATACCGGGTCGCGACGGTGTGGTTCGACCCGGCAGCTGTCGATATTGACTTGCCCGAGGACCTCAGCCGCCTGGCTCAGGCGGCGGATGACCGTGATTCGCGCAACGCTCGCAATTGACCCAACCCGAATCGCCATTCGTGTAGTACTCTTTTTTCCAGATCGGCAGGCGCTGCTTCAGCGCGTCGATAATGTATCGACAGGCGTCAAACGCCTCGTCGCGGTGCGGTGACGATACACCTACCCAAACCGCACAGTCGCCGATCTCCAGCAAGCCTGTTCGATGCACGCAGTGCGCATGTAAGTGCGGGAATTCTGCCGCCGCCTCGGCAAGAATCTTGCCGCCCTCACTGACCGACAGCGGCTCGTACACCTCGTACTCGAGACGCAATACGCTCTGACCCTCATTGAGATTTCGTACCCAGCCCTCGAAGCCGCAGTAGGCGCCGGCGCCGGCGTCAAACAAGGAAATGCGAAGTTCATGGGGATCGATCGGCTCAGCCGTAATCCTGATCACGTCAGCCGCCCGCCACCGGAGGGAATAGCAGGACGACGTCACCGTCTGCCACTTTCGATCCCCAGTCCGCCATCTCGTCATTGATTGCCACTTTGCAATGCCCGGATGGCTCCGCTGACCCATGCCTTTCGCGCGTCGCCTCAAACACATCGGCGACCGTAGTCGCGTCAAGGCTCAGCGTCTCCTCGGAAACACCGGCATTCTCGCGGAACATCGCGAAATAGCGAACCGTAATTGTTTTCGTCATTACGCGGATTCCAGAATGCTGCCAGCGAGATCGTCGGGCGTGTTGACGTTGTCGAGTGCGGCCGGATTGGGTTGTTCCAGCAATTCGGTGTCCGAGCGAATCATCATCTTGCGTGGACAAATCATTCCGTCATCGACAAACGCACGAATGGTAACGTCGCTACCCGATCGGTAAATGGCACAGAGTGGTTCAGGCAGCCCGTCTTTGCTGCTGCGGTATGCCGAAAACGGTTTTTCCTGCGACAGGTTTTCGATGAGGTAGTCCATCGTAGGTCTGTCCAGATTCGGCAGGTCGCAGGCAAGGACAAGCCAGTCCGCGTCCGGATGCGTCTCCAATGCCGTCAGGATTCCGGCGACCGGACCGAGGTCATCGTAACGATCTACAATTTGCGCGAAGCGTTGGCGCTCCGGGTCGTCCTGCTGGTCCGCCCGCGTGGAGACGAATTGCCGATCCGTAACTTCCTGTAACAATGAGAACGCGTATTGCAGCTGGCTTTGGCCATTGTGCTGCAGGAGCGCTTTGTCGCGCCCCATGCGCCGACTGCGTCCGCCTGTCAACACAAGCCCGTAAAGCTTTCGACGCTTACTCAATTATGGTGGCCCATGATGCCGGTCACGATGCGGGCTCGCTGTGCTGGAAATCCTGTTTGCCGCCCGTTTTCGCGATAAGCCTCGTCTCTGCGATCACGATGTCGTGTGACAGCGCTTTGCACATGTCGTAGATCGTCAATGCGGCAATCGATGCACCGGTCAGCGCTTCCATTTCGACGCCGGTCTTGTGGTGTACCTTGCAACGGCACTCGATGATGACATCGCCGCGATCGACGCTGATCGTGATATCGCATTTTTCAAGCCCTAACGGGTGACAAAAAGGGATTAACTCATGCGTTTTTTTCGCCGCCATAACGCCCGCGATAATCGCTGTCGCAAACACCGGGCCCTTCTTGCTTCGAATTTCGTCGCCGTCAATTGCCGCTGATACGACGTCCGGCAGATGCACAATCGCGCGGGCAGAAGCCTCACGATCGGTCGCATCCTTGGAACTTACATCGACCATGGCCGGTCGATT
>CAYLTW010000024.1:0-3017 GCA_964386735.1 uncultured Woeseiaceae bacterium
TCATCTGTGACGGTTCGAGTTTTGTCACGTCGGGGCGAGGCCAGCCGACGATGACAATCATGGCATTGGCATTTCGCGCCGCCGACAAAATAAAGGCGGCCGCGAACGCGTTCGAAATCTGACAGGGAGAAAATAGAATGAAATGGCTACTGATTGCCGCGCTGGCGGTGTTTGTATTCGGCTGCGAAGTGACTGTCGATGACAGCGCACGAGTTGAATACCTGAACAAACCCGGCACCGAGGACCTTGACCTGCCGTTCTCGGCGGCTGTCCGTGTCGATCATCTGCTGTTCCTGTCGGGCAACCTGGGCAATATTCCGGGCACGTTCGAACTTGCCGAGGGCGGTATACAGGCAGAAACGCGCCAGACTCTGGAAAATATCAAGAGCACGCTCGAGACCTTCGGTTCGTCGATGGACAAGGTCGTCAAGTGCACGGTATTCCTGGCCGACATCAGCGAATGGAGCGCCATGAACGAGGTCTACAAAACATTTTTCGAGAATCCACCGGCTCGAAGCGCGCTCGGTGTAAGCGGTTTGGCGCTCAATGCCCGCACCGAGATCGAGTGCATCGCTGTAGTCGATTGACTTTATAAACTGTACTAGTCGATGAGCTTGTCGCGTCGTGCCAGCAATGCCCGCTGGCGGCGGCCATCGAGTACGTCACCAAGCGCGTGATCGAGACTGTCCTCGGTCAGCGACGCGAGCGCGGCTTTCCAGGCATCGCCGATGGTGATCGGGATGGCCGCCAGGTGACGTGGCCGGCCCTTTTTGGTGCTAAATGCCTTGTTGTGGCCAACCAGAATCAGCTGCCAGGTATCCGGACTGTAGAGCATGCGTTGCAGGCTTCGGCCTTCGTTGTATATCAGCGTATCGAATACATACATCGCCGCCCACTGATCGTTCAGTGGGCATTGCGCGTCGCCACCGAGACCGTCCGTGCCGCGCCGCTGTTCGTCCTGCCACCTGTTTGGCAGAAACTGCACTGAACCGTCGACACCGTCCATCTCGCGCAGCACCGCAACCGGTACCATGCCCAACCCCAGCAACCGATCCAGCCTGTAAGCGGCGACGTCGGCGTAGAAGCCGCGGCCAGTTCGCTTCTCGAACAAAGCCTCGACTTTGCGGCTGCCATCGCTGATCTCGACGATTTCACGGCCCGCCTGGCCTTCGCGCGTGGCAACGATTTCGCCGCTCCGAAGCAGTTGTTCCAGGTCTGCGGCGGTCATAAAGCCGCCCGGACGTGAGCCCACGCGCCGCGGATGCTCAGCGACCGCGACGTGCTCGGCGCTGTCTTCGCCGACAGACGCGATGCGATCGCCCTCGAGTATCAGGGCGTTGCCGCGACCCTTGTAGTAAATGCGCAGCATGCCGGTATCGACTTCGAGAATTCGGCCATTTATGCGTTGCAGAATGTGGCGGTTCGGCGTTGGCGTGTGCCCGATAACGACCCGGTCGGCGCCAATCGCCTGAAGCGACGCGCGCAGGCGATCCTCCTCGACCAGGCGGCTGCATGCGACGTTGCCACGATACCAAAGAGGGCCGTCGGGATGGTGCAAATCTGAATCTCCAAGCGTGGCAACCGCCGCAACGGCGGCGACGATTTCGTCTGTCGTTCCCAGACCCGGCATAAAACCACCAAGTACACGCTCGTGGTTGTTAAAGTTGTCCGTCGGCAAAAGTTCTCCGGCGTCGATCAACACGCCGACTGCACGAACGTACTCGATCAAGTCCTGCTTTAGCGTTACGTTCACACCGTTCAGCCCGAGATCCGAGATCATCGGCGACAAGCCGCCGTGAACGAACGCCGTATTGTTGATGACGACAATGACGTTTTTGGAAAGCAGCCATTGTCCATACTCGCCATCGAACGCGAACGCTCGCCGCTGCGCGAAATAGCCGGGCGGAAAGCGCGCATCGAAATTGCTTCGCAGCGTCGCCTGATCACCTTCACTATTGCCCATCCTCTTCGCATACGCGTCAAACCAGCGCTCACGCTCCTCGCTTGTCTCCTCGTTAGCATATTCCGCGTACTCTTCGATTGAGATGTACCGCAGGTCTCCAACCAGGTTCATTACCTCGTGATTGCCCAACACAACATGGACCTTGCCGCCCGCTGCCTGCGCCTCGCCGTCAAGGCGCATCAGCAGGTCCATCACCTGCCGTGATTTCGGGCCACGGTCCAGAAAGTCGCCTGCGATAACCAGGTTGCTCGTCCCGCCCGACCACGCCAGATCATCTGCAATGACCCGCGCATTCTGCAAGGTGCGTACCATCGCGTCGAAAGCACCGTGTACGTCGCTTATGGCAACCACCCGTTCGACGTCATCGAATTGCCACTCGGACGAAAATGACGGGGCCGGTAGCAGTAATACGAGCAGCAAAGCCAATGAAATGTGAATCCGAATGATCATAGGCAAAATTTTCCAGCGCTTGACGATGCGGCCAGTGTAGTAACTCCCTGCCGACTCGGCAACGAGCGAGCGGTGTGCGGCGGGTCCTGTGCTAGACTTTTCAACAAATCCGAGTTCCCTGAAAACGACTATGCGGCATATGATTTGGACCTGCATTCTGACCGCAATGTTCCTGCTTGCGGGGCCCGCGATCGCGCAGGAACCGGGCAAGGCAGACCGATTGTTCCGCAGCAACGACCTGCTCGACGTCACAATTACGGCGCCGTTTGAGACGCTCATGGATGAGCGGCCGGTGAACGAGGACTTACCCGGCAAGTTTTCCTACACCGACCAGGACGGCGCCATAGTAGAGTTCGACATCGGCATAAGAACCCGGGGTCGCTACCGGCACCAGGAAAGAGTTTGCCCGTTCGCGCCCCTTCGACTGAATTTCAAAAAAGCTCAGACGACAGACACGCTGTTCCACAAGCAAAACAAGCTGAAACTCGTTACGCATTGCCGCGATAGCTCCGGTCGTTACGAACAGGTGACCTTGAAAGAATACCTGGCGTATCGATTCCTGAACGAGATGACGGATCTCAGTTTTCGGGTTCGCCTGTTACGC
>CAYLTW010000024.1:3117-30599 GCA_964386735.1 uncultured Woeseiaceae bacterium
TACCTGTTTGGTGAGCAGGGACAACTGTACTACTCGATCCCGTACGACTTCGATATGGCGGGCCTGACCGATGCACCCTACGCCACACCGGATCCGAAGTTCCAGATTCGAAACGTCCGACAGAGGCTGTATCGAGGCCGCTGTCCCAATAACAAGCATCTGCCAGCGACCTTGCAGGTATTTCGCGACAACCGGGAACTCTTTTTCTCAATGGTCGGGAACCTGCAGGACCTGAGCGGCTCTTCCAAAACGAGCATGTACGCGCTGATGGAGCGCTTTTACAAGCTGATCGACAATCCGAAGGCAGTCGACAAACACCTGGTTCGGAGGTGTATTTGAGCGGCCTTTTTCGTCAGCAGGGATCGATCCAGTCAGCGATGATTTTCGACACGCGCGGGTGAATGTAGTAGCCGATCGAGCTGTGCGGATTCGAGCGGCCATAGCGAACGGCGTGATTGAAAACACGGTAGTCCGTTACCTCGCTGACCATGCGCTGCCTGAGCATTTTTTTAAAGTCATCCGCGATCGTCTTGTCGTGACAGGTGTAATCATCTTCGGCCGATACGTTCCGCCACGAGATGATGTTCGTCGGGAATAACGGCACCGACTTGCCAGCCGCCCCCTCGAGGCGTTTGCGAACATTCCGGTCGCCCAAAGGGGCGCCCAGCGTGACCCACATGTCGACCTTGGCAGCGCCGTAGCGCTCGCTGAACTCCGGATCGTGTGACAGTTGCCAGAGAACGTCGTAGGCAATGACGCTGCCCGTGCCGTGAGTAAGCAACATGAGCTCGTCGCCGCGATCCAGCATGTCGCACAGGCTCGCGCGCACGCGCTCCTGAACCTGTGCGGCGTAATCGCTTTTGCGCTTGAGGTAATCGCCGAAATCACGTGACATTCGGCCTATTATCGGCAGCGCCAACCCGAACATGCCGAACACCGGGTAAATAAAATCGGCAATAAATTCCGGTACGGCCGACTTGCCCGGCAGGCGGTCGTACTGGCGGATGCCGAATCGCTTCCTGGCCGGAATCTCTCGTAGCTGTTGCAGCGCGTTCTTGCGATCGCCGGTGTCGAGGTCCGCATCGAAGTGGCGCCCATGCGCCGCGAGCAACTCGTTGCTCAAATCGCCGTAATAGGCAATATCGCTGTGCAGGCCATCGAAGGCCGCCAAATGGTCCGGGTAATCACGTCCGATTCCTGCCCTGACGGCGCTGAGAGAGAGATTCAGCAAGGTTTGCCGGTCGGGTTTGAAATTCCTGCCGTGCACGAACAGCACGCTTCGCCCGCGTCCGTCCTTGTTGGCGTCCTCAGTCACGTTTCGTGGCAACTCGCGATTAATAGTCGTCCTCGCCGGCATCGCGGCGAGTCAACATCGTCAGGAACGGTCCGGCAAGCGTCTTTCCATACTCAAGTCTCCAGATGAACAGCGTCGCCAGGACGAACGAGAGTGAGATGACGCCTGCAACCGCGACGGCACCAATTCCTGAACCAAGCCCTATGCCGATCGCGACAAAAACGTACATGGCGTCCGATGGTTGCTTCAACGAAAAACGAAAGCGCACGGCAGCGACAACACCGGCGAGACTGAATGCCAGAGCAAGGCTGTTGAGTACAATCATCGCGATCCCGGTTACGACGATCGGCAATATCATGATTGTTTGCAAAAACGACTGATCGATGCGGCTTTGCCGGCTGGTTATGAAATACGCCCACGACACCGGCACGGTCAGGATCGCAGCGCCGATGCAGGCGAGAAACAGCGACACGGCGCCGGCCGTCGACAGGATAGTCCGTTCGACACTCGTATAAACAGGTTCGAAGGAATCGAAGTTGGATGATGCGAGTTCATCGATGCCGCCGATCGGCATGTACTCGGCCAAGCCCGGGAATCGGGCCATCAGAAACGCCACGATCGCGACCCATGCCCCGTAGTAGAACAGGATAATCGTCAATGGTATGAGCAATCCGCCGGACTTTCGCATTGCTGTCTCCCCTCAAACCTGGCGCGGCTTGGCAACGGCCATTCGCCACCAGCCCCGAGAGTATCTCAAACACCAAGTCGTGTGCCTACAAACATCTGAAGGTGATAGGCTATGCCGCGTTTCGCCAGGGGCCCGGACCAGCAATGAGTAAGCCTATGCAACTGCTCGGCATCAGCAATGCCATCGTCGATATTCTCGCGCACGTCGAAAACGAATTTATCGCCCAGATCGGCGCAAAGCGCGGTGCGATGAACCTGATCGACGAGGATCGGGCGCGCGACATCTACGACAAGATGGGTCCCGCCACCGAAATGTCCGGTGGCTCTGTCGCCAACACGATCGCCGGGTTTGCCAATCTGGGTGGCGATGCCGCCTACATTGGCCACGTGCGCGATGACCAACTGGGCGAGATTTTCAATCACGACATGCGCTCGCTGGGCATCGATATCCGGCTGGAACCTGCAACCGACGGAGCACCGACCGCGCGCAGCTACATTCTGATCACGCCGGATGCGCAGCGCACGATGAACACCTACCTCGGCTCCTGCACGGAACTGGGCCTTGCCGACATCACCCCGGAGACCGTGGCGGCCCCCAGGGCGCTTTTGCTCGAAGGTTATGTGTGGGACATTGCCGAGGGCCCGGAGCTGGCCCGGAAAGCCATGGACATTGCCGCGGAAAACGGTACGACCGTCGTATTGTCATTGTCAGATTCATTTTGCGTCGAACGCCATCGCGAGTCCTTCGAAGCCGCTGTGCGTGATGGCGTACAAATTGTCGTTGCGGATGAGGATGAGGTACACGCGCTGCTGCGTACGAATTCGTTCGAAGAATTGCTGGTGGCGCTTAAAAACTTTGACAACATGTTCGTCATTACCCGTTCGGAGAAAGGGTCTGTAATTGTGCAGGGCGACACCCGCATTGTGCAGGCAGCCACACCGATCGAGCGTGTGATCGACACAACCGGTGCCGGCGATGCTTACTGTGCGGGTTTCCTGTACGGCTTAACCAATGACTGGTCGCTCGAAGAATGCGCGCGGCTCGGCACGCACTGTGCAACCCGCGTCATTCAGCAGGTCGGTGCGCGCATCGAGCCAGGATTGCTCGACAGCTATTCCCCGGATCCGCCCTCAACGTAACCGCCCGGGTCGCGGAGATACGCGTAGCGCGGCCGGATTTCCGCAACCCAGGGCAATTCCCTGGGATAGCGCCCCTGGTAAACGCATTGCACAACGAATTGGCCGAACAATTCGAATGCCTCCCGACTACCGACGTTAGGGTCGTCCAGTACCTTGAAGCAATTTCCGTCCCTCAGGACGGTACGGCCCAGCGTATCTATTTCGACATTTTCCCATATCGGCTTCGGTTTCTCGTGTGTTCCCGGCTGGTAGCGCCCCGACAGGCTTCGGCGTTTCTCGGCGAGGGCGGGATTAAAATAGCCATAGGTTTCGATCTGGCGGTCCAAGTATTCCTGCACGATCTGCTCGCGCAACGCATCCGCATCAATGCCCGGGCGACTCGGTTCCAGCGCGTCGATACCCATGGTCGGCGGTGACTCCGCCGCGCCCTCTGATGCGTCCTCATTTGGCGCCGTCATCGGCGCTGGCATTAGCAGCGGCTCTGTTTCGGCCTCGACCGGCGGTTCACGGATGATATTGACCAGCAACTCAAAGACAGGCGACCAGACCGGAACGACAGGCATACGAAACAGGCTTAACGCGCCCACCACGAACAAGGTCGCCAGCGACATGCTGACGAACAAACGCTGCTCTGCGCCATCGTCCCATTGCGGCGTGCCTTGGGGGATCTGCAATCGCATCTGCATCCTTTTAGATTAGATGCACGGCAAGGAAAAGCCGTCGCGAACGAGCGGCTCTGCTCAGGTGCCGATCGGGTGCCAGGTGGTCTTCACTTCCTGCGTATCGCTAATCTGGTAAGGGCTGGCCGCATCGCCGGCCATCCAGTCCACGCGCTGCCGCTGAATCACACGCTTGATGTTCTCGGCGGCGAGTTGCTGGATCGTGCGAGCCGTTTTCTTGCCACCGTCGCAATACACGACGGCATTCACATCCATGTGCGATGCGAACTGCTCGGTCAGCTCCGAGCGAAAACCGGTCAGGATATTGACGACACCGGCCGGCACATCGGAGGCATGCAGTACCTCGGCAAAGCTGACCGCGCACAGCGGTTGCCCTTCAGAGGCAAGCACCACGCAGCTGTTGCCGCCGACGATGACAGACGCGATATTCGACACGAGGCCGATCAAGCCGCTGTTGTCAGGCGCGATGACCGAGACCACGCCGGTCGGCTCCAGGACCGAGAAGTTGAAGTGCGAGGAACTGACCGGGTTCACGGCGCTGAATACCTGCTGGTACTTGTCCGCCCAGCCGGCGTAGTAAATCAGCCGATCGATGGATTCGTCCACCTCGCGCTCCGCGGCGCGCCGGGTATTGCCCTGCAGCACCAGTTCGGCGACAAACTGCTCCTTGCGGCCTTCGAGCATCTCGGCGATACGGTACAGGATCTGGCCGCGCAAATAGGCGCTGGCTTGCGCCCATCCGGCCTGCGCTTTGCGCGCCGCCACGATCGAGTTGCGAAAATCCTTGCGGCTGCCGCGACACATGTTCGCGATCACGTCGCCTTTTTTATTTTCGAGCGAAAAATAGCGGCCCGATTCCGTCCGCGGAAATTTGCCGCCGATGTAGATCTTGTAGGTTTTGGCGACCGGGAGCCGTTGTTCTGCTGCTGCCATCGTTACGCCTCCAGTTTCACGTAGGCGCCGAGACCATGCAGGCCGCCTTCGCGACCCATTCCCGATTCCTTGTAGCCGCCGAACGGCGATGTCGGATCGAACTTGTTGAACGTGTTCGCCCAGACAACGCCGGCACGTATGCCTTGCGTCATATTGAATATTTTCGATCCCTTGTCGGTCCAGACGCCACCCGACAGGCCGTACGGCGTATTGTTCGCTTTCGACAAGGCTTCGCTGTAGGTACGAAAGGTCTGAATCGCGAGTACGGGGCCGAAAATCTCTTCCTGCACGACGCGATTGGATTGCGAGACGCCGGTAAAGATCGTCGGCCGGCACCAGTAGCCGGTGTCAGGCACGGAACAGGAACTCTGGTACATCGTGCCGCCTTCGGCCTGCCCGATCTTAAGATAGGACTCGATCTTCTCGAGTTGCATGCGCGAGTTAATGGCCCCGATATCGGTATTCTTGTCCAGCGGATCACCGACGATCAACGTTTCCATTCGATCCTTCAATTTTTGCACGACTTCGTCAGCGACCGACTCCTGCACGAAAAGTCTTGAGCCCGCACAACATACGTGCCCCTGGTTGAAGAAGATGCCGTTGACGATACCCTCGACAGCCTGGTCGATTGCCGCATCGGCAAAAATAATATTGGCCGCTTTGCCGCCGAGCTCCAGCGTGTACTTCTTGTTCGTCCCGGCCAGCGCCCGCTGAATGATGCGCCCTACGTTGGTCGACCCCGTGAAAGCGACTTTGTCGACACCTGGATGCGTCACTAAAGCAGCGCCCGTGTCGCCAGCGCCCGTCACGATGTTTACGACGCCGTTCGGAAGCCCTGCGTCGGCGATGGCTTCGGCGAGCTTCAATGCTGTCAACGGCGTGGTCTCCGCCGGCTTCAATACGACCGTGTTACCACAGGCCAGTGCCGGCGCGATTTTCCATGCCGCCATCAGCAACGGGAAATTCCAGGGAATAACCTGCCCGGCGACGCCGAGGGGTTTCGCGGTACGGCCCGGGAATGCATATTCGAGTTTGTCCGACCAGCCCGCATAGTAAAAGAAGTGCGCAGCCGCGAGCGGTATGTCGACGTCTCGCGATTCGCGAATCGGTTTGCCGCCATCGAGCGATTCGATTGCCGCAAATTCACGGGCGCGCTCCAGCATGATGCGCGCAATTCGATAAATGTATTTGCCACGTTCATTCGGCTTCATTCGCGACCACGGGCCCGAGTAGGCCTTGCGCGCTGCCTTGACGGCCTTGTCGACGTCGCGTTCGCTGGCCACGGCCACGCGCGCCAGTTTTTCTTCGTTCGCCGGGTTAATGGTATCGAAGTAGCGACCCTTCTCTGGCGCAACGAAGTCGCCGTCTATGAACAGGCCGTAGCGCTTCTTCAGCTTGATGTGGTCGGTGCTTTCCGGCGCCGCCGCATATTCCCAGCCACCGTCGAAAGCCAGTTTGTTTTCAGGAGTCGCCATTGTTGTGTCCTGTACGCGCGGGCTCCGGCCCGCGACTAATCCTTCGAAAAATAATCCGCCGACTGGTACATGCCTGTCGACTGTTTCATGAGTTGCATCAGCACATCGTTCGCGAGCGAACTCGCGCCGAAACGAAACCACTCTGGCGTCATCCAGGCGTTGCCGAGTGTCTCACGCAGCATGACGAGGTAGTGCACAGCAAGCTTCGCAGTGGAGATGCCACCGGCGGGCTTCATGCCAACCATACGTCCCGTCTGATAATAGTAATCCCGGATCGCCTGCAGCATAACCAGTGTGACCTGCATTGTGGCGGCAGGTTGAATTTTGCCCGTGGAGGTTTTGATAAAATCTGCACCCGCATGCATAGCCAGAGTACTGGCGCGACGCACGCGATCAAGCGTTCCCAGCTCGCCGGTCTCGAGAATGACTTTCAGGTGCGCGTCGCCACAAGCCTCCTTCACGGCCGTTATCTCGTCGAACACATAGGCGTACTCGCCCGCCAGGAACGCGCCACGCGAAATCACCATGTCGATCTCGGTTGCGCCGGCATTGACCGCCATGCGCGTGTCATCGAGTTTGACCTCGAGTGAGGACATGCCGCTCGGAAACGCCGTGGCGACAGAGGCGATGTTGATGTCGTGACCTGCAAGAGTGTCTTTTGCAACAGCAACCATCGTCGGATAAACACACACCGCTGCAACGTGTGGCAAACCGGGCGTCGCGTCGTGCAGGTGAATGGCTTTCTGACACAACTGCCTGACCTTACCGGGCGTGTCCTGACCTTCGAGTGTCGTCAGGTCGATCATGCTCAGGATTAGTTTGAGCGCTTCGACCTTTGACGCTTTCTTGATACTGCGGCTCTGGAATCTTGCGACCCGTTCATTAACACCGACTTCGTCGACGGTCGGAACCTTGCTCAGGTCCGGAACGTTCCTCGATATTTTTACGGCTGTGAGACTCATTGTGTTTTTTCGCTGGCAACAGCGGTCTCGAGCGCCACCGTGATCATCTCGTCAAACGTCGTTGCCCGCTCGTCCGTACTCAACGCGTTGCCGCTCCGCAGGTCGTCACTTACTGTGCAGATCGCGAGCGCCTCTACCCCGTGCTCGGCGGCGATTGGATATATTCCGGCCGCTTCCATTTCCACGCCATACACATTGTACTTCGCCATGGTCGCGAACATATCGGGATCGGGCGTATAGAACAGGTCCGCAGAGAAAATATTGCCCACGTGGTAACGGACCTTCTGCGCCCGGGCCGCGGTGACCGCCTTTTGCACCAGGTCGAAGCTTGCCAGGGCCGCCAGATCGTAGCCACCGAAGCGCATCCGATTGACGCTCGAGTCCGTTGACGCTCCCTGCGCAATGATCAGGTCGCGCATCTTCACATCGGGATGCGACGTACCACAGCTGCCAACGCGGATAAGCCGCTTGACACCATAGGATTCGATTAACTCGGTCGCGTAAATCGATACGGACGGAATGCCCATGCCGTGTGCCATGACGGAGATCGGCATTTCCTTGTACTCGCCCGTGAAACCCCACATATTGCGAACGTCGGTGACGCGCCGCGCGTTCTCGAACCAGGTCTCGGAAATGTACTGAGCGCGCAACGGATCGCCCGGCATCAGCACGGTTTCGGCGAAATCCCCGGGCGCGGCATTCATGTGTTTTGTGGCCATGCGTCAATGGTACCGGATTGCCGCCGTAACACCGAATGACTACTATCGGCACGCCTCCCTGAGGAAAAATATCTTGCGCAAGCTATTGATACCGATAATCCTGATTTGCGGCTGCAGCGACGCAGGCCCGGATGCACCCGCCGCGGACATGCCAGCGGGCATAGCAGCCAGACTCAGCATCCCCGGCAGGATTGAGAACAAGACAATCTCGGAGGCAAGCGGTCTCGCCGCGTCGCAGCGCCGCCCGGACGTACTCTGGACGCACAACGACAGCGACGCGAAAGCACGCCTTTACGCGATCGATCTCGCTGGCAAGTCGCTGGGGCGTATCAAGCTCAAGAACGCAGAAAACGTCGACTGGGAAGATATCGCTTCGTTCAGGCTCAATGGCAATCCCTACCTGCTGATTGCCGACGTTGGCGACAATGAACGCAAACACAAGCAAGTGACGCTGTATGTGGTTGCAGAGCCGGACCTGGATATCGATGCGAAACCCGAGCTGACGCCGGCCTGGCGTATCGACTTCACCTACCCCGGGGGACCGAGGGATGTCGAGTCCGTCGCAATCGACATCGAGAACGAACAGGCGCTTTTGCTGACGAAGCGCACGATTCCCGCCGAACTGTACGCCGTCCCTCTGCGACCGGCGACGGACGAGGGCGTGGTTGCCACTTTTCTTGGCAAGATCGACTCACTGCCACAGCCGACCCGTCAGGACATCGAATTCGCGCCGAAGACCGGTGACTACCACTGGCAAGCGACGGGCATGGACATCGCGCGCGACGGGTCGGGCATCGCGATCATTAGCTACCTGCCGGCCATTTACCTGTACCAGCGCGATGGCGACTGGTTGTCGACACTTCGGAAACCGCCGCTGCAGTTCCCGCTGCGACTTCGCGAACCCGAGGCCATTGCGTTCAGTGCTGACAGCAAGTCTTTGTTCGTCACCAATGAAAAAAAACACGCGCCGCTCATGCGCATCGATATCGGCCCGCCCGGCATTCCGGACGTCACCATCATGACGTTCAACGTCCAGAACCTGTTCGACAACGTCGACGACGCCGGCAAGGACGACAAGGCATACCTGCCGATTGAAGCAAAGCAAAACGACGATCATATCTGGGAATGCAACGAGATCGAGGTCGCCAGCTGGCGTGACGAGTGCCTGAACCTCGACTGGAGCGTCGCCGCGATCGACCTCAAGCTCAGCGTGCTCGCAGAAACGATCCGTCAAATTGGCGACGGGCGCGGGCCGGACATTATTGCGTTCCAGGAGGTTGAGAACGCCGCCATTCTCAATCGCCTGCGCACGGATTACCTGGCCGATTCGGATTACCTGCCCGCTATTCTGATCGAAGGCCAGGACCTGCGCGGCATTGACGTCGCGTTTTTGTCGCGTCTTCCCCTGGCAAAGCCGGCGCAACTTCATGCGCTGCGTTTTGATGATCATCCGGAGCGCGAAAAAGACACGCGCGGTGTCCTCGAAGCGACGTTCAGACTCCCTGACGGCTCATTGCTAACGGGATTTGCGGTGCATTTCCCGGCACCGTTTCATCCAACCGAGATGCGCATCGCGGCCTACCGGCATCTTGCCGGGCTGCGAGCGCAATTGCCCGACGAGAATTACGTATTTGCTGCCGGCGACTTTAATACAACCAGCACCGAGGACCAGGAGCAAGACATGCTCGAGCGTTTTGCAAGGCCGTACTGGACGATCGCACACGAACTCGGCTGCGGCGAGTGCAAGGGCACGGCTTACTACGCGCGTGACGAGCGCTGGTCCTTTCTCGACATGATCCTGTACTCGCCCGCCCGTGGTGAAAATGCAACATGGCGCATTCGCGCGAATTCGGTGCGTGTTGCGAACGGCACAAAGCGCCAAGTGACGGCGAATGGCGTGCCTGCACGATTCCGGCTCGAAAACGCGACCGGCGTATCGGACCATTGGCCGCTTGTCCTGACGCTCGAAACGGCACAAAAACAATAGCTTGAAACACATTCGTAGACGTCGCTTGAGATTCGGACCTGCGGATGTGTAACGGTCCTTACAGTCTTTGGCGATATCTCGTACAAACCCTTATTGCACAAGCATTTTCGCTGCGCTAGATTAGCCGCGACAACAACAATTGGGCTGGCCGGCCATGCCCGGCGAAACTCGAGTTAAGGGCTAGTTATTATTCGATCAAAGACAAGCAATCGATTTTCCAGCCTGGCCTAAGGTTATTTTTCTACAATGGGGATCAACATGAACAGAGTAATCCGTCACTTAGTATCCGGACTCCGCGCGTTTTCAGGCTGTGGCTTTGCTGCAATTCTGGCTGTCACGCTCCTGGCAGCGCCTGTTGCTTCAATCGCACAGGACACGACGTCTTCAATTCAGGGAACCGTTTCAGACGCTGAGGGAAATGTCGTTGCCGGGGCAAACCTGCGAATCGTGCACGGGGGCACCGGCAGGTCGGCGGCCACGAGGACCAACGCAAGTGGCTTCTATCGCGTCCCCAACCTGCGAGTCGGCGGACCCTATTCCGTGACGCTGGAAGGCTCGACGGGCTACGGCGAGGAGCGAATCGAAGACATCTTCGTCTCTCTCAGTAACCCCTATATTTTGAACGTGACAACACGCGAAACCGCGATCGACGAAATCGTTGTGTCGTCGTCGCAGCAGGATTACTCGTTTCGCATCGGCGCAGGCTCGTCGTTCAACCTGGCAAACATTGACGCACAGGCCAACGTAAACCGTGATTTCAAGAACATCATCAGGCAAGACCCGCGTGTTTCGATTGACCCGACAAACAGCAATGCCGTGTCGATTGCCGGCACGAATAACCGCTTCAACAGCCTCACTGTCGACGGTGTTCGGCAAAACGACGACTTTGGGCTGAATAACAGCGGATTTCCGACACAGAGGTCACCGATTTCGATCGATTCCATCGAGCAAATCGTCGTCGACATCGCACCCTTTGACGTCAGCTATGGCGGCTTCACGGGCGGCACGATCAATGCCGTTACCAAGTCCGGCACCAACGACTGGGACGGATCAGTGGCGTTTTACCGCAAGGACCAGAACCTCGTCGGTGACACGAGCAAGGACAACACCGTCGATCTCGGCACGTTCAAAGAGGATACGACCGTCGTCACGCTGTCGGGCCCCATTATCAAGGACCGGCTGTGGTTTTTTGCCAGCTGGGACAGCTTTACAGCGACGGACACAGATGCGCTGCGGTTCGGCCCGGAAGGCTCTGGTCGCGAAAACGAGATAACGGGTGTCACCCAGTTTGATGTCGATGAGGTCGTTCGTATTTCGAATGACGTCTACGGATTCAATGCCGGCGTCCTGCCTGACAGTGGCGCCGATGTCGAGGACGAAAAAATCCTGATCAAACTGGACTGGGCCATCGCTGACGGTCATGACGCCACGCTCACCTACCAGGATACCAGTGGCACCAATCTGCAAAATCGCGGCAGCAGTGTGAGCGGCAACCGCCTCGGCCTGCCCTCGAACTGGTACACCAAGTCAGAGGCGCTGAAAACGACCTCCCTGCAGATATTTTCGATCTGGTCGGACCGCTTTTCGACTGAGTTCAAGATTGCCCAGAAGGAAATCATTACGGGCCAGGACTCGCTGTTCGGTACCGATTTTGCACAGATGAATATCGACACACCCGGAGGTGGGACCATTCGGGTCGGCCCGGATATTTTCCGGCACGCCAATGCTTTGAGGAACGACGAGTTCCAGATCAAATTGAAGGGCGAGTACATCTGGAATAATCACACCTTCTCCGCGGGCTACGAGCAAGATGCTCTGGAGATATTCAATCTGTTCGTTTTCCAGTCTGAAGGCGAGTATGACTTCGACAGCATCGCCGACTTCGAGAATCGCGTGGCGAGCGAGCTACAGTATCGCAACGCATTCACGAATGATGAAAATGACGGCGCTGCCGCGTTCAAGTTTGAAATCAACAGCTTGTACGTCCAGGACGTCTGGGAAATAAATGACAAACTGACGATGCAGTATGGAATGCGTTACGACTGGTACACCGGCACCGACAGGCCGGATGAGAATGCGGGCTTCGAGGCCCGAAACGGGTTCAAGAATACGGAGAATCTGGATGGCCGCGATGTCTTCATGCCGCGCGTCGGCTTCAGCTATGATTTCGACAATGGCCTGCTCATGCGTGGTGGCGTCGGCCTGTTCTCCGGCGGCAATCCGAACGTCTGGGTATCCAACTCGTTCTCGAACGATGGCCAGACAATTGTCAGGCCGGATAATTTTGGCAATTTCGATCCGACCTGTGCCGACGTTCTGGACAGCGCGGCGACGTTGACGAATGTCGATGCGTTCAATATTGCGCAGGGAGTTCAGGCCTGCATGTTCCCGGGCGCCGGTGATGTCGAAGCGACCGACCCGGGTTTCGAGATTCCGTCGACCTGGCGTTACAACCTGGCTGTCGAGCGCGAATTCAATCTCGGCTTCCTCGGTGACGGCTGGTTGCTGGGCGCAGAAGGCGTCTGGTCGCGAGTCGAGAAAGCCGCGGAGTGGCGCGAACTGGCTCGCACGCGAATCGGACCAGCACCGGATGGAAGGCCGATCTACAACACGCCGTCCACTTATGACGTAATCCTGACCAATACAACGGGTGGCAGCTCAGACACATACTCCCTCACGGCCTCCAAGCTCTGGGACACCCGGGCCGGCGTATTCGACATGTTTATTGCGTACACCTACATGGACGCCCAAGACGTGAATCCGTCGCAAAGCTCAACCGTGAGTTCGAATTACGGGCGTCCGGCAACATTCGATCGAAACGGGCGCCAGCTTGCCACATCCGACTTCCAGATCAAAAATCGTATCAATGGCACGTTGAACTGGAGCAAAGACCTGTTCGGCAACAACATGACCCAGGTCAGCATGTTCTTCGAATGGCGCACCGGCAAACCATTCAGCTATACGATGCGCGAAGCAAATGGCGACACCAGCGTATGGGGTGGTGACAGGACCTTTGCCCGTCGTGACAGCCAGTTGTTGTATGTCCCGCTTCTCAACGACCCGAACGTAATCTTCTCCAACGACTCGGCGGCTCTCGTAAGCGATGCCGCTGTGGAGGCCGATTTCAACGCCTTTGTCGCCGGCGCCGGCCTGGAAGGATACCGCGGTCAGATCATGCCGCGAAACTTTGCCGAGTCGTCAGACAGGACGCGGGTCGATATACGTATCGTTCAGGAAATTGGCCTGACCAGCATTCCCGTGGTGGGCGACACGCGATTGATGCTCTATTTCGATATCGAGAATCTTGGCAACCTGCTGAACAATGACTGGGGACGTGTGGAACAGGTATTCTTCCCGCACAACGCAACTGCGGTTGACAGGGTCTCACTCAATTCGGCCGGGCAGTATGTATACGGCAATTTCGGCAGCTTTGAGGACCAGATCAACCCGGAGAGCTTCTTCGGGCTGCCGTCACTTTGGCAGATACAACTCGGCATAAAGATCCAGTTCTAGTCAGGGTTTTCCGGAACTAATCGAGGGCGGCCACAGGGCCGCCCTTTTTTTTGGCGACCCCGTACGCCTCGAAACAGCTTGAACCCGAATCGTCGAGAATCACGATTCGCGGCTCTGCCGGATCGACGGGGCGACCGATTTTTTCGCCGCGCGCCTGCGCGACCATTATCGCATCGAGAACCAGGTACTTGAGTTCGGATCCCGTCTTCGAGGCCGGGCGATTTTTTGGAAAGTCGTAACCGTCACCGCCACGATACAGAAAGTCCGACACCACAAGCTCGTAGTCCCGATCTGTCTCGATCTCCTGCCAGGCGCCATCGACTGGTACTTGCAGGCTCACGATGCGCTGCGCTTCGGCGCGGCTGCGATCGACGCAGACGCGAAAGCCGGAGACCTGTGGAAAATAGCCCTGGCCGGGTCCCTGGCCGCGATAGCCCGCTTCGAGGATTCGCCTGAACTCTGCGCCGGTCACCGTCAGGTAACGCAGGTAAGACGAAAACCCGAAGGTTCTTCCAATATCTTCAAATGTGATATCCCCGGATATGACATCGTCAATTCGAAGCGTACCGGCATTAATGAACGCCAGGTCCGCCGGCGTATCGCCGAATGCCGTTCGCATCTGGTCGGTAACGAAATTGCCCCAGTTGGACTCTGTATTTCGAAGCGTGACTTCACGACCGTCCAGTGGCGCGGCTGCCTCCCCGATCCTCGCGGTCAGGAACGGGAATTTCTCGAGCAAGCGGCCGCGCCACTGCGATGCCAGCTTTTCGTAAGCGGCATCTCGTTCAACCGCTGCGCCAAGCTCGATGGCTGAGGTCTCGACCAGCGCCCGGCCCTCTTTAGAAAAAGTGACATCGATCTGCCAGATCTGCCGTGCATTCGATGCACCCTTGACGATAGCTGCCGTGCTCGCCGTCGGCGCTGCAAACGTCGGTTCATGCTCGTGACCGCCACCGATGAACATGAATTTCGGGTGTTTCGCTTTGAGTTTCGCGAGCTCCGCATCCTGCCAGGTGTGCAAATGCGTCAGCCCTATTATCAAATCGACATCCTGCAATTCAAACGATTCGATAACTCTCCTGGCATTACCGATGTAATCCTCGTCGATCGGCGCGTAGTCGCGCTCATTGCCGCCCTCCTCCGGAGGCAAGGTAAGCGCAAATACGCCCACACTGCGGCCCGCATACTCGAAAACGAAGGCAGTTTTAAGCGCCGCATCGACATCGTCGGCGCCTGTATTGAAACGATAATTATCGCCGAGCCAGTCGAAACGCGATGCGCGCACGGCGTTGATGAGCTGCTGCGGTGTGCGTCGATCGAATTCGTGATTGCCGACGACGGCGTACAGGGGCGCAACGTCGTCCATGAAATTCATTGCATCGATCATTTGCTCACCGTCCCATAGCTGGCTCTCGAGTGACGGGTACAAAAAATCACCGCCGTGCAGCAGTCGAACGTCGCGGCCCTGCTTCTGCAACTCCCGCACAATCGTAACGACCCGTCCGAAGCCACCGGCGTTGCCGCTCTCTACGGCCCCAATTCGATAGGTGTCATTCAAGTGAATAAATGTCAGGCCGCCCGTGCCCGCGCTGTCTTCCGTGCTCGCCGTGCTCGCTGTCAGGGAGGCAAGAAAAATAAAAAGGAGTCTGAGTCGTGTCATCGTTTGTTCCGACGTTGGTTGTGCGTATGGCCGCGTGCTGGCCCTCATGCTAACCTCGTCGCAGGCTTTCTGGCGAAAAAAAATGAAAACATTGTCCTTGCTCCTGCCTCTCGCACTAGTTGTTGCATGTACAGGCGAGACGCGAACTCATGATCCACATCGTGACCTTGGCCTTCTCTGGGTAAAGCATTCGGCCGAGTACCATGCCATATCGCGCCAGGTGTACCAGTCGGCTACTGCCGCGTTGCCTCGACTGATAGCAGACACATCGTGGAGTGCGCTGCCCGACCAGAAAAATGCGTCGGAGCTACCACCCGCCGTTATTCTCGACGTCGATGAAACAGTCGTCAGCAACGTTGATTTTCAACTGGAGCACGAACGCCCTTTCGCCAATCACAAACTGGATGAATGGACGAGGCGCACTGACGCTACCGAGGTTACGGGTGTTGCAAAATTTGTAGCAGCCGCCCGGGCGCAGGGCGCGATCGTATTTTTTGTTACAAATCGCCCGTGCCAATTAGTCACTGGTAGCGACGATCCATGCCCGCAAAAGCAATCTACGATTGATGACATTATCGAAGTCGGAATCGATACCGATGCCGAACACGTCACGCTATCCGAGGAACAGGGCTGGAATCGCGAGAAGTCTGTTCGACGTGAATTTATTGCCAGCACGCATCGCGTAATCATGCTAATTGGTGATGACATCACCGACTTTATCCCCTGCACGCGCAGCAAGCCGGTAGTACCGTGTACCGAGGCCGCAACCAGCGAGAGCCGTCACAACAGCGTGGCGGAGTACACTCGGTACTGGGGTAACGGCTGGTACATTTTACCAAACCCCATGCACGGCTCGTGGACCTCGGCGATGTAATCACGATAAAATCCTGATAACACATTGAAAAGATAGGATTTGTTATGGCAAAACTCAAGTGCGGATTGATCCAGATGGCGCTCAAGGGAGACGGCTCGATGGAGCCGCTCGATATCCGCGACCGGATGATCGAGGCGCACATTCCCTACATCGAAGAAGCCGGCAAACAAGGCGTGCAGGTGCTGTGCTTCCAGGAAGTATTCACACAACCTTATTTCTGCCCGGGCCAGGACCGCAAGTGGTATGCGGCAGCCGAGGCCATTCCCGACGGCTTCACGACGAGCCTCATGCAGGAGTATGCGAAAAAGCACAACATGGTTATCGTCGTGCCGATATATGAAGAGACAATGCCCGGTGTCTATTACAACACGGCCGCCGTCATCAATGCCGACGGAACATTCATCGGAAAATACCGCAAGACGCATATTCCACAAGTGGATCCCGGCTTCTACGAAAAATTCTTTTTCAAGCCCGGGGACCTGGGCTACCCGGTGTTTGAAACCGCCTACGTCAAACTCGGCGTCTACATTTGTTATGACCGGCACTTCCCGGAGGGCTGGCGCGCGCTGGCGCTGAACGGCGCTGAGTACATTGTGAATCCGTCGGCGACCGTGGCTGGTCTTAGCAAGTACCTTTGGGAACTCGAGCAGCCCGCATCGGCCGCCGCTAATGGTGTATTCATTGGCGCAATTAATCGTATCGGCAGTGAAGAGCCGTGGGCGTCGAGTCACAACATGGGCGAGTTTTACGGCTCCAGCTACATTGTCAATCCGCGCGGCGCCATCGAGGCACAGGCAAGTTACGGCGACGACGAACTGCTCGTACACGAGATTGATCTCGACATGATCCGTGAAGTTCGCGATACATGGCAGTTCTTCCGCGACCGTCGGCCGGAACTCTACGGCCCTCTGACCGACTACTGACAACAGTCGTATGGCGGAGACAGCCATGTCCGAACTACCATCGGTCAGCACTCTACGTACCGTCGGCGAACACGTCGAATTGGTACTCGGTCAGGACCTTGCCGCGAGTCCGCGCTATAACAATGACATCGCGCCGACAAAAGCCGCGCAGCGCACCTGGTCGCGCTGGAATGTTGCGTCGCTCTGGGTCGGCATGGCGATTTGCGTGCCAACGTACACGCTCGGTGGCGTGTTAACCGCGTATTTCGGACTGTCCGTCACCGAAGCGTTATGGACCATCCTGGTAGCAAACATTGTCGTCCTGATTCCGCTGACTTTGAATGCGTTCCCGGGTACGCGATACGGTATTCCCTGCCCGGTCGTTTTGCGGGCGTCATTTGGCATCATCGGATCGAACGTCCCCGCACTGATTCGTGCCGTTGTCGCATGCGGCTGGTTTGGCATTCAGACCTTGTTCGGCGGCATCGCAATACATCTGCTGTTGTCCAAACTCATCCCCGCGTGGGCCGCTTTGGGCGGGACCGGAGAGGTCTTTGGTTTTTTCATTTTCTGGGTTGCAAATATTGCCGTCGTCATACGCGGCTCGGAATCGATCAAACAGCTCGAAGCGATGGCCGCTCCGCTGCTACTCATCGTCGCTATTGGCCTGGTGTTCTGGGCTTTGCCGAAGGTGTCTTTGAGCGATGTACTTGCAACGCCGGCCACTCGTCCGGAGGGCGCTCCGGTATTTGGCTACTTCATGGCCGGGCTGACGGCGATGGTGGGTTTCTGGGCAACCCTTTCGCTCAACATTCCCGACTTCAGTCGCTTTGCCAGATCACAGCGCAGCCAGATTATCGGCCAGATCATCGGGCTGCCGTTGACGATGTTCCTGTTCTCGGGGCTGGGCGTTTTGCTAACCGCGGCGTCAATGGAACTCGTCGGTGAAACTATTTCAGACCCGATACATCTGATTGGCCGCATCGACAACACGATATGGGTCGTACTTGCGATGTTCATGATTATACTTGCGACAATTTCGACAAATACGGCGGCGAACGTTGTGTCACCCACGAACAGTTTCCAGAACATTGCACCGCGACACATCAATGAAGCGCGTGGCGTGATCATTACCGGCGTAATCGGCATTGCGCTGATGAGCTGGGAGTTGCTGAAGAAACTCGGCTGGCTTGAAACCGATATCAGTGTCGAGAGCCTGTACTCCAACTGGCTGATCGGTTACTCAAGCCTGCTTGGCCCTATCGCAGGCATCATGGTGGTCGACTATTTCATCATCAAGAAGCAATCTTACGATGTGCTGGCGCTATACCAGGACAATGCGGGATATCCGGCGTGGAACAAAGCCGGGCTGACCGCGTTTTTGATCCCGGTCGCCCTGACCCTAGTCGCGATCACGACCGGAGCGCTGGGCTGGTTTTACGATTATGGCTGGTTTACAGGCTCGTTCCTGGGTGGTCTTATTTACTTTATTGTCGCCCGGGGTGAAATAAGGAGTTCATCATGAGTGTGCTGATCAGAGGTGGCACGGTTGTCAACGCGGAACAAAGTATTCGCGCCGACGTGCTGTGTGATGGCGGAAAAATCGCCGCTGTCGGTGAAGGATTGGACGCGCCCGGTGGCGTGCAAGTCGTGGACGCCGGCGGCCAGTACGTCATGCCCGGCGGCATCGACCCGCATACGCACATGCAACTGCCGTTCATGGGAACGGTCGCAAGCGAAGATTTTGAAACCGGCACAGCGGCCGGGCTTGCGGGCGGCACGACGATGATCATCGATTTTGTTATTCCCGGCCCGCAGCAGGACATCATGGAGGCCTACCATCAGTGGCGCAAGTGGGCCGAAAAGTCCGTCGCAGACTACAGTTTTCACGTCGCGATAACCTGGTGGGATGACACGGTGCATGCCGCCATGGAAACGCTGGTCCGCGATCATGGAGTCAACAGCTTCAAGCACTTTATGGCGTACAAGGGCGCCATCATGGCTGACGACGAGATTCTCGTGAGTAGCTTCACGCGGGCGCTGGAACTCGGCGCCATCGTGACCGTGCATGCCGAGAATGGCGAACTGGTTTACCGCTTGCAGCAGGAAATTTACGACAAGGGAATCACAGGGCCCGAAGGTCATCCGTTATCGCGCCCACCGCAGGTCGAGGCGGAGGCCGCCAACCGCGCTATTCGCATTGCCGAGGTTTTGAAGGTGCCGCTCTATGTCGTGCATAACTCGTGCAGGCAATCGCTCGAGGCCATAACGCGAGCGCGCAACGAAGGCCAGCGGGTCTTCGGCGAAGTCCTTGCGGGACATTTGCTGGTCGACGATTCGGTTTATCGCGATAAGAACTTCGAGGTCGCAGCGGCGCATGTCATGAGCCCGCCGTTTCGGGCAAAAGAGCACCAGGAGGCCCTGTGGCGCGGGCTACAGTCGGGTAACCTGCAAACGACGGCGACCGATCATTGCTGTTTCTGCGCTGATCAGAAGGCGGCAGGCAAGGACGACTTCAGACTGATTCCGAACGGCACCGGCGGCATCGAGAACCGCATGGAAGTACTCTGGCATCACGGCGTCAGTACCGGGCGCCTGACGATGAATGAGTTTGTTCGCGTTACCTCGACCAACGCCGCACAGATATTCAACATCTATCCGCAGAAGGGCAGTATTTCGGCCGGCGCCGATGCGGACATCGTCGTCTGGGACCCCGAAGCGAGCAAGACGATTTCGGCGAAAACACACCACCAGAAAGTCGACTACAACATTTTCGAAGGAATGACGGTCAAGGGCTGTGCGTCGCACACGATTAGCCGCGGCAAGCTTGTGTATGCCGACGGCAAGCTCAAGGTCGAACGCGGCGCAGGCGGCTACGTGGACCGGCCGCCTTTCGCGCCCTATTACGAAGCGCTCAGGATTTCGGCTGCACGGGATGAGCCGACTCCTGTCAGGCGATAGGCGAAGCAATGGCGAGCAATTCACCGGACATCCAAAGCGGCCGCCTCAGCAAGCAGGAGATCGACCGCAATTTTGGCGACCTGCATCCGCCGTTGTCGCGTTCCGAGGCATTGATTGCGGCAGACCGCTGCTACTTTTGTTATGACGCCCCTTGTACGACTGCCTGCCCGACCGGCATCGACATACCCGCCTTTATTCAAAAAATCCGTAGCGACAATATTCGCGGCTCGGCGCAAACGATTCTCAGCGAGAACATCATGGGCGGCATGTGTGCGCGCGTTTGTCCGACCGAGGTATTGTGCGAGCAAGACTGCGTTCGCAGCACGCTCGAAGAAAAACCTGTCGAGATTGGCCTGTTGCAGCGCTATGCGACTGATCCGATTATCGATCAGGGGGTGCAGTTGTTTGAACGAGGGGACGCGACGGGCAGGAAAGTTGCGATTGTTGGCGGCGGACCGGCCGGGTTGTCGTGCGCTCATCGGCTGTCGATGCTCGGACACGACAGCGTTATTCTGAATCGTGACAGCAAGCCTGGCGGATTAAACGAATACGGCATCGCCGCGTACAAGACCGTCGACGGCTTTGCACAGACCGAGGTGGACTACATCCTGTCCATCGGTGGCATCGAGGTACGAAACGATACCGCACTGGGCCGGGACTTTACGCTTGACGAACTCCGCAACGATTACGACGCTGTTTTTTTGGCAGTCGGTCTCGGAACAGTGAACGAACTCGGCGTTGACAGCGATAACTTGCCCGGAGTCCTGAACGCGATCGAATACATCGCCGATTTGCGTCAGGCTACGGACATGAGCGCCCTGCCCGTCGGCCAAAAGGTCGTCGTGGTTGGCGGCGGCATGACAGCCATCGACATTGCCGTGCAGAGCAAGCGTCTTGGCGCCGATCGCGTCGACATCGTCTACCGGCGAGGCCCGGAACAGATGGGCGCGAGCCAGTTCGAGCAAAATCTCGCAAAAACAAGTGGCGTCGGCATTCATCACTGGGCACAACCCGTCCGGGTAATCGGCGACGAACACGTCACCGGGATCGAATTTACGCGCACGGAGCTTGATGGCTCCGGTACATTGGTTCCAACCGGTGAATCCCTGACGCTCGAAGCCGACACAGTATTCAAGGCGATCGGCCAAAAACTCGAAGCGCACTCACTCGACGAACTACGGATGGAGCACGGCAGGATAGTCATCGACGAGGATCAAAAAACCTCGCTCGATGATGTCTGGGCTGGCGGCGACTGTGTTGTCGGCGGTGACGATCTGACGGTTTCCGCAGTGCAGCATGGCAAGCTCGCGGCCATGGCAATCGACCGCTGGCTCATAAGATGATCGACTGCGCGGCTGACCGGGCCCGGAGGCAATGACATGGCAGACCTGACATCGGAGTTTCTCGGCATCACCTCGCCAAACCCGTTCTGGCTCGCTTCGGCGCCGCCGACGGACAAAGCCTATAACGTAAATCGCGCTTTCGAGGCAGGCTGGGGTGGCGCCGTGTGGAAGACGCTGGGCGAGGACCCACCCATCGTCAATGTCAGCGGCCCACGATACAGCGCGTTGCATTCCAATGAGCGCCGCGTTATCGGCTTTAACAATATCGAGTTGATCACAGACCGGCCACTACAGACGAATCTCGATGAGATACGGCAAATCAAGCGGGACTGGCCCGACCGGGCGGTCGTTGTGTCCGTAATGTTGCCAATGAACGAAGAATCCTGGGCGAAGTACCTGCCTATGATCGAGGACACCGGCGCGGATGCGTTCGAGCTGAATTTTGGTTGCCCGCATGGCATGTCGGAGCGCGGCATGGGCGCTGCCGTCGGCCAGGTGCCGGAGTACATTCAGATGGCCGCGGAGTGGGCCAAAAAAGCGGCATCTATTCCCGTCATCGTGAAACTCACGCCAAATGTCGCGAGCGTTGTACCGCCGGCGAAAGCAGCAAAAGACGGCGGCGCCGATGCCGTGTCGCTTATCAACACGATCAACTCGATCATGCGAGTCGACTATGACAATCTGACGATGTTTCCGACCACAGATGGCATGGGCACCCACGGTGGCTATTGCGGTGAGGCCGTCAAACCCATCGCGCTGAACATGGTCGCCGAGATTGCACGCACGGCCGACACGTCCGATATTCCCATCTCCGGTATTGGCGGTATCAGCAACTGGCGCGACGCCGTGGACTTTCTCGCCCTCGGCGCCCAAAACGTACAGGTCTGCACGGCCGCAATGGTTTACGGTTTCAAAATAATTGACGACCTGACCGATGGCCTCAGCAATTTTCTCGACGACAAGGGAATGACATCGGTGTCCGACCTGGTTGGAAAAGCCGTGCCGAGTGTGACCGACTGGCAGTACCTGAACCTGAACCACATCGAGAAAGCGGTTATCGATCAGGATTTGTGCATCAAGTGTGGCCGCTGCCATATCGTCTGCGAGGACACATCACATCAGGCCATTACGAATACGGTCAATGGCGAACGCAAATTCGAGGTCATCGACGAAGAGTGCGTGGGTTGTAACCTGTGCGTCAGCGTATGCCCTGTAGACAACTGCATTAGCATGCAGCAACTCACTGAGGGCGTCGACCCGAGAAGCGGCGAACCAATTAGTAAGAAAAAAGCCAACTGGACCACGCACCCTAACAATCCGATGCGCAGACAGGAATGACGGCATGACCGACCAGGAACTTATCGACGCGGCATTGGCCGTTCGCGAGAAGGCGTACTGCCCGTACTCCGGTTTCCGCGTTGGCGCAGCGCTTGCCGACGATCAAGGCAACTTATACGTCGGTTGTAATGTAGAAAATGCCGCCTACCCGCAGGGCAATTGCGCCGAGGCCAGCGCGATCGGAGCAATGGTGGCAGCCGGTGGAAAGACGATTGTGACGATTGCCGTTGCCGGCGGCAGAGATAAGGTAACTGCCTGTACACCTTGCGGCGGTTGCCGACAGCGAATTTCTGAATTCGCCGACGATCGGACTCGCATCATTGTCATGGATGATAACGGTGACTGGCACACATACACAATGCCCGAGCTGTTGCCCGCGTCATTTCATATGTAGGAGCCCGCCACGCGTTATCTAATTCTGAATTTTGGCCTGCAATGCGCCGATAAATCGCTCGGCATCGCCATTCTCATGCGGCAGCCAGAGCTCCAGGTTGTTATCCTCACCCTCGCCGTTCACCAAATAGACTGCGAAGTCGAACGTAGCGCCTTCCTGCGTTTGTTCAATCGAGATGATCTCGTCGAACGCGAACTCAGCTATCCAGAGCTCATCGTCTTCGTCTTCCGTGTAGGCAATGACGCGCCGGTCCGTCAGGATGGAGCCGCCCTCCCGCACCGAAAACAAACCTTCCGAATAGAAGTGTTCGATGCGTTCGGTCCGATCGATGATGCCTTCATCGAGCAGGACCTGCATATGCTTGTCGCCGATTTCGTCGTGCGTTTGCACACGTTCGGATGGGAGGAATCCCGTATCTATCAAGAACCCGAATCCGTAACCCGCGATCAACAGCAAGGCGACACCCTTACCAAGAATAGATTTCATAACATTCTCCGTTCATCCGTGTCAGGTCGTTCGTAGAAGCCCGCCGCGCGGGCGACCTGCCTACGTAATCGCCCGCGTGGCGGGCTCCAACAGCGCTTCGACGTCCGCACGTTCCGGCAAAGACGGCTGCGCGCCGCGCCTGGTCGTCGCAAGAGCGCCGGCCGCACAAGCGAAACGGAGCGCCTGTTCCGGCGGCTGCCCTTCAACCAGTGCCAGCGTCAACGCCGCGGTGAACGTGTCGCCCGCACCTGTTGCGTCGATTGTATCGACCGCGGGCGGCGTCGCGCTTGCGACCAGGTCACAATTCGCCTTCAATTCAGCCCCTTTTGCACCGTGGGTTATGGCTATGAAACCTTTGCATTTCAATAGCTTATTGCCATACCACGCGGCCTCGGTTTCGTTAACCACGATCAGGTCGGCTCGCAACAAGAGCCCGTCTTCCACCTCGCATGCCGGAGCGAGATTGATGCAAACAAAGCCGCCGAATTCGATGGCGACCTGGGTAACCGTTTCGCGAGGAACCTCGAGCTGACAGATCAGGGCATCCGCGGGCGGCAGATCGAAATTGTCCAGCGACAAACACGCGTT
The DNA here is from genome assembly GCA_964386735.1 of uncultured Woeseiaceae bacterium. GTDB lineage: Bacteria > Pseudomonadota > Gammaproteobacteria > Steroidobacterales > Woeseiaceae > UBA1847. Next base: position 27,054 of record CAYLTW010000024.1, read on the forward strand.
GGCGCCCGGCGCAACCACGATTTGATTTTCGCCGCTCTGTGCCACGAATATCATCGCAACACCAGTCGCAGCATCGCTATCGATGACCACCTGTGTAAGATCCACGCCGCCTTCGTGCAGAAGCGCCAGCGCTTCGGTCGCATTCGCATCATTGCCAACACAGGCGATGAGTTTGACGTTCGCTCCAAGTCTGCACGCGGCGAGCGCCTGGTTTGCTCCCTTGCCCCCCGGAAAGCGATTTAGCACGGCTCCCGTGACTGTTTCACCAGGTTTCGGCAAGCGAGACACCGACGCGGAAAGATCGAGGTTTACGGAACCGATGACGAGAATTTCCGTCATGTCGTCTCGCCGAATCGTGCGAGACGATCATTGAGTAATTCGTAAAACCCGTCCGCATCAATCGTGTATACCCAACTGCAATTGATCGGACGGTCTGTAACGTGCCAGAAATCGACCGCGGTGTGTCCAACCGTCAGCTCCGATTCTGTCTCGACCGAAATGTTGCACCTCTTGCTATCGAACAGCCCTGGTTTCAGCAGGTACGCGACCGTACAGGGATCGTGCAGCGGTGCACCTTCCGATCCGTACTTTTTCGTATCGTGGCGATGAAAAAAACTCAACATACCGGCCGTTGCATCGGCGACAGGATTTTCCAGAGCCCTGATACGGTCGACGCGCTGCCGCGTGGACAACACCTGGTGTGATACATCGAGACCCATTACGACGACAGGCCGGCCACAGTTAAACACGATGTCCGCGGCATGTGGATCGGCGATAATGTTGAATTCAGCGGAGGGCGAGCGGTTACCGCTTTCGCGCATGGCACCGCCCATCAGGACGATTTCCCCGACATGCCCGAGTATCGATCGATCCCGTTGTATCGCCGTGCCGATGTTGGTCAGCGGCCCGGTTGGTATAAGCGTTACAGAATCCTTGTCAGCTGCGAGCAGCGTTGCGATGATGAAGTCGACGGCATGCTGATCCTGCAACGGCGTCGTCGGTTCGAATACGTCCACGCCGTCAATACCCGTTACGCCATGGACGTACTCGGCGGTTATCAGCTCTCGTTCCATCGGTCGCCCGCAGCCGGCAAAAACGAGCATATCGGTCCGGCCCGCGATGTCGCACATCATGCGAGCATTGCGCTGCGTCAATTCGAGCGGAACATTGCCGGCGACCGTCGTGATGCCGAGAATTTCGAGTTCGTCGGGCGAAGACATCGCAAGAAACAGCGCGACCGCATCGTCCTGGCCAGGATCGCAGTCGAGAATTACCTTGCGGCGTGACACAGTGCTAGAACGTCAGCAGCAATCCGGCAAGCGCCGCGCTCATGAGGTTGGACAGCGAGGCCGCCAGCACGGCCTTCATACCGAATCGCCCGATCAACTCCCTTTTCTCAGGTACGAGTACTCCCAGACCACCGAGCAATATCGCTATGGACGAAAGATTGGCGAATCCAGCCAGGGAGAATGTCGCAACAGCTATGGTGCGTGGGCTCATACCCGCGAGATAATCATTCAGGTGCGAAAATGCGACGAACTCGTTGAGAATAATCTTTTCACCGAATAACGCACCGGCAGCCTCTGCCTCGGCCCAGGGAACGCTGAGCAGGTACATCAGCGGCTGAAACAGCTTACCGAGAATTAGCTGCATGGTTACGCCATCGATGCCAACCAGGCTGAATACCCAGCCAACAAGACCATTGAACAATGCAATCAGGGCAACGAAGGCAACCAGCATGGCGCCGATGTTGACGGCGAGGCGCAGACCGTCGGAAGTACCCGAAGCAGCGGCGAGGATCACATTGCCATGCTGACTTCGCTCCATCTGGAGCGTCTCATGCCCGGCCGCCGGAACCGCATCTGTGTCCGGCATGATTATCTTTGCCATGAGCAAGCCGCCTGGAGCTGCCATGAATGCCGCCGCGAGCAGGAACTTGAGTTCGGCGCCCATGAGCACATAGCCTGCGAGAACCGTGCCCGCAATAGAGGCAAGGCCCGAGACCATGACAGCGAAAAGCTGTGGCTCGGTCAGGTTCTTGAGATAGGGTTTGACGACCAGCGGCGCCTCGGTTTGACCAACGAAGATGTTCGCCGCCGCGTTCATCGATTCGATTGCCCCGGTGCCGATTATCCTGTGTAACGCACCGCCTACAATCTTGACGAGCCACTCCATGATTCGCAGGTGATACATCACGGACATGAGGGCCGCAAAGAAGATGATAATCGGCAAAATGTTGATTGCGAAACTGAAGCCGATGATCTCGGTATCGGCCAGCGGGCCGAATACCATGTCGATGCCAGCCTTCGAGAAACCGATTATTGCGAGCACACCAGTACTCAGGCCACGAATGGCGGCGCGTCCTGCGTCGAAGTAGAGCACGAACGCTGCAATCGCGGCCTGTAATGCAAGCGCGGCGCCGACAACACGCAGGTTGATTGCTTTGCGATTACTCGAAAACAGAAATGCAATTCCGAGAAGCACAATTATGCCGAGAATTCCGATGTAGTCGCCCATGCTGGTTCCCCACCTTTGTTGTTTTTGTCGCGCCTGCGGACGTCAAGGATACCGTATTGTTCAGTTCTTTCCTGTCAGAACCTCAACGATTACCGGCGCTTCTTTCGCCGCAGCAGGGCCGGTCGTGCAGGCCTCCAGAAGCAGCGCTTCGGCCTGCGCAGCATCCGCGTCAGATGCAGCATGAACGACGGCGAGTGGCGTGTCTTCATCGAGCAGCGTGCCAATCGACGCGAAGTCGCTGAAACCAACCGACAGATCGAGCGTTTCGCCAACGGTGTGACGCCCGCCACCGAGTTCGATGATTGCATTGCCAACGCCGCGAGTATCCATTGCCGTCAGGTAGCCCTCTGCGTGCACAGCCCTGACAACCGGAGCCACCGCAAGATATTTGTCGCTGTTTTCGATGAAGTCAGACGGGCCACCGAGCGCCGCGACCATTTTGCCGAATATCTCCAGCGCACGACCGCTGGTAATTGCGTCGTCACATCGCTGTGCGGCGACATCGTGATCTGACTCAATTCCACTCACAACGAGCATCTCCGTACACAGGCCGAGCACGACCGCATCGAGACGAGGCTCCCGATGCTCGTTTTCAAGGTAGCGAATTGCCTCATCGATCTCCAGGGCATTGCCCGCCGTGCGGCCGAGCGCCTGGTTCATATCGGTGATCAACACATGCGTTTTCAGATCGGCCATTGCGGCTGTCGCGATGATGCTTTCGGCCAGCTTGCGTGCGCGTTCCGGCGTTGGCATAAACGCACCCGTGCCAACCTTGATGTCCATGACCAGTGAATCCAGACCGGCTGCAATTTTCTTTGACAGAATCGACGCCGTAATCAACGGCACGGATTCCACGGTGCCCGTAACGTCGCGAATCGCGTACAAGCGCCTGTCGGCCGGCGCGAGGTCGGCTGTCTGGCCGATGATCGCGCATCCGACCTCTTTCACAACCTTCCTGAAGGTCGCAAAATCGGGCGCCGTGTTGTATCCCGGGATTGACTCAACCTTGTCAGTCGTGCCGCCCGTGTG
>CAYLTW010000025.1:0-30495 GCA_964386735.1 uncultured Woeseiaceae bacterium
TCTTCACGGCGCGGCGCCGCGTCCCACCAGTAAGGCTCTTTCTTCATTTTCAGGTCAGGTGGCAGCTCAGGTTCCTGGCCGCAGAACGTCGCCGAATAAACCATCGCCAAGCTGGCCATCCTGGCGTGCCACGTTACCGTTCACAATAACTACGTCGAAGCCAATTGCGAGCTGTAGCGGATTCGGGTAGGTCGCGGTCGCATGAACACGCGCGGGATCAAAAACAAGCAGGTCGGCGACCATGCCTGCTCGAACGACGCCCCGGTCCGTGATACCCAGTACGCCGGCGGCGAAGGAAGTCATCTTGCGTACTGCTTCAGGGAGCGTGAGCACTTTGTCCTGCATTACGTACTTTTCGATGATCTTTGCAAACGTCCCGTGCCCGCGCGGATGAAAACCCGTCGCGCGGCCGTCGGAACAAACGCCGACGAAGGAATCTGTCAAAAGTCGTGCCTGCAGCTCATCGTTCATTACGAAATACGCGCCCGACGTGCCATCCGGTCCGATCACGTCGATCAGCACATCTTCAAAGGGTGTCTCGAGTTCGTGCGCAAGTTCGGCCAGCGTCTTGCCGGTGTAGGGATCCGTACCGAGCAAAGTGGCTTCGGGCCCATTGCGTCGATTAATGCGATTTCGCAAATACTCTGCGAGTTCATCGCGCCGCTCCAGTTTGGCGACTTCGAACTGTTCGACCGTCTTCGCCCAAACCGGAAAAACGATATCGATACCGGTATAGCTTGCGCTATACGGGTATACCCCGGCCGTGACCTGGATACCGGCGTCGCGCGCACTCGCGAGCAGGCCAAGTAACTCGTCAGCCCGGTCAGCTCCCTTGCCAAAAACTGACTTCAGGTGTGATATGTGTACCCGGGCAAAGCGCCCCTGATCGAGCAATTCGGCAATCGAGTCTTCGAGCTGCTCGTCGTCTTCATTGCGCATGTGGCTCATGATCATTCGGTCGTTGCGGCCGACGACCCTGGCCAGCGCCAGTAACTCCTCGCGCTTCGCGTTGAGTCCCGGGTTGTACTCAAGGCCTGTGCTCATTCCGAATGCTACTTTGAGCGACGTATCAAGCATCTCAAGCATGCGTTCGAGATCCTCGGGCGCCGGGGTTTGCGTCCGTCCTATACCGGAGAGCGTGCGCAGCGTTCCGTGACCAACGAACATAAGCAGATTCGGACCAATGCCATTGCTGGCGACCTGTTCCATCCAGTTCGCGAGGTGGGCAACCTCCGGACTTGAGCCGTCCTGACCAAGTGTGATGGTTGTGACGCCCATCGCCAGGAAGTTTTCAAACTCCGGCGTCTCGAACGGGTCGCCATGTGCATGAAGATCGATGAATCCGGGTGCGACGATTCGATCATTTGCATCAATACGCTTTTTGATTCGGGAACCGAGGTCCTCGGCCGTGAATTGCGCGTCACCGACAAACACGATTTTCTCACCGACCACCACGACATCAGCAGCTTTTGCAGCACCGCCCAGTCCGTCGAGTACCTGGCCGTTCTCGATAAACAGGTCAATAGACACATACTCGTCCAGGAACGGCGGCGGTATTTTTGCACAGCCACCGAGAAGTGAAAATGCGAGTACGCAGGTGATGATCTCTCTTGTCGTCACGACCAATTATTCCTTGTGATCGAGTTCCGGAAATAGCGCGGGCGGGCGTCGGTGCTGCGTACGTTGCTCGTATGAGTACGCCAGCCCGATCAACAAACCCTCGGACCAGGGGCGCCCGAGGAATTGCAATCCCGCCGGCAAATGACCGTAGCTATACCCCATTGGCACCGTCACCGCGGGCAGGCCGGTCGCCGGGGCAACAAGCTGGCTGTTGTCACCTTTGTATTCCTCTATTGCTTTGTCGAGGTGCGCCGGCGGGTTGGTCCAGCTGGGATAGACGATCGCATCAACGCGGGCGTCGTTCATCGAGCTGATCGCATCCTTCAGGAAGGCCTGTCGTCCCGGATGATACGGATAGTCAGGGCAGGGCGTTTCGAGGTCTTTCGGGTGCACCTCCGCCGGACTTTTACCGAAGAATATCAGGCGATCTTCGATGTACGGAGAATATTGTTTCGTATCCAGGACCTCGAGTACATCATGGATCGGTGCGTCGTCACCGAGTGATTTCAGATATTCGTGCATGTCATATCGAAAGCGCGCGCAGAAATTGCTGGCGTTCATGTGATCATCGAGATTCTCGACGACGAAGGGGTCGACAATTTCGGCACCTGCCTGACGCAACTCGACTAACGCCTGTTCGAATATGCCGGTAATTTCCGGGTCGCTGTCGTCGGTATCCACGAGCGCTCGCAACACACCAATCCTCTTGCCCTGCAGGGCGTTCCTGTCCAGGAAGGTCGTGTAGTCGTTCTCTACCTTATCCCGACCGAGCTCGGTATACGGATCCGCGGCATCGTAAGCGGCGATGACATCAAAAACCCTGGCGCCGTCGGTAACCGTGCGCGTCATCGGGCCGGCGATGTCACGGTCAAACGCAAGCGGAATGACGCCGTCGCGACTCGTGAGGCCTAACGTCGAGCGAATGCCAAACAAGGCGAGATGGGAGGACGGCCCCCGAATCGAATTGCCGGTGTCAGTCCCCATACCGATGACTCCGAAACTTGCCGCAATGCCAGAGGCGGTCCCGCCACTGGAGCCGGCCGGCACACGTTCGAGATCATAGGCATTCGCAGTAACGCCATACGAAGAACTGACGGTTTGTTTCGGGCTAAACGCCCATTCTGCCATGTTGGTTTTCGCAATAATGATGGCATCCGCTTCGCGGAGTTTTCGAACCATGAATGCATCATCGGGGGGCACGCTGTCTTTTAATGCAATCGAACCACCGCTGGTCGGCATGTCTGCCGTATCGTAATTGTCTTTCAACAGCACCGGCGCGCAGAACAGCGGTCCGAGCGCTTGTCCGGACGCAACTTTGCGGTCAATTTCCTCAGCCCTGACTATCGCACCAGGATTGATGAAGATGATGGCGTTCAACCCGGATGACTTATCGTATGTTTCGATTCTCCTGAGGTAGCCACTCACGATTGCCCGGCATGACATGCTTCCCGACTGTATCGCCAACTGAACATCTTCGATGCTGGCTTCGACGAAGTTGAACGCAGGCTCAGTTTGCTTCAGGGAGCAGGAAACACTGCCGAGTGCGAGCAGGGCGGGCAGGAGAAAAAGGCGCTTCCTCGTGAGAGAAAGCGCCTTTCCTGTTTTTCGAGCAATGTCCCCGTCAGAGAACATTTGGCCTATGAGCCTAGTTGAAATCGGCTCTCAGGCGGAAATACCAGAAACCACCATCCTGTCCGTAAGCCGTACTCGTGTCGAAGGTGTTACCGGAACCGAAGGTGCCGTCGAGATTATCCTGATCAACCGGGCCAAATTCATCCGCGATGTTTTGCGCACCGAGTATCACGCTCCACGTTTCGTTAAACGTGTAGGCCGCCTCGAGATCCAATAGCCACTGCGAGTCGTAACACTTGTCAGCGCCAATCGTGCAGTCGATCGTAAAATCGACCGGATTCGCCGGATTATCGGAACTGAAGTCGCCTACGATCCAACTATCGTAGAAGCTGGCCCGCGCCAGGAAGCGGAATCCACCAAGGTAATGCTGGTAGGTGAAAATACCGCGATTTTTCGGATTGAAATTCTCCAGATCCACTACCCGGTTGCGGTCAACTTCCTGCCCGGCACTGTCGACCTCCGTTTCAGTATAGTTCCAGGCCACGGTCAGGTCACTGCTACCGGCGTTGCCCCAATCATGCGCCCAGGTTGCAACCAGGTCGATACCCCTGGTCGTGGTCGCGAAGTCGTTGGTGAAGAACGACACGGAGTTCAGATCAGCGGCACCGGGTACACCGATTTCCTGCAGGCATTGCGATGCGTTGCCGCCGGATGCCTTGGCGTTCGGGCAATTGACATCCGCAAATCGTGGATCGGTCGACGGATCGATGTCGGAAATAACGATCGAACCCGTCTGCGCGATGCGATCCTCAAGCTCAATCTGATACGCGTCAAGCGTCAGGCTGAGGTTATCGGTGACATCCCAGACTACACCCACGGCGAAGCTGGTGGCGTCTTCAGGCTTCAGCGCTTCGGCGCCAAGTACCTGCGCAATCGGATTGGTCGGCGGAATCTGGCCACGTTGCTGCAATTCGCCGTCGATCGTTACCGTCGAGACCTTGGTTACGTTCGATTGCCCCGGCGTTGGTGCGCGGAAGCCCGTGCTGGCCGAACCGCGCAGTGCAAAGCTGTCCGTAATAGCGAAACGGGCAGCAATCTTGCCGTTGGTGGTGGTACCGAAGTCTTGGAAGTCTTCGAAGCGCAGCGCAGCTTCCAACGTGAACCTGTCGGTTACGTCTGCTTCGAGGTCGGCATAAACCGCGTAGTTGGAGCGATCCCAGGTACCTGCCTGTTGCGGGCTGAAACCGGCAAATCCGTGTGCGCCAATACTGAGGTTTGTGAGCGGCGTTGTTCCGTCGGAGTAGGTATTGGGGTTAAGCCCATCCGGTCCGGACTGAAATGCGAACCGGCCAGGGGCCCAGGAGGCCTCTTCGCCAATTCGGGTCTGGAACTGCTCGTTACGCCACTCTGCGCCGAACGCAATGTTCAGGTCGGAAGCGAATGCAGCGACTGCCAGCGGATAGACAAAATCAGCATTCAGGTTGGTTTCGAACTGCTGGTTCGCACCGATCGAGAAATCGCGCTGCAATTCACCGTTAACAATGCCATCCGGCCCGAGCGACGGATTCCAGGTATTGTTGAGGAAGAATTCGACGTTGTTACGGCCAATGCCGCCGCTAAAGTCGTACAGCAGGCCATTGCTCATTTCACCGCGGATACCAATAACAGCAGCGGCATCCTCCAGCTGGCCGCCGAACTGCGGCGTATAGCCGCCCGGCAGGAGCTGGTTCAGCACGAAACAATTAAGGGGCAAATTCGCCAACGCTAATTCGTCATTTGCCACGTCCATCGGGGGCAGTACCGCACCGTCGCCACCGGAGCCCGGGCTGGTTAACGCCGGGCAGTTGGAGGTGACCCCCGTCTCATTGCCGGTCAGGTTGGTGTCGACAACAGCACGAATGCCGTCGCCGTTGTCGAAAACACCGGTGCGGTCATTCGGATTGCGGAAGAAGAAGCCGCCTTCCGTTTCACGTTCCGCGACGTTGCCGAAGAAATACACTTCCTTATTCCCGTCAAGTTGTATGCCGGAATTCAAAAAGACAGTCCAGTCGTTTTTCAGTTCCGGCGCACCCCAGATCTGGGCGTATGGCTGCCGTACTGACGCCTGCTGAGCGGGGTTGCCGCTGGCGATCAGGGTTGCGGCGTCGGTCCGCTGCGTGCTGCGGCTCGTCGCATCCTGCTCGCGCCACTGGAAGGTGATGTTGGCGAAACCATCGTCACCCAGGGCGAAGCCGCCGTTCACGGCAAACTGGTTCAATGTGCCGTCACCCTCGAAAAACTCGCCGAAACGGGCCTCGGCCGAAAAACCGCTCGATGCATCGTTGAGCACGAAATTGATGACGCCGGCGATGGCATCAGACCCGTACTGGGCCGATGCGCCGTCGCGCAGCACTTCAACCTGCTTGATGGCCATCGGCGGAAGCGAAGCAAGGTCAACGCCTTGCGCACCGGCCGCCAGTGAACCGCCAAGCTCGGCGATAACGCCGGAACGGTGACGGCGCTTGCCGTTGACCAGGATCAGTACGTTGTCCGGCGGCAGGCCGCGCATGGTAGCGGGACGAACGAGCGTTGCCGCATCGTCAATTGCATTCCGCTGTACGTTGTAGGACGGCAGCGTATTGCGCAGCATGTCGTCCATGTCGGGCGTACCCTGATTTGAAAGCTCGGAGCTGGTGATCACGTCGATTGCGACCGATGATTCGGCAGCCGTGCGTGCCGAGCGTCGCGTTCCGGTCGTGATGATTTCTTCGATGGATTCGTCCGCTCCTTCCTGGGCGTGCGCAAGCGGGGCGAATCCCGAGGCAGCCAGTAAAGCGGCAGAAACAGATATCAAATACCTAAAGGACCCAGGTAATTTATGCATGGTGCTTTCCCCCAAAATCTGGTGAATGACAGTCGAGTCATTATTGATGCAAAAAAGCCACAGTGTTGAATGCCGCAATTCTCCCCAGTGCTGACACAAACAGGCTGAGACAGGCGAATAGAAGCACTCTGAGGCCCGGAAGTAAAGCACCATCTATATCGTTTCAGTCGCAACCTAGTTGTTGCGTTACTGGAACAATTAACATTTCGTTTGCAAAACAATTATCATTTCGAAAATCGTTTGTGGTGCCGGCGCGACGCTGTCGGCCGCACAACTTGCGGGCAACAAAATGAGAAAAACTTTCCTGGCAGCAGCGACACTGGCACTCCTGTTTTGCGCTGACATCGCGGCAAGCGATGGGATCGCCGCAGGCGGCGGAGTGCGGACCGGTGAGTTTCAGTTGACATTGACGCTAGCCGAGGTGCTTGGCGCAGACTCGGCCCGCAACGCCGAGAAAATCATCTCGCCGGACGAACCGGTCACCTGGGACATCTATGTGCCCGACAACTACCGGCCGGACAGACCTGCTGGCCTGATGGTGTATATCAGCCCGACGTCCTCGGGCAAGATCCCGCGCGGCTGGAAGGCCGTCATGGACCAACGTAACATGATCTGGATCGCCGCCCGGCGATCGGGCAACAGAGTCCTGGTGCCACGCCGGGTCGTTTTCGCCATCGTTGCGCCGACCCTGGCAGGCAAGCACTACGAGATCGACGGCGAACGGATTTACGTGTCGGGGCTTTCGGGTGGCGGCAAGATGGCAAGCATGGTTGCTACCGATTATGCGCATCTGTTTAAAGGCGCTATTTACAATTGCGGCGTCAATTTCTGGGATAAGCATCCGCCCAGGCAATTTGCACTCATCAAGCAAAATCATTACGTTTTTGTCACCGGCACGTTGGACCAGGCGCTCGAACCGACGAAGAAAGTCTACGAGCAGTACCGCGAGGCGGGCGTTGAGAACAGCAAGCTCATGATCATTCGCAACATGACTCACAGGAATCCTGACAGCTTCGAGTTCGACGCAGCGCTGCAATTCCTCGATTCACGCATCCACTGAGTCCGATAAATGTATCCAATATAAGGTATCGGGTTCGTATTTCTATCGAAGAATAAACCCGGCACGTTTTTTTCTTTCTATAAATTGTCAAAGAACGCTTCTTGCAGGGTTCGTTCTTCGGCCGTTGGCAAACGCCCGTACGCTGCGCCGATATTGTCGTCGACATGGTGCGCCTGGGTCATGCCCGGAATGGCGACCGTGACGGCTGGATGTGACACCGCGTATTTGAGCAGGAATTGCGCCCAGCTGGTAGAACCGAATTCCCTGGCCCAATCCGGTAGCGGCTGCTTGCCGACGCGGTCAAAAATTCGTCCGCCACCGAAGGCCCGGTTGACGATGACGCCGACTCCGTTGTCGGCAGCGAGCGGCAAGATTCGTTGTGCGGATTCGCGCTGTTCAAGAGAATAGTTCACCTGGATGAAATCCAGTTTTTCATCGCGCATGAGCTTTTCGAAATCTTCGTACTGGCTGCTACGCGATGTCGTGATACCGATATAACGAATCCGACCGTCCTGTTGCCACTCGCGCATGAGCGGCAAGGATTCCCGCCAGCCGCGCAGATTGTGTACCTGCATCAGATCAAACGTGTCAGTCCTGAGTCTCGCAATCGATTCGCGCATCTGCGCATGACTCGCATCGCGCCCGTCGGTGCGATCGACTTTTGTCGCGATGAACAGATCATTGCGAATGCCAAGCTCCGAGATCAGCGTGCCCAGCACAATTTCCGAGCTACGATACATTGGCGCGGTATCAATGACTTTTCCGCCAAGATCGTGAAATCGCTTAAGCGCGGCTCTAAGCGGCGTCCGCTCGGCCTCGCTTGTACCGACACCGTAACGGTTGGTACCGAGGCCGATGACGGGTACCTCCTCGCCTGACGAGGGAATTACCTTTCTTATCAGGTCTATTGGACCTGCCAGCGTATTCTGCCCGCCGATGGCCAGAATCGCACCGGCGCCGAGACCTGCCTTGGTAAACTCGCGGCGGGAAAGCCTCATTTTCAATCTCCGCGGGGGTCTTGTCGGACGCTGGATTATACTATGATTGCAAATTCCTCCGTAACATTATGGACACCTGATGCCAGGCCTGTATTTCGAAGAGTTTTCAGTCGGGCAAACATTTGATCACCCGATTCGGCGAACGGTAACGGAAACGGACAATATTCTCGTGACCACGATGACGCACAATCCCGCAGCTCTGCATCTTGATGCGGAATATATGAAGAGCACTGAATTCGGGCGGCCAATCGTGAATAGTTGCCTGACGCTGGGACTCATGGTGGGCATCTCCGTCAACGATACGACTCACAGAACAACCGTTGCGAATCTTGGTTGGGATGAGGTTCGTTTTCCGAAGCCCGTGTTTCACGGCGACACTTTGCGCATCGAGTCGGAAGTACTGGAAATCAGAGAGAGCAAATCACGTCCTGAAAACGGCATTGTCGTTTTCGCACATCGCGCTTTTAATCAAGACGGCGAGCTGGTCGCGCACTGCAAGCGGTCGGCGTTGATGCTAAAAAAGCCGAAATGATTCGCAGTTTTCTTTTCGTTCCCGCGGACAGCAAGCGCAAGTTGCAAAAGGCCTTCGTGTCGAAGGCGGATGCAATTATCCTCGATCTCGAAGACTCGATCGCCGCAGATGCGCGTCCTGATGCTCGCGTCCTGGTGCGCGAAAGCGTTGAGGGGCGCGACGACACCTGGGTGCGCATTAACCCTCTCGACACCGAGGACGCTGACCGCGATCTGGACGCCATCATGCCTGGAGCCCCGGCGGGAATTATCCTGCCCAAGCCGCAGAGCGCGGCCGATGCGATCGATCTGGCGTTCCGGCTGGATGAACTTGAGAAGGAAAACGGCCTGGAGCCGGGCCGCACACGGATTTTGCCAATCTCCACGGAACGCCCTGAGGCGATGTTTTCGCTGGGCGGCTACGCGAACGCAACCGACAGGCTAGCCGGAATATCCTGGGGAGCGGAAGACCTGAGTGCCGCGATCGGAGCGATGGCCAATCGTGGCGACGATGGTAAGTGGCTGCCGCCGTATGAACTTGCGAGATCAATGTGCCTGTTCGCGGCAGCCGCGGCCGGGGTACCGGCATTTGATACCGTGTACACGGACTTTCGTGATCTGGACGGCCTGTCGGTGTATGCCTCCGATGCGAGACGCGACGGTTTTACCGGCATGCTCGCGATTCACCCGGAGCAGGTCGCCGTCATCAACAAGGCATTTCGACTTCGCGATGAGGAAATCGTGCGGGCGCAGCGTATTGTTGACTTGTTCGAGGCAAACCCGGGTGCCGGAGCGCTCGGCCTCGACGGCGAGATGATTGACCGCCCACACCTGATTCAGGCGCGGCGGATTTTGCAGCTCGCTGCCGAAACAGAGAAAAAACAACAAGGTTGAAATCATGACTGCACTGTATCCGGTAGATCCCGCAACAAAAGCTCGTGCCCATATCGACGACGAGACATACGCTGAGTTGTACTCGCGTTCAATTGAGGACAACGAGAACTTTTGGGCGGAACAGGCGGCGCGGGTTGACTGGATCAAGCCCTTCAGCAATGTAAAAGACGTTTCCTTTGCGAAAGGTGATGTGCATATCCGCTGGTTCGACGATGGCACGCTGAACGTTTGCTTTAATTGCGTGGATCGCCACCTGGAAAGCAAAGGTGATGATGTCGCGATAATCTGGGAAGGTGATGATCCCGGGCGCGACCTGACAATCACCTACCGGCAGCTGCACGAGCGGGTCTGCAAGTTCGCCAATGCGCTCAAATCGCTGGGCGCGAAGAAGGGCGATCGCATCACGATTTATATGCCAATGATTCCGGAGGCCGCCGTCGCGATGCTGGCCTGCGCCCGCATAGGCGCAGTGCATTCTGTCGTGTTTGGCGGATTCTCCCCCGATGCACTGGCCGGCCGCATTCACGATTGCGAGTCGAACATAGTCATTACAGCCGATGAGGGCGTGCGCGGCGGCAAGCACGTGCCACTGAAGGCAAACGTCGACGCTGCGGCCGAGCATGCGGACGTGACGACGCTCGAAAAAGTGCTGGTCGTTCGCAACACGGCCTCTGAAATCAACTGGGTTGACGGGCGCGACGCCTGGCTGCACGAACTCGAAGCAACGGCTGGTACGGATTGTCCCTGCGAGGAAATGAGCGCCGAGGATCCGCTGTTTATTCTTTACACGTCCGGTTCAACCGGCAAGCCGAAAGGCGTGCTGCATACGAGCGGAGGTTACCTGGTCTATGCGTCGCTGACACACGAGATCGTATTCGATTATCACGCCGGTGATATTTACTGGTGTACGGCGGATATTGGCTGGGTAACCGGGCACAGTTACATCGTTTATGGACCGCTCGCCAACGGCGCAGTTACGCTGATGTTCGAGGGTGTGCCAAATTACCCGACGTCGTCCCGATTCTGGGAAGTGTGCGACAAACACCAGGTCAATATTTGCTACACGGCGCCGACTGTGATTCGCGCGCTGATGCGCGAGGGCAACGCGCCGGTTGAGCGCACATCGAGGAAGAGCTTAAAGTTGCTCGGTTCGGTCGGCGAGCCAATCAACCCGGAAGCCTGGGAGTGGTACTACCACGTCGTCGGAGAAGGGCGTTCTCCGATCGTCGATACCTGGTGGCAGACCGAGACGGGTGGCATCCTGATCAGTCCGCTGCCGGGCGCGACAGCACTGAAACCCGGTTCGGCGGGCAAACCGCTGTTTGGAATCAAAGCTGCCATCGTCGACGGCGAGGGCACTGTTCTCGATGGCGCGGCCGAGGGCATTCTCGTGATAGAGGACAGCTGGCCGGGCCAGATGCGCACGATCTATGGCGACCACCAGCGCTTCGTCGAGACTTACTTTTCGACCTATGAGGGTCGCTACTTCACGGGCGACGGTGCGCGCCGCGATGACGACGGCTATTACTGGATTACGGGCCGGGTAGATGACGTTCTGAATGTGTCGGGTCACCGCATGGGCACAGCCGAGGTCGAAAGCGCCCTGGTTGCGCATCGTGACGTCGCGGAGGCTGCCGTTGTCGGCTACCCGCACGACATCAAGGGGCAGGGCATCTATGCTTACGTGACATTAATGGACGGCGTCAAATCAAGCGATGAACTTCGGACGGAACTGCAGCAATGGGTTCGCAAGGAGATCGGGCCTATTGCCAAACCCGACCTGATTCAGTGGGCGCCCGGGCTGCCGAAAACCCGCTCAGGCAAAATCATGCGGCGCATCCTGCGCAAGGTTGCAGCCGATGATTTCGAAACACTTGGGGATACCTCGACACTGGCAGATCCGTCCGTCGTCGAGGATCTGATCGAGAATCGTCAAAATAGCTCTGAGTAGCATCTAGGCTTCGGCTTTTTTGTCCGCCGTAGGCTCCCCGGGCTCGTCGGCATCTTCATCATTTGCCTCGTTCATGCCAGCCTCGAACTCCTCTTCCGAAAGCGGTTCGAGGACCGGAGCCGGATTTGCTCTGTGCGACGGATCCAGGCGCTTGTACTCGTTGATCTGGCGCTCGTAACTCTGCACGAATTCCTCGGCGAACATATGCGGGAAACGACCGCCACCCTTCTCGGTCATGATCGGGTAAAGGTCGCAGTATAAATGCCAGTATTTAAGCGTATTGAGAAAGCCGAGCCAGGATTTCGAGCCGATGCCCCGTTCGAACGTCGCCTTGAGCTCGTCCGGGTCGAAACGATCGGCGAATTCGACAAAGGCGCTCGACATGGCATCCAGGAAAGCGTCCTGGTGGAACAACAGGTCGCGGCAGACTTCGCGAACAGCATCGCGTGGCCCCAGGTACTCTCCCTCGCGACCAACAAGTAGCTGCATGACCGAGTCCATCGTATTTTCGGAAAGCTTTAGCGGATTGTTATGCCGCGGAAGAACCGTGGTCTGATCCAGCCTGAACGCGGTCTTGAGGTTAGCTCGACTGACCAGCAGCTTGCCCATGCCGTCGACGAATTCCTTCATTACTTCACCGGCGTTTTGCATGACCTCGGCAGGATCGACGGATGGGTGCAGGTCGCTGCGGGAAACACCGAGACCGTCCAGAAACGTGTCGAATAAATCCTCCGACGTTACCGTGACGCTTGCCGGCCGGGTGACCGGGGGGGGCGGCGACGGCTCATCCTCGATTTCCGCGTTCACTCCTGTCGGTGACAAGTCCGTCGTGTGGTCAGCGCCGAACAGTGCCGACTGAAAATCTTCGTCGCCCGTGATCGCCTCTTCGTCGAGCAGCGTGACACCGGACTTGAGTGATACCTCGTCCACGATCTGCTCAAGCGGATCGGGAAGAGTCGTCTGCTCCTCTTCGAGCGGCATCACGATGCTTTCGCCGTGATCGATCGATACCATGATTTCGAAATCACCCAGGCGCAGGCGATCGCCATTGAATAGCCGCCTCGGATTGCCCTTGCCAATCGGCTCATTCTCGCCGTTGATGTACACGCCGTTCGTACTCAGATCAGCCAGATAATAGATGCCGCCCTTGTAGTCTATCGCTGCGTGGCGCCCCGAGATGTAGCGATCCGGGTCAGGCAGGATCCAGTCATTGTCCAGCGAGCGGCCAATGGTGCCGCCGCCCTCAACGAACTCGCGCACGGCGTCGTCACCGACAATTTCGCGATGTTCACTGACAATTTCGAGTTGCAGCGTCATGACAATGCTCGGGACCAGGTTCCGGGTATGGATGGAATAGTGCAGTGGATCAAGGGGATACGCTGCCGAGCAGTTCACATAATCGGTGTGAAAGGGGCGCCGCGCCTGCGCAACTCTGTGAATCGTCTCCCATATATAGCCGGTCCGGGTGGCAGTCGAAAATTCGCGCTGATGGGGCTGCTATTGGGTACACTACGCGCCCTTCGTCAGGTGAATGTTCGTCAACGAACCATACGGTCACAATGAGCGACAAACTTCTCTACAAAGTTGTTTTCATGAGCCAGGGACAGGTTTACGAAATCTATGCCCGAAACGTCAGCCATGGAAGCCTGTTTGGTTTCATCGAGGTTGAAAAACTGGTATTCGGTGAGCGAACCACCGTCGTTGTAGACCCGTCAGAAGAGAAAATAAAGTCCGAATTCGAAAATGTCCGTCGCACCTATTTGCCGATGCACTCGATTCTTCGCATCGATGAGGTCGATAAACAGGGCACCAGCAAAGTGTCAAAAATGGAGGGCAACGTCGCCCAGTTTCCGGTGCCGATCTACACGCCCGGCGATAGCACGTAAAAGCCCGACTGCCTTGTCGAATCCTGCTCCTTTGGCTATGCCCTCCGTCGAATTGCTGGAGCTGGCTGGCCAACACGCGTTATCGGATTTTCGACTCCGCAAACTTACGCGCGCATTACAGCGACAGGATAAGCGAGTCAGCAGGCTTGAGGCACGCTATGTGTATTTCATCAGCCTGTCGTCGCCACCGTCCAAAGAGGACAAGCTGCGACTGACGGCGTTGCTGTTGTCCGGCGAAAAAGCCGGCAAGATCGCGAAGCGTGCACAGGCCGTATATGTTGTTCCGCGCCCCGGAACAATCTCGCCGTGGTCGAGCAAGGCAAGCGATATCGCGAAAGCCTGCGATCTCGAGTGCGTTGCCCGCATCGAACGCGGTATCTGTTATGCGATCAGCTTCAAGGGTGCTGCCGGACAGGCGGACGCATTCAATCTTGCGCCGCTGTTGTTCGATCGCATGACCGAGGCCGTACTGGGAACGGGCGATGAGGCCGAGCTGCTGTTCGAGAAGCACGAACCCGCGGCACCTGGCATCGTGGCGCTCGGCGACAACGGGCGCGCGGCACTTGAAGCGGCAAACGTCGATTTGGGACTGGCCTTATCGGACGATGAGATCAATTACCTGGTTCGCAAATACAGGGAGTTCAGCCGCGACCCCACGGATACCGAACTCATGATGTTTGCGCAGGCGAACTCGGAGCATTGCCGGCACAAGATTTTTAACGCGAGTTGGTCGATCGATGGCGAGGCGATGGACGAACAGCTATTCGGAATGATTCGCTCGACGACCGACGCCAGCCCCGATGGGGTCATCTCGGCATATTCTGACAACGCGGCGGTCATGGAAGGATGGCACGGTCCGCGGCTGATGCCGTCTTCGGAAAATCGTGCGTACGCATACTCGGACGAGCCGATTCACATCGTGATGAAAGTGGAAACGCACAACCACCCGACAGCAATTTCTCCGTTTCCCGGCGCTGCGACTGGGTCCGGCGGTGAAATTCGTGATGAAGGAGCCACTGGCCTGGGGGCGAAGCCCAAAGCCGGGTTGACCGGTTTTTCGGTATCACACCTGCGAATTCCAGGCTACTCACAACCCTGGGAAATTGACTTTCCACACCCGGCGCGGATGGCGACACCGCTCGAAATCATGACGGAGGGCCCGATTGGCGGGGCGGCTTTCAACAACGAATTCGGTCGTCCAAATCTATGCGGCTATTTCCGCACGTTCGAGGCCGCGATGCCCGGCCTGCCGGGTAACGAAATTCGTGGTTACCACAAGCCAATCATGATCGCGGGCGGAATCGGCAATATTCGCGAAGAGCACGCCAACAAGATTGAAGTGCCGGTCGGCGCAAAAGTCGTTGTTCTCGGTGGTCCGGCGATGTTGATTGGCCTCGGTGGTGGCGCCGCCTCAAGTCTTGCAAGCGGAACCTCCAGCGAAGACCTCGATTTTGCATCTGTGCAGCGCGGTAATCCGGAAATCGAACGCCGGGCGCAGGAAGTTATCGATCGTTGCTGGGCGATGGGTAAGAGCAACCCGATTCTTTTAATCCATGATGTAGGCGCAGGCGGTTTGTCGAATGCCGTCCCGGAGGCAGTGGACCACAGTAAACGCGGCGCCGAGATCGAATTGCGCGAAGTTGACAATGCCGAACCCGGCATGTCTCCGATGGGGATCTGGTGCAACGAGGCGCAGGAACGATACGTCCTCGTCATCGCTGCGGATCGCGTCCGGGAATTCGAGTCGATTTGCCGTCGTGAGCGCTGCCCTGTGTCGGTGATCGGCACGCTGACCGAGGATGAGCAACTGATCGTCAACGATCGCAAGTTTGAGACCCGAATCGTCGACATACCGATGTCCATGCTGTTTGGCAACCCGCCGAAAGTGACGCGCGAAGTTGAGCGCATTGCTTCATCGGCGTCGATACTCGACCTGTCCGGTATCGAACTCGAAGAAGCCGCTTTGCGCGTATTGCGTTTCCCGGCCGTGGCCGACAAATCATTTCTGATTCACATCGGCGACCGAACCGTCGGTGGGCTCAGCGCACGCGATCAGCTTGTCGGGCCCTGGCAGGTGCCGGTCAGCGATGTGGCTATTACGTCGTCGAGCTTCGAGGCGTTCACGGGCGAAGCCATGGCGATGGGCGAACGCACGCCGCTCGCGGCGCTGAATGCACCGGCGTCGGGGCGCATGGCCGTCGCCGAAGCAATCACCAATATCGCGGCGGCGCCGATCGAGGATATTCGCCAGATTCGATTGTCCGCTAACTGGATGGCGGCTGCGGGGCACCCCGGCGAAGACGCCAGGCTGTTTGATACCGTAAAAGCAGTGGGCGACGAATTGTGTCGCGAAATTGGCGTGGCAATTCCGGTTGGCAAGGATTCATTGTCCATGCGTTCGCGCTGGCAGGTGGATCGCGACGAGTACCAGGTTGTCGCGCCCGTATCGCTGATCATCTCAGCGTTCGCGCCGGTGTCAGATGTGCGTCGCCACCTGACGCCGGAATTACAGCAAGTCGATGAACCCAGTTACTTGCTGTTACTTGACCTTGGTGGTGGAAAAAACCGGCTCGGCGGCTCTTGCGTGGCACAGGTTTACACGCGAACGGGCGGCGATGCGCCGGACATCGACGATCCCGGGTCACTCGCGAATCTGTTCGCTGCCGTTCAGGAGTTGAATGCTCGTGACATGTTGCTTGCCTATCACGATCGCAGCGACGGCGGGCTGTTTGCCACCGCAGCCGAAATGATCTTCGCGAGTCGCCTTGGAATCTCTCTTCAACTGTCAGGAACACGACGCGAGTTGCTCGAGCAACTCTTCAGTGAGGAGGCGGGTGCGCTTGTGCAGGTAACGAAGAGCAAACTGACACAGGTTCAAATGGTTCTTGACCGTAACGGTGTCCAGGCAAATGCTGTCGGCCGCGTTGAGTCCACGCCCGTTCTCACCGTGCGCGATCATGAAGACGTTGTTTTGCAACTGGATCGCAGGACGATGCAACGGGAATGGTCGGAAATGAGTTATCGCATCCAGGCATTGCGTGACAACCCCGCGACAGCAAAACAGGAGTTCGATCGAATTCGTGACGATATTGATCCTGGGCTAAACGTCAAGCTGAGTTTCGACGTCAACGACGATGTTGCGCGACCCTATAGAGTAGCCACCAAACCAAAGGTTGCGATCCTCAGAGAGCAGGGCGTCAATAGTCAGTACGAAATGGCAGCTGCCTTCATGCGCGCGGGGTTTACAGCTGTCGATGTGCACATGAGCGACTTGCTCGGTGGCGACGATGATCTCGCCAATTACCAGGGCGTCGTTGCTTGCGGTGGTTTCTCGTTCGGCGACGTGCTCGGCGCCGGTGGCGGCTGGGCGAAGTCGATTTTGTATCATTCCCGAACCCGCGATCAGTTCTCCGAGTTTTTCGCCCGTGGCGATACCTTTGCGCTGGGCATTTGCAACGGCTGCCAAATGATGTCGCACCTGCGCGAGCTGATTCCGGGGGCCGAAAACTGGCCGACATTCCTGCGCAATTCATCGGAGCAGTTCGAGGCGCGCCTGAGCCTGGTCGAGGTGGTCGAGAGTCCCTCGTTATTCCTGCAGGGTATGGCTGGCTCGCGCTTGCCGGTCGCCACATCGCATGGCGAAGGTCGCGCGAGTTTCAAATGCGATGCGGATCGCTATGCTTCGTCGTACACAATCGCGGCCCGGTACGTCGACAACTATGGCATCGTCGCCGATCGTTACCCGGCAAATCCCAATGGATCACTCGACGGAATTTGTGCCCTGAGTAACGAGGACGGTCGTGTGACCATCATGATGCCGCATCCCGAACGCGTCGCGATGACCGTACAAAATTCCTGGCATCCACCGGAGTGGGGTGACGTCGGGCCATGGATGCGCATGTTCCGCAATGCGCGGGTGGCTGTCGGATGAACGAACCTCAAAGCGGCTTGTGGCTCGCCGCCGTCTTGCGCAAACATCCGGCGTTGCTGATCTCGCTGCTCTACGTTATTGCGTCGACGATAGGCATGGTTTTTTCATGGGATTACCTGCGCCGATTCGGCATCAATGTTTTCGATTACGCACAGATCGGCGACTTTCTGCTGGCATCCCTCAAAGAGCCGGCAACCTGGGCGCTTGTGGCCGCGGCTGCCGCGCTGGTCATAGCAGACAACGCCTTCGGCCGCGTCTGGCAGCGACGGGAGCGTAGCCGCTGGATGCGCTGGTACGGATCGTATCGCTACAAGATGCTGAACTATGTAACCGCCTTCGTTATGGTCGTAATATTTATTAGTGCCTACGCTCGCCACAAGGCGAATTTGACCTACGCTGGCAGCGGGAAGGTGATCGAGTATCAACTGACAAACTCTAATACGCGTCGTTCGGCCATTATGCTGGGCACGACGGCGCAATTCGTTTTCATGTTTGATGCCACGACACAGAAAGTCTCTGTACTCCCGTACGAGAGCATCAGGGTGATTACTTTTCCGGCGCCGGGCGATTGATCGTCATGCAGAGGAGGCGAGGCCGCCATTTCCCTCCTGAACGAAGAAGCGCCGCACCTTTAGCGCACGCGTGAGCTTGCCGCGCCGCACGAAGCACTGATAGAACATGTCCTTCAGGACTTCGAGCAGGATGCCGGCCTGAACGCGATTCAGGAGCGGCAGGTATTCCTCCTCGTCGGAATCGAACAGGATGGACTTGATCGGGACGAAGCTGTCGTCATCGATGCCCGCGATGTCCTGGGCAATCATGACTTCTTCGAACGCACGCAGTTTGCCGCCTTCACCGAGCGCTACGAAAGCGCTGGCGGCAGAGCGACGACACATTGATGCAAATGCATTGAAATTGTTGGTCGAATAACAGGCCAGCGCCTCTCGAAACAGCACTTCCGTGTGTTTGGGCAGATAAGAAAACGCAAAACGTTCCTTGGGTCGTTCCAATTCGACAAAATTGCGATACAACTCGACATGATCCGAGCTTGTTTCCTTGACGGCGAAGCGAAGGAAAACGGGTGCGCGGCAGGAGTCACACTGGTACACCAGGCCGACGTGTTTTGGTTTCGTCTGTATCAGGCGCGCGGCGCTGGGAACGGATTGCGGTGTCATGTGCGCGTACACGCCGCAATACGGGCATTCGAGCCCGATGCGGTCGTCCTCGTCGCTCATCATTCCCTCTGCTCTGTGCAGTTGTATCGTCATTACTCGATGCGGGCTCCAACGATCGATTATGCATCAAGGACTTAGCACGCCAGAAGACGTTTGACATAATACTGGATTAAGTGCCGTCCTGGTGCCATTCTCCGACAGCCTGTCGTGCTGCGTCGTTCAACGGGCGCGCAATAATCGCGTCGCGGCTAAGACTAACTTCAAAACGTGCGCCGTCCGCCATCGGCAAGTATGTGGCCGTACCGTAATAGGCGTCGACTCCCGGCATCAGTACCGGGAAGCGCCGGGCAATAGTCCAGATATCGAGAAGGTTGTCTTCGGCAAGCGCATGTACCGTGCGCGGCTCGCTGACTTCCCGTTCGATGTCCGAATAGCGACCGCTGAGTCGCTCGAGCTGGTAAATGGGTTCGAGGCCAAGCATTGTCGCGGGGGGCTTCCAGGATACGACCCGCGCGTCGATTTGCCATTCATCGCCTTTGAGCGTCAGCAACCGGTCCGACTCGCCCTCAATCATCAGTCGCGCCGTAAATTCGCCAGGCGTGTTTTCCCTGAACTCAATCAGACCGACGGTCTGCTCGCCCGTCAACTGGCCATAACCGACTATGCTGCCGAGCAGCACGATGCCAACACCGCCCAGTGACGCAGTCGTCACGCCGCCTGCAAATGATCCGCTGGCCCGGAGCACGCGACCACGGCGCAGTTGCCTGAACATGGCCAGTACGAAGAACACTGCGAGTAGCGCAAAGGCCGTGCTTATGGCGAGCAGTGTGTTCATCGTGGACCCCTGTTCGCGAGGATTACGCCTCGAGTCGCTTGTATTTTATGCGATGCGGGCTGGCGGCGTCGCTGCCAAGCCGGCGCTTGCGATCCTCTTCGTAGTCGGCGTAGTTGCCGCTGAAAAATACGACCTCGCTATTTCCCTCGAAGGCGAGAATATGCGTCGCGATGCGGTCCAGAAACCAGCGGTCATGCGAAATAACCACAGCCGAGCCGGGAAATTCGAGCAGCGCCTGCTCCAGTGCTCGCAATGTCTCGACATCGAGGTCGTTGGTGGGTTCATCGAGCAGCAAAAGGTTGCCGCCAGATCGCAGGGTTTTCGCAAGATGCACGCGGTTACGTTCACCGCCCGACAACAAGCCGATCTGCTTTTGCTGATCCGAACCACGGAAATTGAATCGGCCAACATAGGCGCGTGATGAGGTTTCGTAGTTGCCCACCTGAATCAGATCCTGACTATTGGAAATCTCTTCCCACACCGTCTTGCTGTCGTCCAGGCTCTCGCGTGACTGATCGACAGCCGCGACCACAACGGTATCGCCGAGCCTCAGGCTGCCCTCATCGGCCTGCTCGCTTCCGGTAATCATGCGGAACAATGTCGTTTTGCCCGCCCCATTCGGGCCAATGACCCCCATGATGCCGCCGGGCGGCAGCAGGAAACTCAAATTGTCGATCAACAGCTTGTCGCCAAAACCCTTTTTGAGATTTTCGACTTCAATTACAACGTCGCCAAGGCGAGGGCCGGGCGGGATGTAGATTTCGTTGGTCTCATTGCGCTTTTGGTAACTCGCGGAAGAAATTTCCTCGAACTGACGCAAACGAGCCTTGGATTTGGCATGACGTCCTTTGGGGTTGGTCCGCACCCATTCGAGTTCCGACGCCATTGCTTTCTGACGCGCTTTTTCAGTGGCGTCCTCGTGAGCAAGGCGCTTCTGCTTTTGTTCCAGCCATGTCGAGTAGTTGCCCTCATACGGGATACCATGGCCGCGGTCGAGTTCCAGAATCCAGCCCGCCACGTTGTCGAGGAAGTATCGATCATGCGTTACCGCTATGACGGTGCTGCGATATTCATCGAGGTACCGTTCAAGCCAGGCAACGGATTCGGCGTCAAGGTGATTCGTAGGTTCGTCAAGCAGCAGCATATCCGGTTGCGACAACAGCAATCGGCACAGAGCTACACGACGTCGTTCACCGCCGGAGAGTTTGGTGACGTCTGCATCCCAGGGCGGGAGGCGCAACGCGTCGGCCGCAATTTCAAGTTTGCGGTCCAGTTCCCAGGCACCCTGCGCATCAATCGCGTCCTGCAGCTTCCCCTGTTCCTCGAGCAGGGCGTTCATCTCATCGTCGTTCATCGGCTCGGCAAACTTCATGCTGATTTCGTTGAAGCGATCAAGGAGTGCCTTGGTCCCGGCCACACCGTCTTCGACATTGCCGCGAACATCTTTGTTTGCGTCCAGCACCGGCTCCTGCGGCAGATAGCCGATATTGATGCCCGGCTGGGGTCGAGCCTCGCCGTCAAATTCGGTGTCGAGACCGGCCATGATGCGCAACAGCGTCGATTTACCACTGCCGTTCAATCCCAGTACTCCGATCTTGGCGCCGGGAAAGAAAGACAGTGAAATATCGCGAATGATGTGGCGCTTTGGCGGAACGACCTTCGCGACACGGTTCATCGTGTAGATGTACTGCGCCATTTGGAGACCAGGGTTGTAATAGAGCGCGCATTATCCGGTATGCTGCGCCGATAGCAAACAGGCCCGGGCGCATATGCAAAGCTCAGTTCATGTTTACAAAGGCGACGAGATTGCTCGCTACGGGTTCGGCGATCCGCACCCGTTTGGAACTGACCGTCACGACGTGTTTCACCGTGAGCTTGCCGCAGCCGGACTCGATGATGGTATTCACTACGCACACCCGCGACGCGCGAGTGTCGACGAGCTTTCACTGTTTCATACAGCAGACTACATCGATCGTGTATCGCGTATGTCGAAGGACGGCAAGGGCTTCCTTGACGATGGCGACACTCCGGCTGTCAAGGGAATTTTCGACGCAGCCTCCGATGTCGTCGGCTCGGTGCTTTCCGCTGCTGACAAAATCATGCATCGGGATATCCGACGAGCGTTCGTCCCCATCGCGGGCCTGCATCATGCCGCCCGGGATCGGGCGGGTGGCTTTTGTGTCTTCAACGACTGCGGCGTCGCCGCCGAATACCTGAGAGAGAAGCACGGCTTGCGTCGCATCGCCTACGTTGATATCGATGCACATCATGGCGATGGCATGTTTTACAGTTTCGAGGATGACCCCGACCTGATCTTCGCCGATATCCATGAAGATGGTCGCCACCTGTATCCGGGTACCGGTGCCGAATCCGAAACCGGCACGGGCCGGGCGCGCGGAACCAAACTCAATATCCCGATGGCGCCAGGCGCCGGAGACAGCGAATTTCGTGAGGCGTGGCGTCGGGTCGAGGAGTATGTTCGCAGTGCCGGACCCGAATTCATTCTGTTTCAGTGTGGCGCCGACAGTCTCGAGGGCGACCCGATCACGCACCTTTGCTACACCGAGGCGGCCCACGCCGAGGCCGCGACGTCATTGTGCCGAATTGCTGACGAGCATTGTGAGGGCCGCATCATCGGTGTGGGCGGCGGAGGCTATAACCGGCGCAACGTCGCACGCGCGTGGACACGTGTTGTGCAGTCCTTCGTGGCAGCCGGCTAGACGAGCGCTGGCAATACCGTCTTTCCAACTGCCCAAGTCGTATCGAAACAGGTAACATCGCCGCTTTCGCACGACCACGAAACCGGAGAACCCAGCCCATGTTCGACAGGTCAACGACGCTCGAATCCTTTGATCCGGAAATTGCCACGGCGATCGGCTCCGAAGAGCGCCGCCAGGAAGAACACATCGAGCTCATCGCCTCGGAAAATTACGCGAGCCCGCGCGTCATTGCGGCACAGGGCAGCGTACTGACGAACAAGTACGCCGAGGGATACCCCGGCAAGCGCTATTACGGTGGTTGCGAATTCGTGGACGTGGCCGAGACGCTGGCAATCCAGCGCGCGATGAGATTGTTTGGGGCGGACTACGCCAACGTTCAGCCGCATTCCGGTTCCCAGGCTAACGCCGCGGCCTGCATGGCCCTGCTGAATCCCGGCGATACCCTGCTCGGGATGAGTCTGGCCGAGGGCGGCCACCTGACGCATGGCACGAAAGTGAATTTTTCGGGCCGGCTCTACAATGCCATCCAGTACGGCCTGGTCGCCGAGACCGGCCTGATCGACTATGACCACGTGCAGGCCCTGGCCGATGAGCACAAGCCGAAACTGATCATCGCCGGATTTTCGGCGTATTCGCAGGTTGTCGACTGGCAGCGTTTTCGTGACATAGCGGACAGCGTTGGCGCGTACCTGATGGTCGATATGGCGCATGTTGCCGGGCTGGTGGCGACAGGTCATTACCCGAATCCGGTGCCGATCGCCGACGTCACAACGACGACGACACACAAGACCCTGCGCGGCCCGCGCGGCGGCCTGATACTGGCCCGGAAAAATGACGAGCTGACAAAGAAATTCAATTCACTGGTGTTCCCGGGTATACAGGGTGGACCGCTCATGCACGTGATCGCCGCAAAGGCAGTCGCGTTCAAGGAAGCCATGGAGCCCGAATTTACGGACTACCAGGGCAAGGTTTGCGAAAACGCGAAAGTAATGGCCGAAACGCTGGCGCAGCGTGGTTACCCGATCATCTCCGGCGGCACCGAAAACCACCTGATGCTGGTGAGCCTGATCGACCGCGGAATTACCGGCAAAGACGCCGACGCGGCCCTCGGGCGGGCGAATATCACGGTCAACAAGAATGCCGTGCCAAACGATCCGCAATCGCCATTTGTGACGAGTGGTCTGCGCCTCGGAACGCCTGCGATCACCACACGCGGCTTCGGCACGGAGGAAACGCGTCTGCTGAGTGGCTGGATTGCGGATATACTTGACGACATAGAAAACGAAGGAACGATCGACCGTGTCCGCGAGCAGGTTATCGAACTTTGCCGACGTTTCCCGGTGTATGTCTGATCGCTGTACCCGTCGTTCAATGTCAACAATAATCGCCTATGCATTGCCCGTTCTGCAGCCACGAGGAAACCAAGGTTATCGATTCCCGCCTGTCCGGTGAGGGCAGGCAAATTCGACGGCGCCGGCAGTGCCTCGACTGCAACGAGCGGTTTACGACCTTCGAGTCCGCCGAGCTCGTCATGCCGCGACTCGTCAAGAATGACAACAGCCGGCAGCCATTCGATGAGGCCAAGCTGCGTAACAGCATGGTGCGCGCACTCGAAAAGCGACCGGTCCACAGCGACAAGCTTGAGCAGGCGATCGGTCGTCTCGTGCACAAACTTCGTACCATGGGCGAGCGCGAAGTGGCGTCCCGCCTGGTCGGCGAGCTCGTCATGGAAGAGCTTCGTGGGCTCGACGAAGTTGCTTATGTGCGCTTTGCAAGCGTGTATCGACGCTTTCAGGACATCACCGAATTCGAAGAGGAAATAAAGCGACTACAACGAATATCAGATGCCGCGGCGAGCCGCGAGCAAATGTCGTTGCTTCCCGACCTGCTCGGTAAAAAGAACCGGTAGACTCTCATGTCCGGATTCTCAGCCACTGACAGCGCGTACATGGCGCGAGCGCTCCACCTCGCCAGCCGCGCCGCATACACCGCGCATCCCAATCCGATGGTCGGTTGCGTACTCGTGCGTGACAACGAAGTCATCGGCGAGGGCTGGCACGTACTGGCAGGCGAAGCACACGCGGAAATCATTGCGCTCGCCGCGACTGACGGCGCGAAAGGTGCCACGGCCTATGTCAGTCTCGAACCCTGCGCCCACCGTGGCAGGACGCCGCCATGTGCCGACGCTTTGATTGCCGCAGGCGTGGCCGAAGTCGTGTTCGCGATCCAGGATCCTTTTGATGAGGGCGGCGGGCATGGAACAGCCGTATTGGAAAACGCCGGTATCGAGGTGCGTGCCGGGCTGATGCGCGCCGAGGCCGAGCGACTCAACGCGGGTTTTCTAAGTCGCGTACTGCGCGGTCGGCCGTTTGTACGCATGAAGGTCGCGGCGAGCCTCGACGGCGCCATCGCGATGCGGAACGGACAGAGTCAGTGGATCACGGGTCCCGCTGCCCGCTCCGATGTGCAAGGTCTGCGCGCGCGGGCCGGCGCTATCATGACCGGTATTGGTACGGTTCTCGCCGACGATCCTTCTTTGAACGTTCGTGACGATTCGATTGAGACTGCAGGGCGACAACCGCTGCGAGTCGTACTCGATTCAAAGCTGCGCATGCCGCTGTTGTCGGGGATGCTGTGCCTGCCGGGCGAGACGCTTGTCTATTGTGCCGATGACGATGGCCGCGGCGAACTGGAAAAAGCCGGTGCCGAGGTTGTGAAAATGCCCGGCGACGAATCCAGTGTCGATCTGGTGTCGGTGCTGGAGGACCTTGGCGGGCGCGAGATTAACAATTTGCTGATTGAGGCCGGCCCGGCGCTGAGCGGGAGCCTCATCGCTGCGGAGCTTGTCGACGAACTTGTGATTTATCAGGCGCCCCATATCATGGGTAGTGAAACGATCTCCATGTTCAGGACACCCGCGTGGACCGAACTGGCGGATCGCAAAATACTCGACGTCATCGATGTTCGCCGGGTTGGTGCTGATACGCGTATCACGGCAAGGATCAAGGCCTCGGGCCAGGATTGATGTTTACAGGAATAGTAAAAGCAACCGGAACGATCGCCTCGATGGAACGACGCGGCAGCGACGTCCGCATGCGCGTGAATTCGCCGGACTTGCGGTGGGCAGACTTTGAGCGCGGCGAGAGTATCGCTGTCAACGGTGTGTGCCTGACCGCGGTGGCATTGCACGAGAACGGTTTCGATACCGATATTTCTGTCGAAACGCTCGATATCACGGCCTTCGGTCAACTGGGTCCCGGCGCCCGCGTTAACCTCGAACCGGCGCTGAGCCTTGGTGAGCGGTTGGGCGGTCACCTTGTCAGCGGCCACGTGGATTGCAAGGGCAAGCTCACGGCGATCGAGTCCGATGCACGGTCAATTCGAATCAGCATCGAAATTCCGGAGCAGTACACGCGCTACGTCGCGAAGAAAGGTTCCATTTGCGTCGATGGTGTTAGCCTTACCATTAACGCGGTATCGGCATGCAGCTTCGATACGAATATCATTCCGCACACGGCAACGCAGACGATCATTGGCGAATACCTCGTCGGTAACGCCGTCAATATTGAAGTCGACCTGCTGGCCCGATATCTCGAGCGCTTGCTCGCGAAGGACGGCGCAGGTCTCACCGAAGAATTTTTGCGAGCACATGGTTATGCCTGATAATACGACGACACACCCGAGCGCGGTGGATCATTCTTTCTGCGATATCGAAGACATCATCGCTGACATTCGAGCCGGCAAGATGGTCATCATGGTCGATGACGAAAATCGCGAAAACGAAGGCGATTTACTCATGGCCGCCGGGAAGGTCCGCCCCGAAGACATCAACTACATGGCGACGCACGGTCGCGGGCTGATCTGTCTCACGCTGTCGCGCGAGCGTTGCTCACAACTTCGCCTGCCGTTAATGGTCACGGAAACGGACCAGCATCATGCCACCAACTTCACAATTTCCATCGAGGCTGCGCAAGGCATAACGACCGGCATCTCGGCACATGATCGCGCCAGGACCGTGCAGGTCGCCGTTGCGTCGAATGCCACACCCGAGGACCTGAGTCAGCCGGGACATATCTTTCCGGTCATGGCACAGCCTGGCGGCGTATTATCCCGCGCCGGACACACGGAAGCAGGTTGCGACCTGGCTCGCCTGGCCGGGCTGGAGGCGGCCGCAGTGATCGTTGAAATCCTGAATGAAGACGGCAGCATGGCGAGGCGGCCGGATCTCGAAAAGTTCGGTCGCGCCCATGGTATCCGCATCGGAACGATCGCAGACCTGATTCGATACCGTCTCGAGAAGGAACGAAATGTCGAGCGAATATCGGAAGTAGTCATCGATACCGAGCACGGTGAGTTCACGATGTATTGCTACGATGATCTCGTGAATCAGGCCCTGCACGTCGCGCTCGTAAAAGGCGACTTGTCGGGTACCGACAATCCACTGGTTCGCGTGCATCTGCAGGATACGCTCGGCGATGTCATTGGCGTGCGCAGCCCGTCCCTCGGCTGGACGCTGGGCAGCGCGATAAAACGCATTGCACAGGAAGATGTCGGCGTCATCGTGCTGTTGCGCGAACGCGAAGATGCTCGCGATTTTGTCGATGCGATTGAAGGCCTCGGGAAAAACCGGGATGAGGTTGAGGAGCGTCGCTCCGGTGATGCCGTATTGCGAACCTATGGCATCGGTGCGCAGATATTGCGCGATCTCGGGCTCAGTAAAATCCGTGTATTATCGGCGCCTAAGCACATGTATGCGATCTCAGGATTCGATCTCGAGATCACCGAATACGTCGAACATTGAGCAAGCACAGGGTTCGCGAATCCGCATGGAAAAAATCAAGACAACTGAAGGTGACCTGGTGGTCCGCGACGCGCGCTTCGCCATTATCGCGGCGCGCTTCAACGATTTCATCGTTGAGTCTCTGATCAGGGCATCCGTGCATTGCCTGCGTCAACATGGCGCGTCCGATGCTGATATCGAAATCCTGCGCGTTCCCGGTGCCTTCGAAGTGCCTGTCGTTGCGGAAAAAATCGCAGCTTCGCACAGGTTCGACGGCATTATCGCACTCGCTGCCGTCATTCGTGGTGGAACGCCGCACTTCGAATACGTCGCGGGCGAGTGTGTCGGCGGTATCTCGGCAGTCGCGCGCAAACATGGCGTTCCTGTCGGTTTCGGAATTCTGACCGTCGATACGATAGAACAGGCCATCGAGCGCGCCGGTACCAAAGCGGGTAACAAAGGCGAACAGGCGACACTCGCAGTTATCGAAACAGTCAACCTCTTGCGCCAAATCGACTAGGCCTGAATCGACAATACAATGAAATCCAAATCTGCAGGCGGCGCCCGGACGCGAGCGCGAGAACTCATGGTGCAGGCACTTTATCAAAAGCAGATTGCCGGACACGAGTGCAGCGAGATTATCGCGCAGTTTCATGAGCAAGCGGCTTACCAACGCGTCGACCAGGAATTCTTCGATGAGACATTCAAGGAAATCTGCCAAACGCAATCCGATCTTGAGGGAACGATCTCGGGGCTGATCGACCGCCCGTTGCAGCAACTGGATCCGGTCGAATTCGGCATCCTCCTGATCGGCGTATTCGAACTGCAGAACAGAATCGACATTCCCTATCGGGTGGTCATTAATGAAGGCGTCAATCTTGCGAAACGTTTCGGCGCAACCGACGGTCACAAGTACATCAACGCCTGTCTCGACAAAGCCGCGCAATCTCTGCGCGAAGTCGAAATCAAAGGTAGTGGATGAATTCGCGCTAATTCGGCGCTATTTCGATCGCGCTATACAGGCGACCGGCGTTCGCACCGGGATTGGTGACGATGGCGCGGTGCTTGCACCGACACCGGCCACGGAACTGGTCACGGTCATCGACACGCTCGTCGAAGGCGTGCACTTTCCCACCGGCTTCAGTCCTTCGGACATCGGCTATCGCGTCGTCGCCGTGAATCTTTCCGATATCGCAGCCATGGGCGCAAGCCCTCGCTGGATGACGCTGGCGCTGTCACTGCAAACGGCCGCGGAGGATTGGCTCGAGGCATTTTCTGAAGGTATGTTTGCGGCCGCGATTGAGCACAACGTGGCACTCGTTGGCGGCGATACGACGCACGCCAGCCAGGTAGTGGCCACAGTGCAAATAACAGGGGAAGTCGAGGAGGGCGCTGCAATTTTGCGTTCAGGCGCGAAGGCGGGTGACACGGTATATGTGACCGGCACGGTTGGTGATGCGGCCGCAGGTCTTTACGGATTGATTAATGGCGAGCCTGTAAAGCAACTTGTGAGCCGCTTTGCGCGCCCTTCGGCGAGGGTGCGCTACGGTCAGGCGCTGGTCGGAATCGCCAATGCGGCCATCGATTTGTCCGATGGCCTGTACGGTGACCTGAACAAACTTCTCATTGCGAGCGGCGTTGGTGCCGAAATCGATGTCGCCCGACTTCCGATCTCGCACGCACTCGGCGACAATTTTTCACTCGAACGGCAACGAAGTTTTGCGCTGGGCGGTGGCGACGATTATGAATTGTGCTTTACGGCCTCGGGCGAGTTGCCGGATTCCGGCATCATGCCGGTCACGGCCATCGGCACGGTCACCGAAGCAACGGGACTTGTCTGCAAGCTGGGCGGGGACATTGTGCCGTTTGACGACAGCGGTTATCGTCATTTTCAATGAGTGAACCCGTCAACAATCTCACGCGCAAGGTCCTGACCGATCCCGTCAATTTCCTGGCGTTTGGCTTTGGTTCAGGGCTCGCGCCCGTTGCGCCCGGCACGTTCGGTTCATTGCCCGGGGTCTTGCTGGCCTGGTTGACGCTGGATATGGGCATCTATTTCCAGGTCGGTCTCGCTGCGGTCCTGTTCGTTACCGGTATCTGGATCTGCGGCGAAAGCGCCCGCCGCATAGGCGTGCACGACCATGGCGGCATCGTCTGGGACGAGATCTGCGGCATGTACGTCACGCTCCTGCTGGCGCCCCCGACGATCATCGGATTTGCCCTGGGATTCGGGCTTTTTCGGCTGTTTGATATTGCTAAACCGTGGCCGATTCGGGACTTGGATCACAGACTCGGTGGAGGTCTCGGAATTATGCTGGACGACCTCATGGCTGCCCTGTATGCCTTGATATTGCTGGTTTTGTACAGGTGGCTGATGAACTGAATCGCGAGACAAAATGGCCCGTCCAGTAAGCGCAATCCAACGTTCGAATGACGTCCCCGCGAAGATCGGTAAATACGTCATCATCAACAAGATTGGCAAAGGCAGCACCGGCATGGTGTACCTGTCGCACGACCCTTATTACCGGCGCGATGTCGCGATCAAGGTCTACAACATCGAAGAAGACGAGGATGCTGATCGCGCACGCGTCTCTCGCAAGATGTTTTACAACGAAGCGCACATGGTCGGTATGTTGCAGCACCCGAACATCATGCCGATCTACGACGCAGGCGAAGAAGACGGCTCCTATTACGTCGTCACCGAACACATTCAGGGTGCGCGTACCCTGGCAGCGTATTGCCGGCCGGACAACCTGCTACGCGTCGACGACGTCGTAGAGATTATTTACAAATGTGCCAAGGCACTTCACTACGCACACGGCCGGGGCGTCATTCACCGTGATATCAAACCGTCGAACGTGATGCTGACAATCGACAACGATGTCCGCATCATCGACTTTGGTATCGCGATTGTCAGCGACTCCGAAGTTTCCCGAATAGAAGGCATAGCCGGCAGCCCGAGTTACATGTCGCCGGAACAGGTGCAGTCGGAAGAGCTGACCGCTGGCTCGGACCTGTATTCACTGGGCGCGGTCATGTACGAACTGTTGACGGGTTATCGTCCGTTCCGCGCCGACAATCTATCAAAATTATTGCACCAGATCGTCTACGCGACGCCGCCGCCAATTCATACCTATCGCGACGACCTCCCCGAGAATCTCGAGCAGGTCGTTGCAATGACGATGCAAAAAGAGCCGGACAAACGTCCGAACTCGGGCGCATCGCTGGCGGCCGAACTAACGCGTGTCTACAAGGATTTACGCCAGAAGTACGATAGCCTCGACAATCAGGAGCATTTCGATCTGCTGCGCACACTTACGTTCTTCCATGAGTTCTCGCATGCCGAGATCTGGGAGGTCCTGCGTGCATCGGACTGGCACGAGTACCGCGGAGACGAAGACATCGTCAAGGAAGGTGAGATCGACGATCGCTTCTACATCATCGTCTCCGGCGAAGTCACGGTGCAGGCCAACGGCAACAGCCTCGGTAATCTCTCGAACGGCGATTGTTTCGGAGAAACCAGTTATGTTCGTGGCGCCAAGCGGCAGGCATCGATCAAGGCGAACGGCCCGGTTACGATTTTGCGAGTCAGTTCAACGCTGATGGAACAAGTCTCGTCGTCCTGCCAGCTGCGCTTCAACAAGGTTTTTCTCCGGTCGCTGATCACGCGATTGCAGGGCCGCGCCGGCACCAACACGTA
>CAYLTW010000026.1:0-1395 GCA_964386735.1 uncultured Woeseiaceae bacterium
GGCGAATGAGCCGGACTACATTCCGGCACTCAACGAACTGGCACGCCTGTACTACAGGACCCCAAAAACCGACGGGCTGTCCACGGAGCAGAATACCGCGGAAATTCACGCATTGGCCGATCGTGTTATCGCGATCGACCCGGACGGTGTATCTGCTCTCACATGGCAGGGCTGGTTCGCCTACGTCAGGCGCGATTTACAGGAAGCGGCTCGTTTCTATGAAAAAGCGCTGAATGTCGATGCGAATCATCCTGCATTGCTGCGCGTCGTTGTCGTCTTTCTAATGACAATTGACCGGCCGGATGAAGCCATCGTGCTCGGTAATTACCTGCGACTACGCGATCCAACCTGTTCGGTATGTATCGGCAATCTTTCCTATGCCTATCAACAGACCGGTAGATACGAAGAGTCAGCCCGGGTGTTACGAAAAAATCTCTCCTGGCATGCGCCTAACGACGGGGCTTTCTGGTCAATCGGACGCAGCTTACTACTCGCCGGGCTTCCCGAGGAGGCACTGGCCGCTTTCGAACGGGAGTCGCTTCCCGACAACCGCGAAATG
The DNA here is from genome assembly GCA_964386735.1 of uncultured Woeseiaceae bacterium. Lineage (GTDB taxonomy): Bacteria > Pseudomonadota > Gammaproteobacteria > Steroidobacterales > Woeseiaceae > UBA1847. The sequence goes on from CAYLTW010000026.1 coordinate 560, forward strand.
GGCGTGATCATGGCCTTGCACGACCTTGGTCGCATGCAAGAGTTTGAGGAGCGATTCGCCGGCTTTCGCAACAACGGCCCTGAGTCTGAAAGCATTGCGCGAATTTACGCGTATGCCGGTAACAATGACAAAGCGTTCGAATGGCTCGACAAAATGATTGCTGCGGACGGGCCGGAAATGCTACGGCCCGCCGACGGTGGCCTCTACAGTAAGATACAGTCGGATCCCCGCTGGCGCGCTCTTCGTGACAAATACGGATATTACGGCGAGCCAGTCGAGGCGGTCGAGTTCAACTATTCGCTGCCGGCCGGTGTGGCGATCGACTAGCCTTGCGACCAGCCGCTGCCACCACGGTAAATACGGCTACCTGAATACGGTCACTTGCTCAGATCGACAACGACCTCTTTTGCCTGGAAGCACCCACCGACTCCAAAATTTCCGAAAGCCTTCACGGACTGGCCGACGGCGAGGTCGTTGAATTCGCCATGCTCAATCGTTATCCCGTCTTCGCTTTGTGACACAAGGATGATTTCTGCTTCCTCGACCAATTCGACGCAGCGGTCTCCACCGTCGGTCGCCAGGGAAAAACTCATGGTATTCGCATCGAGTGGGTCAATAATCTCTCCGCTCAGCGATTCATGCTCAATACGATCATCAACGAAGATCAGGGCGGCAAAGATTCCGTCGTTTTGCTCGGGGTTCGCCGACTCGACATGAGCGCCCTCCACCAAAATCTTTACACCCGGAACAATCGCGCCAATGTCGCGTTCACCGTCCGCTCCAAAGATTTTCGTACCATCCTGCACCTGGACTGTCACATTCTCTTCTTCGCCGAC
>CAYLTW010000026.1:1495-4194 GCA_964386735.1 uncultured Woeseiaceae bacterium
ATCGCGACGACTGAATCTTCAAGCATCAAATCGCCGATACTTGCCGGAAGACCCTCGGCATCGAATACGCTGCCACCTTCGGCCAGGTTAACGATGACACAACTTTCTGATTCGTCGGAATGGCAAAGCAGAAATCTTCCAGCAACATCATCGATGATTTCCGCGACGGTGCCTTCCATGCGTACCAGTTTGGCCGGCAGTCCTCCGTCCAGGATTTTGACACTGACAACAGGCCGAAACTTGTACTGGCCATTGCCGGTACCGACAATTTGAATCGATTTGTTGGCGTCGATATCGATCTCGGCGAGCAACGTTCTACCCGGAGTAACCGTAAATCCGTTGCGATCCAGAAGATCGATTTTACCGTTGGCCGGCAAACTGGCGAATGTACTCTCGCCGGTACTCTTATCCACCAACTCCACGTTTTCTATTTGCAGCCGAATTTTCGTATACCGACCCGCCTCGACTTCCCCAAGAATAAGAGGTTGATCGAAATTGGCGAGATCGAGAAGATTGATACTTCTGCGGCCACTGAAGACCAATTGCTGTCCCATATCCCCGATCAGAGTTATTTTTGTTACATCGAGGTTGATCGCACTCAGTGCATCTGCCGGTGCATCGGTCAAAAGGACGGCAACCGTTCCCGTACCAGCGGTCGGGGCCGGTGGCGTTATTGCGCTACCGGTATCGGCCGCGCCGCCGCCTCCGCCGCCGCAGGAAGATAAAAGGAATGTCGTTGCCAGGATGATGAAGGGCATCCTGACGCTACGCAAAGTAAATAAGCTGCTCATCTGGCTTGCTCCGGTCTGGCCGATTCTCGTCGGCGCTTCTGGGAATGGAATAATCTGGCTCTCAAGGACGCAGACTACTACTCTTGATTTCTCAATCAACTGTCTGCGAATGGCGACATTTACATAAGGCAGCAGCGCGCTTATCGCTTGGTATTAATTCTCAAGGTAGGCGCCGATATCGTCCCCGCCCCGGCCTTCATTGCCGATCTCCCAGCTACTGGAATTACGACTGCGATCGGGCCCGAATGAGTAGACAAACCTGACCTCGCGGCCATTCTTGCATTTGTGCCGGATCCAGTATGGTGAGTTCCACGGATCGAGCAGGTACTCGGCCCGGGTATCTTCGCCACGACTCTGTAGCAGACGAGAAAACTCGCCTTCGAGCAAGTAGCGCTGCCGATACTTGCCAACGAACGTGTACAACCGTTTGTGTATACCGCAACGGGTTTGCACATGCCCGCTGAGGAAATCCTCCCGCAATGCATCGATCTCCAATCTGGCCAGTTCAAGCCTTGCGGGATCGACCGCATGAGCGAAGCGCACAACAGTATCCGTCAGCGCAGCCAGCACCCAGATTGCCGCAAAGGCGATCATGACGTTTGTTGTTTCTGACCGAACCGACACGCACGCGAACAGTGCGGCATAGGTGAATCCGAATGCCATCGTGAGCTCGACCCATTCACCGGTATGGCTCCACGGGTACCAGGCGTAAACGACTGACATGGCCAGAAAGCTGACTATCAATACCGGGGATGGGATCACAATTCCAACACGAGCAAACAAGCGCTTTGCGGGCGGCCAAAGGCCCGCGGCACTCAGGATCACACCATAGCCGAGCAGGATCATCTGCAACATGAGCTTGCGCAAGCTCGTGTCGATGACATTGTGAATATTCAATTCCTGCTGAAAGTTTTGCTCGAGAAAATAATCGGGTGCCCTGTAACCCAGCAGGCGTTGGCCCCAGGATATTTCCTCCATTGCGACAAGAAAACAAAACAAGGAAAGCCCAAATACAAACCAGGGAAGCTGCCGACCGGCCTTAAGCTCATTCAAGGCGTTTACGAAGTAAATCCCGGCAGCAACAATAAAACCCCAGAAGGTCGCCCACTCTAGGATTTCGTCTTCCTGAACGCTCAGATAATAGAGCGGTTCGTCAAACGCGTTGAGCAGCGCCGCCGCAACGAATGCCAGCAGTATGGAAAGATTTGCCAGAATGCCCGCGGTTCTCATGCCGCAAAACCAGCACAGAGACCGGGACGGTTTTTTTGATCGCCCGTCAGTTTGCGTCGCGTATCGATTGTACGAAGTGTTCAAAGTCGCCTTTGAACTCAGCCTCGAACTCAGGCGTCATTGCGTCACATCCACCCGCGACGTTGCGGACGTACAGAATAATGCCCTCAGCGGTGCCATCATCGTTTGTAACGAAGAGCTGGACAGCATTGATTGCGGGTACGATCTGGACATTCTGGCCTTCGACAAATTCCAACAGGGTGTCGTCATCTGAGTCGAGTTCTTCCTGGCTGATATCCGCGCAGACAGTTCGGGCCCTGTATTCCTGACCGGCCAATTCGACGACGGGCAGGTTCTTGTTCGTCAAGGTGCCCTGGGCTGCATCGGTCGTTTCGACTTGTACGACGACGAATTGATCATCTGCGAAATAGCCGGCCTTGGATACCTTCAGATTTTCGCCGAGAAAACTCGGCGTTGAATGCTCCGGGCCGCCTTTTCGGGCGCCGTCGGGTATCGGGATGATTACGTCGAACGGGCCGGAAATGACCATATTGCCGCTATCGTCGAAATTGATGTAGGCGTGATCCGCCAACGCCGTAGACCACACAATACTGGTCAGGATTGTTGCGGCCGTTGTTATGATTCTTTTCACAATCGTCGTCCCCTCGGTTGCCTGTC
>CAYLTW010000026.1:4294-30399 GCA_964386735.1 uncultured Woeseiaceae bacterium
GTTGCGGCCGTTGTTATGATTCTTTTCACAATCGTCGTCCCCTCGGTTGCCTGTCCTGCAAGTCTGGCGCGAATTCTACCGTTTTTCCAGTTTTGACAGCGATTTACTGCAGCCACACTGATTTTCCCCGCCCAACTTTGTCGCTACAACATCTTCATCACCGCGCCAACGATTCCGCCCACCAGCAATACGGCCATTGCCGCAAAACCAATCCCGAATCCGCGACCCCGGGATTTCGGGTCTTTCCGGTAATCCAGAAAGTAAACAGTACGCGCGGCAATATATATGAGCCCGATGCCGGCGCCCCATTTCGGGTCGAAGTAGTGGGCGAACATCCACAGCGACGGGACGAATACGACGATTTGCTCCATCGTGTTCTGATGTATGCGAAACATGCGCATGAACTCCGGCGGTCCGCTCATCTCCGGGGCTTTAACTTCATGTTTGCCCCGCATCTTGCCAACCTGAATACCGAATAAAACGAACTGAATCAGGGCCAGGGCCGTGATTATCGTAATTAGCTCCATCGCTCTTCTCCTGTGTTTTCGGTGACTTTTGCCGGTGCACCGTTATTATGGCGTCATTATGCCTGCAAACCGACTCGACAAGCTGCGCATCATGCTGTTCGACAGGGTTCTCGGCCTGGAGAGGCACGAATACACCGCGGTCGCCTGGTCGTTTGCGTATTTTTTCTGTGTGTTGTCCTCGTACTACATGCTGCGGCCGGTAAGAGAGCAATTGGCCGTCGGTAGCGGCCCCAACACCATCCCATGGTTATTTGTCGGCACGTTCGTGACCATGCTCACCGTGACACCGATCTTTGGCTGGGTCGCATCGCGATACCCGCGACGCCAGTTCCTGCCGTGGGTCTATTTGTTCTTCATCTCCAACATCATCATATTCTGGATCGTTTTTTCAGTTGCAATCGAAAACGAGTCCGGTCATGTATGGCTCGGCCGCGTATTTTTCGTCTGGATAAGCGTCTTCAACTTGTTTGTCGTCTCGGTCTTCTGGAGCTTCATGGCGGACATCTACACGCGCGAGCAAGGGCGCCGCTTGTTCGGCGTGATCACCGCAGGCGGAAGCATCGGGGCACTCATTGGCGGCGCAGCGACCAGTGCGCTTGTTATGAGAATCGGATTTCAAAACCTGTTTCCTTTCGCGGCAATGCTGTTGCTGATAGCGATTTACTGCATCACACGCCTTAGATCATGGGTCGAACGAAGCACATCGCGGAAAACAACTGAAACCGCGGCGAGTGCCAAGCCACTCGGAGGCAATCCATTCAGCGGCATAACGCACGTATTTTCTTCGAAGTACTTTACCGGAATTGTCATTACCTCAGTCTTTGCCAATTTGCTCGGTACAGCGCTTTACATGTTTATGGCACAACTCGTCGAACAATCCATTCCGGACGCGGATGAGCAGACGCTGTTCTTCTCCAATGTCAATGTCGCGACAAATGCCTTATCCCTCCTGGGTCAGTTGTTAATCGTTAAACATGTTGTAAGTCGATTCGGCATCGGCGTATCGCTTGCCCTTTTGCCGATTGCGTCGATCGCCGGGTTCGTGCTTTTGGCCATCGAGCCGACACTCTTCGCCGTCGCACTCCTCACCGTGCTACGGCGCGCACTCGGCTTTGGCATCGGCAAACCGACGTCGGACATGCTGTACTCGGTGGTTACTCCGGAAGAGAAATACAAAACCAAGAATTTCATCGATACAGCGGTATACAGGGGCGGCGACGTTATCGGGACCTGGTCGGTTAAGGGAATGACGGCACTCGGTCTCGGTCTCTCGGCGATATCAATTGTCATGCTGCCCTTCGCCGCGCTTTGGGCCATGGTCGCCCTTTGGCTGGGCCGCGACTATCGGCGGCAGGCGAAGCAACTCAAAGAAAGTGGAGTGACATGAATTCCCGATACTGGAATCGCCGCGAATTCCTCGCGGCAGCAGGTGCCATGAGTCTATTATCTGCAAGCGCATCGTCATCTGAGCGCGCCATGATCACCAGGCCGATCCCGTCATCTGATGAGCGACTGCCCGTGATCGGGCTTGGCACGTATAACGTGTTCGATGTCCCCAGCACCCCGACAGAACTGGCATCGCGCCGGAACATAGTCGACATTCTCGCTGGCCAGGGCGGCAGCCTTATCGATACGTCCCCGATGTACAATCGCTCGGAGAAAGTCATCGGCGACATCATTGAGGCGAGCGATAATCGCCGGGCGCTTTTTCTGGCGACCAAGGTATGGATCAACGGCGAGGAAGCCGGCATCACACAAATGCAGCGATCTGCCGACCTGATGCGGACGGATGTTATTGACCTCATGCAGGTGCATAACCTTCGCGACACCGACGTTCATATGGAGACGATCCGGGCCTGGCAGGAACAAGGACGCATTCGCTACCACGGACTCACCCACTACACTGCGAACGCAATAGGCGCACTCGAAGTCGCCATGAAAAAGCATAAATCGGAATTTATTCAAATAAACTATTCGCTGTGCGAGCGTGAGGCAGACAAGCGTTTGTTGCCGCTTGCGGCCGACACGGGTGTGGCGGTGCTCATCAATCGGCCGTACCAAAGTGGTGCGTTGTTTCGTGCCGTGCGAGGTCAGTCGGTGCCCGAATGGGCGTCCGAGTTCGCGTCGAGTTGGGGGCAGTTTTTTCTGAAATTTATTGTGAGCCATCCTGCCGTGACCTGTGCGATTCCCGCGACCAGCAAAGCCGATCACATGCGGGACAATCTGGAGGCCGGTTTCGGCGTACTCCCCGACCGGGCCGCCCGCAAACGCATGATCGATTTCATTGTGAGTTTGTGAACATGCGCAATTCGCCGTTTTTGCGCCGCATCGCGGCCATTCTTTACGATACTTTGCTCCTGACAGCTGTTTTGTTTCTCACGACGATTCCGTTTATTGCACTTCGGGACGGCGAGCCGGTGGAGCCCGGAAACGTGGCCTACCAGGTAGCGCTACTCGTCGTGAGCTACGCATACTTCGTCGGTTTCTGGTCCCGCAAAGGTCGCACGCTTGGTATGCAATCCTGGGGGCTGCAATTGCAGGACGGCGATGGCACGATCCCGTCGATGGCGCGCTGCAGTATTCGTTTCGCGGCCGCCATAATTTCCTGGGCCCTCTTCGGCCTCGGCTTCCTCTGGCAACTTGTGGACAAGAACGATCTGACGTGGCACGACCGATTCAGCGGCACGCGGCTGGTCTACTACCCAAAGCAAACGTAGGAACTCGTCACGCGGCCCCCTGAGCCTATCGTATTCGCATCAGCGCTATCGTGGTCACCAGGGCCAGAAAAATCGGCGGCAGCCAGGTCATCAGTGCCGGATTCAGGTTGAATACCTGCCCTGAATTCGCAAGCATTTCACTCGCAAGGTAATACGCAAGACCGATCCCGACGCCAATCATCAATCGACTGCCGGTACCGCCTGTTCGCAGCGAGCCGAATACAAACGCCAACGCCAGGATCGGCATGATCATTACGGACACGGTGCGCGACACGCGATACCAGAGTTCGGTTTCATACAGGCCCGCGTCCAGCGCGTTGCGATCAAGGTAGTCGATGTAACTGAGCAAGCCGCGCAGCGACAGGCTCCGTGGTTTGGCCAGCGCGTTACCCAGCAATTCCGCATTGACCTCGAATGATTCGACGGCCAGCGACGATTCGACGACCTGCACACCGTCATTGCTAAACCTGGTTTCGCGAAAATTCTCGAGATGCCAACGATCGTCATCGTCGATTCCGGAGTTCTCAGCCCTGGCGATGGATTGCAGGGCGCCACCCTCATCGAAGCGGTATATGTAAACGCTGCCAAACTCAAACTCCGAGTTCACTCGCTCGAGGTGAAGGTATACCGGTCCGTCCCTGATCCAGGTCGCGTCGCCAAGTCGCTCCTCCTCCTGGCCATAGCGTGCCTCGACACGCATGTCGCGCGCGTACAGGTCGAATGGAGGCCCGATGAACTCGCCGATCAGCGCCGTGAAAATCACCATCACGAACCCCGATGCCGCCACCATGGTGGCAAGCCTGCCAACCGACAGTCCCGCGGAACGCATGACGATAATTTCGCTGTTTGCCGCTATCGCGCCCAAGCCAAGCAGAGAACCGATCAACGCCGATACCGGCATTAGCTGGAACGCCATGATCGGCAAGCGCAACAGCGCGAACAACACGACTTGTGCTGTTTGATAGTCATTCTGGACATCGTCGAGTTGCGCAATAAACTCAAACAATGCCGCAAGTGCCAGCAAGACCACCATGACCAGCGCAGTACTGGCCAGAATTGCACGCATCATGTACTGACTCAGGATGCCGCTCACTTGAACACCCTTTTGTGCCAGCCGTTTTGCACGCCGATCAGGCCCAGCGCCAGCAACAGCACAGCGCCATGGACCCACCAAATTCCGAGCGCCGGCGAAATCGTGCCTTGCTCAATCCAGGCTTTGGCGGCGCTCATCATGTTCAGGTAGATAATGAATACGAGCAGGCCAATGGCGAGCCGTCCGTAACGACCCTCCCGCGGCTGGGCCCTGCTAAGCGGTACGGCAAGAATTCCGAGTAGCAGAGTGGATATTGGTATACCCATGCGCCACTGCAATTCTGCGATTCCCTCCAGAGTGCGCGACGCGAACAACTGTGACACCGACTGCGCCCTGGGTTTTGGATCGGGCGTCTTCAAGCTTGGCAATCGATACGGTATGCCATGCTCGGCAAACTCCACGACACGAAACCGGGTCGTACCCGGCACGCCTTCGTAACGACGCCCGTCGTACAAGACCAGCAGGCGAATATCAGGATCATCGGACTCGGCCTGCTGCCCGCGCTCGGCGACGACAACCTCAACGACGTCGTCTCCGATAAAGCGCTGCAGAAAAACCTTTTCCATGACTCCGTCCTCGGTCACACGCTCGCCGTAGACCACGGCTTTGTCGGGGCCGAATACCGTAAACCGCCCCGGCTCGATACTCGCCAGGTCGGCCTCTCGCCTGGCTTCAGCGCCAATACGATCTACGGCAACCAGCGCCTTCGGACCGACATCGATCGCTAACCAGGCGACACTCAGGGTGATGGGAATCAAGAGCCACAACAATGGACGATAAATTCCCATTGGGCCGGTACGACACGCCATCATCGCCGGTAACTCGCTGTCGCGGTACAGCCGTCCGAGCGCCATCATGATCGAAAGAAACAGGGATATCGGCACGAGCACGGTCAGGTATTGAACCGCACTGAGGCCAATCACATCCAGGGCCGCATCTTTGGGCAGCCTGCCCTTGGCTACATCGCCCAGTATCCGCGCGAACTGGTTCGTGAGCAGTATAAAGAGCAGGACGATCGTTACACCGAGCCAGGTCGTAACGATTTCCTTGAAAATGTAGCGGTCGAGGATACGGCGCATCGCTGTGATTAACTTATCCGTTGATGACTCAATCAGTTAGACTACCCGTTTTGTTTTGCCGGGGACAAGCGGATTTCCATGGAATATTTCACGACTACGAGCAAGGCATCCCGGCGCGCTATTGATTGCGTAATAATCGGTGTCTACGAGGGCAGCAAACTGGGGGCCGGTGCCGCCGATATCGATACCGCGAGCAACGGTGAAATTCGTCGCCTCATCAAGAGCGGCGACGTCTCGGATTCGCTGGGCCGGACCATTGTGCTGACCAACGTAACGGGGGTCCGTGCTCAAAGAGTCGCTGTCGTTGGCCTCGGCAAGCGATCCGAATTTGGTGCAAAGCAGTTTCGCCTGGCGCTCGCTGCCGCCGTGAATTCTGTATCGTCGACAAAAATCAAACAAATACTTAACAGCCTGACGCTTGAGAGCGAAGCTGCCGATCCCTATTACCTCGGTCGCGCGAGCGCCGAAACCGTTGCAGACACACTGTATCGTTTCACTGAGATGAAGAGCGGACGCAAACCGGCCGTGATGCCACTGAAAAAAGTCGGACTTGCAGTCGATTCGTCCGCCAGTGCGAAGCGGGCGATGCTCGGGGCCGTGCATGGCGACGCAATCGGCAAGGGCATTTCGCTCGCGAAAAACCTCGGAAATCTGCCTCCGAACGTCTGCACGCCGAGCTATCTGGCACGCACAGCGCAAAAGCTCGCTCGCGACAACGCCAGGTTGACGACACGCATTCTCAACGAGTCCGAAATGAAGCGCCTTGGCATGGGCTCTTTGCTGTCGGTCACGGCAGGAGCCGCGGAACCTGCGAAACTGATTGTTATGCAATACAAAGGTGCAGGACGCGATGCGCCCGTCGTTTTGGTCGGCAAAGGCGTGACATTTGACACGGGCGGTATTTCATTGAAGCCCGGTCCCGCGATGGACGAAATGAAATACGACATGTGCGGCGCTGCCAGCGTTATCGGCACGATGGCGACCATCGCGACATTGAAACTACCGGTGAACGTCAACGTTGTCGTCCCAGCGGTCGTCAACATGCCTGGCTCCAAAGCCACCTTGCCCGGAGACATCGTCAAGAGCATGTCCGGTCAGACAATAGAGATATTGAACACCGACGCCGAGGGGCGATTGATCCTGTGTGACGCCCTGACGTATTCAAGGCGTTTCAAACCAGCCGTCGTCATCGACGTGGCCACACTGACCGGTGCCTGCGTAATTGCACTGGGCAAATTCCACACGGGCCTGATGAGCAAAAGCGATAAGCTTGCCGACGGCTTGCTGGCTGCCGGCCTGGCGGCAGAAGACCGCGGCTGGCGCCTGCCGCTGGGCGACGATTATGCCAACCAACTCAAAAGTAATTTCGCCGACTTCGCCAATGTCGGCGGCCGCGACGCCGGTGCAATCACGGCGGGATGCTTCCTATCAAAATTTACAGACGGCCTGAACTGGGCGCACCTTGATATCGCCGGAGTCGCCTGGCGATCCGGCTCCAAGAAAGGCGCAACAGGTCGACCTGTACCTATGCTGTCTGAATTTCTACTATCGCACTGCGGCGAACTGCCGCGCTAGCTGAGTTGCGACGGACGGGAATGGCACGCATCGATTTCTATGTTTTAAGTCAAAGCAGCGAAAAGGCACGGCATCATTTTGCCTGCAAGCTGGCCGAAAAAGCCTACCGGCTCAATAACACCGTGCACATCCTCGCGAGCAGCCGTGCCGATGCCGAGCGCCTCGACGAGCTGCTGTGGACGTTTCGCGACGGCAGTTTTGTGCCCCACCACGTTGTCGGCGACACCACCGGTCTGGAATCTCCAATTACGATCGGATGCGAGTCCGACGAGATCGCGCCGTGCGATTTGCTCATCAACCTCTGCGAAGTGGTGCCGTCGGCTGCGGAGTCTTTCCCGCGCGTTGCAGAACTTGTAATCTCCGATCAGGACAGCAAGCAGCGTAGCCGCAAGCGCTACGCCAGCTATCGCGACCAGGGACACGAAATCAGTACGCACAATGTGTAGTCGACCCCGACTGCAATAAAAACCGAACATGGACAAGTCATACCAGCCAAAAGATATTGAGCAGCGCGTGTATGAGCGTTGGGAAGCCGAGGGCTATTTTACGCCTGCGGGCGATGGCCCTCGTTACAGCATCGTGATACCGCCCCCCAATGTGACGGGTACGTTGCACATGGGGCACGCCTTCCAGGACACAATTATGGATGCGCTCACCCGCTATCACCGCATGAAAGGTGACCGTACCTTGTGGCAGACCGGGATGGACCACGCAGGAATTGCAACGCAAATGGTCGTCGAGCGCTTGCTGAATGCAGAAGGCAAGTCGAAACACGATCTTGGCCGGGATAAATTTGTAGAACGCGTATGGCAATGGAAAGAAGAATCCGGCGGCCAGATCGCCCACCAGTTGAGGCGCATGGGCGCATCACTGGACTGGAAACGCGATCGCTTCACGATGGACGAGGGTTACTCGAAGGCGGTCCGCGAAGTTTTCATCTCATTATATGAAGACGGCCTGATCTACCGCGGCAAGCGCCTTGTCAACTGGGACCCGGATTTGCACACGGCGCTCTCCGATCTGGAAGTTTTGTCCGCAGATGAACAAGGTCACCTCTGGCACTTTCGCTACCCGCTGGCGTCGGGCGACGGATATCTCGTCGTCGCAACAACGCGCCCCGAGACGATGCTCGGCGACAGCGCTGTAGCTGTACATCCAACGGACGACCGGTACAAAGAACTTGTCGGCCAGGATGTTATCTTGCCAATCGTCGGGCGACGTATCCCGATTATTTCGGACGACTACGTCGATCCGGAATTCGGGACGGGCTGCGTAAAAATAACGCCCGCGCATGACTTCAACGACTACGACATCGGCAAACGCCACGACCTGCCGATGCACAACATCCTGACCGACGACGCTGCCCTGAATGACGAGGTGCCGGAAGCCTATCGCGGATTGGATCGTTTCGTTGCTCGCAAGGCCGTTGTCAGCGAGTTTGAGAGCCTGGGCCTGCTCGATCAAGTTGAGAATCATACCGTCAAAATTCCTCGTGGCGATCGGTCCGGCGCCGTCGTCGAACCCTACCTCACCGACCAGTGGTACGTGAGTATCAAGCCCCTAGCCGAGCCGGCGATCGAAGCTGTGGAGTCCGGCAGAATAAAGTTTGTGCCGGAGAACTGGACGAAGACCTACTTCGACTGGATGCACAACATCCAGGACTGGTGCATCAGCCGTCAGCTCTGGTGGGGACATCGCATCCCGGCCTGGTACGACGACGACGGCAACATTTATGTCGCTCAAACGGAAGACGACGTTCGCAAGAAGCACTCACTGAGCAAGGACTTTGCACTCAGGCAGGACGACGATGTACTGGATACATGGTTTTCCTCGGCGCTGTGGCCTTTCAATACGCTCGGATGGCCCGAGAAAACAGAAGCGCTTGACGATTTTTACCCGGGCAGCGTCCTCGTTACCGGTTTCGATATTATTTTCTTCTGGGTTGCGCGAATGATCATGTTGGGTCTTCGCTTCATGGGCGATGTGCCGTTTCGCGAAGTCTACATCCATGGGCTGATTCGGGATCAGGAAGGACAGAAGATGTCCAAGTCCAAAGGCAACGTGCTTGATCCGCTGGACCTGATCGATGGCATCGACCTTGAAGCACTGATCGAAAAGCGTACCAGCGGTATGATGCAGACACACCTGGCACCGAAAATCGAAGCGGAAACGCGCAGGCACTTCCCTGACGGGATCGATGCTTATGGCGCAGACGCGCTGCGTCTCACATTCGCGGCGCTGGCGACAACCGGCCGCGACATTCGTTTCGACCTCGGCCGCATCGAGGGCTACAAAAATTTCTGCAACAAATTGTGGAATGCGTCTCGCTACGTACTCATGAATACCGACAAGCTCGACACAGGCGACGTCGAACTGTCGGCGGCCGATCACTGGATACGTGCACGCTTCGACCTCACTGTCGAACACGTTCACGAAAATTTCCGCAGCTACCGCCTTGACCTCGTGGCACACACGGTCTACGAATTCACCTGGCATGAGTTTTGCGACTGGTATCTCGAGCTGTCGAAACCGGTGCTGCAATCGGACAGCACGTCCGAGGCACAAAAGCGCGGCACTCGCCGGACATTGATCGATACCCTCGAAGCCTTGTTAAAGCTCCTTCATCCATTGATGCCGTTCATCACTGAAGAGATCTGGCAGCAGGTTGCGCCGCGAGCCGGTATCGACGCGCCGACAATCATGCGACAGCCTTATCCGGAACTTGATACCGGCGAACACAATGCGGCGGCCGTGGACGATATCGAATGGGTGCGCAAGTTCATTCTCGGCGTACGGCAGATTCGCGGGGAAATGGATATTTCGCCCGGCAAAAAATTGCCGCTCCTGTTGCAACACGCAACTGCAGACGATGAACGTCGTGCGGACCACCATGCTGCCCTGCTCGCACGCGTCGGACGTATCGAGTCGATCAGGATTCTGAAAAACGAGGAACAGCCACCTCCGTCCGCGACCGCCCTGCTCGGCGACATGCAATTGCTGGTACCAATGAAGGGTCTGATTGATTTCGATGCTGAGCGCGCGCGGCTCGACAAGCAGCGCGGCAAAGTCGACGCAGATCTGACCCGGACACTTGGCAAGCTCGCCAACAGAAATTTTGTGAACAACGCCCCGGCCGATGTGGTCACACAGGAGCGTGAGCGTGCGGTGGAATTTGAAAAGCAGCTCGCACAACTGGCTGAACAGCTTGAGAAGCTGAACAAGCTGGCCTGAACACCCGCGATTCTGGGTACTACATCACAATCTCACTGGCTCTGGGGTGCAATGCTGGTTAATCTGGCACCAGGTCTATTGGAGTAAGCATGCAGGGCGGCAACACGCTTGAAGAATTGCCTGTTAGCAAGAGCGCCGAGCGCGAGGCGCTCGATGCCGCAAAAATAGCGCTCGGTCGTATTATCCTGGGCAAGGACGACCAGATTGAGCTCGCGCTGTCCTGCTTACTGGCCCGTGGCCACCTGCTCATAGAAGACCTGCCCGGTCTTGGCAAAACAATACTGGCCCAATCGCTTGCGCGCATCCTTGGCCTGGGTTTTCGCCGCATTCAGTTTACGAGTGATCTTTTGCCAGCCGATATTGTCGGTATTTCCGTATTCCGTCAGGCAAGCGGCGAATTCGAGTTTCAACCCGGTCCGATTTTTACGCAGCTAATTCTCGCCGACGAAGTGAATCGTGCAACGCCAAAAGCACAGAGTGCGTTACTTGAAGCGATGGAAGAGCACCAGGTTTCCGTCGACGGTACAACCCGCCCGTTGCCGAATCCATTTTTTGTCGTGGCCACACAAAACCCGGCCGATCAGATTGGTACGTTTCCGCTGCCGGAGTCGCAGCTGGACCGTTTCCTGATGCGCCTCGAACTTGGCTACCCGAACGAGGAAAGCGAACGAGAACTGATAACCGGTGAAGATCGTCGCACGATGCTGGAGGACGTTTCGGCGGAAACGTCACCCGACGTTTTGATCGAGTTGCAGAAGGCTGTTCGCCAGGTTCATATGAGCGACGCGCTGGTCGACTACATCCAGGCGCTCGTTCGGCAGACCCGCGAATCACCCGAAATCGACATTGGCCTCTCGCCACGTGGCGCGCAAGCCCTTGCCGCCGCCGGCAAAGCGCACGCCTTCATTCGCAAACATTCGGGTGTCTACCCCGATGACGTACAGGCCGTGTTCGCGGCCGTCGCCGGTCATCGCCTGAAAGCCGCCGGCGGCGCAATTTATCGCAGTTCAAAGGATCTTTGCCAGCATGTCGTCGATTCGGTGGCCATTCCCTAGCGGCTCGGGAATTTTCCCGAGCGTCGGTGCTGCGGCTACGCGCCGGATCCGAAAATGGGCCCGCAAGCGCCAGGGCATCGATCCCGACCATGTTCAACTGACGGCGGGCCGCACCTACATCCTGCCGACAGGCGTCGGGCTGATCTACGCCATCATGAGCTTCGCGATGCTGCTCGGCTCGATGAACTACAACAACAATTTGTCGTTTTTGCTGACGTTTCTGCTTATCGGGCTTGGCTTCGTCGCCATGCACCAGTGCCAGCGCAATATCGTAAGCCTGGAAGTCACATTCGCGGGCGTCGAACCCGTTTTCGCCGGGCAAGCATCACAATTTCGAATCGCCGTTACCAATCATTCAAAGAATCCACGCTATCGAATTCGCCTGTACCTGGACGACGTTGTCAGTGAGATACACGATCTGGAACCCGGTCAAAGCCAGGTCTTTGTTGTGCCGCTCGCAACCAACAAGCGTGGCTGGGCCCACCTCGAGCGCTTCGGCATTCGCACCCTGTTCCCGTTTGAACTGTTTCGCTCCTGGGCATGGCTGCACATGGACATTCGCGCACTTGTCTACCCGCAACCGCTCGCTGACGTTGCCAGGCCGCCGGCCACACAGATGGCGCTCGGTCATCGGCAACACGATGCTCGCGGCGAAGAGGACTTCGCGGGCCTGAGGCGTTTTATTGTCGGTGATTCACCGCGTAACGTGGCTTGGAAAGCTTTCGCGCGAAGCGGTGCCTTGCTGTCAAAACATTTCGCGGGCGCAGATACGAGCAGCCAATGGTTTGACTTCGATGAATTCGACGGCGTCGACGTCGAAGAACGACTATCGACTCTCGCTCGCTGGATCGTCGATGCAGACCAAACCCGCGAAGACTACGGCCTGAAGATGCCGGGCGAGGACATTCCGCCGTCGCACGGTGAGGCACACCGGCATCGTTGCCTCGAAGCGCTGGCGCTATTTGGGCTTGAGACCGATCGTGGCTAAGCCGCGCGGAACCGACGGCTCACTGCTTCCAAGCCTGCCGTGGACGCTGGCCTCGTTAGCGTTGGCGCTGCTGCCACATGTCCTGTTTCTGCCGCTTTGGATCACGCTCGCTTTCCTGGGATGTGCCATCTGGCGCTATTCGATCGAGCGACGCCGTGCGGCATTGCCATCCACCTGGTTCCGCGCGTTTCTGGCTTTGGTCGGTTTCCTCGGCGTGCTCGCCGTCTATGACACCATCAGCGGCGTCGGCCCGGGCTCCGCGCTTCTCGCCATCATGGCCTCCCTGAAGCTGCTGGAGACGCGCAAGCGACGCGACCAGTTCGTTTTATTGTTCATCGCGATCTTTCTTGTCATGTCGGCATTGCTCCGGGAACAGTACCTGTGGTCACTCCCGTACCTGGTCGTTGCCATGGCATTCATCATGACGGCATGGCTCAGGATGTCCGCGAACCCGGGCGAACCGATCCGTCGCAGTTTCGCGACCGGCGGGCGACTCATGCTGTACGCAGCGCCGCTGGCAATCGCAATGTGGGTATTCTTTCCACGCATATCCACGCCGTTCTGGGCGATTCCGGTTGATACCAGCAGCGGTATATCGGGTTTGAGCGACACGATGAGTCCGGGAGACATCAGCTCCTTGTCAATGTCCGACGCCGTCGCCTTTCGCGTCCGTTTCGACAGCACGGTCCCCGAGCCGCGCGAGCGCTACTGGCGCGGGCTCGTGTTACACCGTTTCAATGGCCGAACCTGGTCCGGCAGCGAGCCATCCATCGGCCGGCGCGCCTCGCAGCAGGTTGAGGTCCGGGGTGAGCCCATCAAATACCAGGTGACGATGGAGCCCACGCGCCAGCAATGGGTATTCGCCCTGGATATTCCCTACCGATGGACGCTGGACCGTACGTTCATGGGCCGGCAACAGGAACTGGCACGCATGTTCCCGATCGACCAGCGCGTCGCGTACGAAGTTGAGTCTTACATCGACCACCGGACGGAAGCGCAAATCAACAATTTCACGCGAGACTGGTACCTTACACTGCCCGACCGCAGCAATCCGCGGACCATCGAGCTGGCAAAGAAAATGAGGAGCGAAGCCGGCTCCGACGGCGATTACATCAACGCCTTGCTGGCGCGTTTTCACGACGACGAGTTTTATTACACGCTTGAGCCTCCCCCACTCGGCAATAATCCCGTTGATCGCTTTCTCTTCGACACGCAACGCGGATTCTGTGAACATTACGCGTCGGCATTCTCGGTCATGATGAGGGCCGCCGGGATTCCATCTCGCATCGTCCTCGGCTACCAGGGCGGCGAACTAAACCCGATCGGCAATTACATGATTGTCCGCCAATCCGACGCCCATGCCTGGGTCGAGGTCTGGTTTGATGGACGCGGCTGGGTGCGCGTCGACCCGACGGCGGCGGTTGCGCCCGAGCGCATCGAACTGGGCGTCGCCGAGTCATTGTTTGACGGTGTCGGCCTCGAGTGGGGATTGTCCGCACCGTCAATGTTGCTGCACCGGATCCAACTTAGTTGGGACGCCCTGAATGCCCGGTGGAACGACCTGGTACTTGGCTATGGCCCGGACAAGCAAAACGATTTCATGCGCATGCTGGGTATGGACGATCCAAGCTGGCGCAAGATGATGCTGACCCTGGTCACGATCGTGATCGCACTGATCCTGTTGGTCAGCGGAATTCTTGCCTTGCGCTACCGCCCGCCACCGCGTGATCGAGCCGCGATCCTGTATCAGCGCTTCATTGCAAAATCAGGACATCAGCTCGATATTGGCGAGTCACCGGCTGCGTTCGCCGGGCGTGTCAGCGCCAATTCCAGGCTCAGCGCTGACACTATTCACGACATCACAAGCAGCTATCAGGAAGCGCGCTATGGCAACTTCGACCCGGCGGCGTTGCAGCGGCTCGAGCAGCAGGTTGCGGCGATTCGCTAACGTCAGAGTGCCTCCTCGCGCCCGGGTCCGAGCTGTCCCAGGTCAATATCGCCGCGGCTTATGCGATGAATGACATACATATTAAAAAAGTGCGCAAATCCCAGGACGAGCAGCACAAGACCTAACCCGGACGCCTGGTAAATGATTAGTTGTTCCAGCGTATCGACGACTACGCCGGTTTGCATTCGCAACAATACGAAACCGAGATTGACCAGGTAGAAACCGACGACTAACAGGTGGTTAGTTGACTCCGCGAGCTGCACATTGCCCTTGAATCCTTCGACCAGGAACGGCAAACCGTTCTTGCTGAGCGTCCGGGACACGTAAACAGTGATGAACACACTGAAAACGATGTAGGTAATGTAGTTGACGGTATTAAGCATATCCTTTCTCCTCGGCTTGTTGTTTGTCTGAATTCAGATCTATTCGGACTCGCAACGAGAAGACTAGAGCAGTATCGAACGCACTACTTCCTCGATTATGATCGAGGAATAAAAAAACCTGATCGTGCCCGGTCCGACTAAAGATTCTTGCGGAAGGAGCCCGGCGCCTGTCCGGTTATTTCGCGAAATGCAGCGTAGAAATTCGACTGAGATTTGAAGCCGGTCATGAGACTGATCGACAAAATCGACGAAGACGCATCTTCGCGCATGATCCTTTTGGCTTCGGCAACGCGCTGCTCGCGTATGTAGCGGGAAAAGCCGAACTCAAATCGGGTATTGATCAACTCCGACAACTGGTGACTACTCAGCTTGATTGCGTCGGCGAGTAACGCCAGATTCAGGTTCTCATTCTGATATATTTTCTCGTCCCTCATCAGCCGGTCAAGCCGCTCGACTGCCGCATCGATATCGATTTCGGTGAGCGTAGACGACGCATAGGACAGATTGGCCGAATCTGAAATATCGGCCAGTAACTCCGGAAAAATAATCAGTGCAGCAACAACCAGAATCAGGGCAATTCCGATGAAGTTGGCGTACGCGAGATAAAAGACGGACGAGTCGATAACGGGCGTCAGGACCCCCAGAATGAGCACGAGCACCGCAAGAACTGCAAACATTCCAAAGAAAAACATTTCAAATCTGAATCGACTGACGTGCCGCCTCATGCCATACACGATTCGCGCGAACCAGATCGAATAGCCGGCGCCGATTGTAAAAGCGACGGGAGCGACAATATTAGCCGGAAGAACAACGCTGAGCAGCAAGGGCAAGAAATGAGCTAATTGTAAAACGGAGTTCGTGGAATCGGCCAGCAAGAGCTCTCTACTGAAAAAGTAAAATGCGGGAGGTGTTGTCAGCAGGAATACGACGTAAATTCTCGAGGCGAACAATTCGCTGCCCGTCTGCAGGAACCGAAGATGTTCGATTTGCAGCCCGGCGAGGGCTGCGAGCAAAACTGCACAGGCCACAAGCCCCACAGTTGATTTTTGTAAATCACCAAGAAAAAAAAGATAGGCGAACAATAGAATTGCAGCAATGATGACTGAAAATCCTACTAACAGGTAGGTAAACGTATTGATCATCCTGGCAATTCCGCGCCGGTTTACTCAGCCCGACCGCTGCGGACCACGGTCAGCAACAGGCCGCCACCGATGAACAACGGCATCAACGCCATGAGGACCCATTTAGGGTCATCGGATAACATCGCCGCAAGGCCGACAAGCACCGGTCCGAGTATGTGCGCAAACTTTGTCACCATGTTGTAAAAGCCGAAAAACTCACCTGGCTGGTCCGGCGGAATCAACGACGCATAGAGCGATCGGCTCAGTCCCTGCACGCCTCCCTGCACGCAGCCGATAACAATTGCCATGATGTAGAACTGCCCGACGTTGACCATGAACATGGCCCAGACTGACATGACGATATACACAGCCAATGCGAAATAGATGCCGCACTTCGGGCCGAATTTGTGCCCGAAGTAACCGTATAGAAGCGTTGCCGGAAATCCCGCGAAGTTAGTAATCATCAGCGCCATGACCAGGTCTTGCTGGCCGAAACCGAGCCGCTGCCCGTAGTTGACGGCCATGAAGATCACCGTGAAGACGCCACCGATGTACAGCCAGTATGCGATCAGGAAAATTACAACATTGCGGTAGCGGCGAATGTGCCTGATCGTCGACTTAAGCTCCTCGTAGGCCGCTCGCACGGCACGCCCGGCTACCTCCCTCGGGCTGTGGTGCTCCGGGACGAACAACAGCAAAGGAATCAGGAAAACCATCCACCAGGCGCCCACCGAAATGAACGCGAATTTGATAACGCTGTCGGTATCCGGGAAACCGAAATTCTCCGGCGCCAGCAACATCCATACGTGCAACGCCAGCAGCAATGCACCGCCAAGGTAGCCGACCGAAAATCCCAGTGACGATACAAAGCTGTAGTAGCGAGGTTGTGTCACATCGATGATCAGGGAGTCATAGAAAACCGTCGAACTGTAGTAACCGATGGAAGCCAACAGGTACAACGCGAGGGCCACGGGCCAGTCGCCCTCGCCCACGACCCCGAGCGCCGCAGTTGTTGTCGCGCCGAGCAGCGCCAGCACGAACAGAAATCGCTTGCGGTAACCACCGGTGTCCGCAATCGTTCCGAACACAGGTGCAATCAGGAGCGTTATGGCACTCGACCCGGCCGTTATCCACGCGAGGCGAGCCGTGACCGCCGAACCCGAGCCACCATCGCTCCAGTAACTGCCCAGAAATAGCGGGAACAGCACCGCAAGTACCGACAGCGCGAACGCGGAATTTGCCCAGTCGTAAAAGGCCCAGGCAATTACCTTCTTGTTGATCAAGTCCGATCGGGGCAAATTGCATCTCCGGCCGCGGAGCGTTCGTCAGTGTTCGCGGGTTTTGCGAAACTCGATGTCTGGCCAGCGTTCTTCGGTCAGGCTCAGGTTGACTCTTGTAGGTGCAATGTAGACCAGCCGGCCGCCATGATCCAGCGCCAGGTTGTCATGTGCCTTGATCTCGAATTCGGCCTGTTTCTTCGGATCGTCACTGTGTACCCAGCGGGCGGTAGCGACATTGACGCTCTCGAACTGACATTCAACTTTATATTCGTCCCGCAGGCGGTGCTCAACAACCTCGAATTGCAATGGCCCGATCGCGCCCAGTATCAAATCGTTGTTCCGTAATGGTCGGAACAGCTGCGTCGCGCCCTCCTCGCATAACTGGGCAAGACCTTTCTGCAGTGCCTTCAATCGCAGCGGATCTTTTAAAACCGCACGTTGAAAAATCTCCGGTGCAAAGTTCGGGATGCCCGTGAAACGAATCAGTTCACCTTCGGAAAAACTGTCGCCGATGTTGATTGTACCGTGATTGTGCAACCCGATGATGTCGCCGCCATACGCAGTCTCGGCATGCTGCCGGTCGGCCGCCATGAACGTTATCGCATCCGGAATTTTCATTTCCTTGCCCGAGCGCACGTGGGTCACTTTCATGCCGCGGCGGTATTCACCCGAGCAAATACGCATGAATGCGATTCGATCACGGTGGCCCGGATCCATATTTGCCTGAATCTTGAATACGAATCCCGTAAGCGTGCTTTCACCCGGCTCGATTCTGCGCTGCTCGCTGTCACGGGCAAGCGGTGCCGGTGCATACCGCACGAACTCATCGAGCAACTCCCGCACCCCGAAATTAGACAGCGCGGACCCGAACAGTACTGGCGTCTGCGTCGCGTTCAGATAGTCGTCTATACCAAATTCCGGGCACGCACCTCTGACGAGTTCGACCTCCTCGCGAAATTCGTCGGCGGCATCCCCCAGCGCTAACGTTGCGGCATCCGAGTCCAGGCCATCGACGACACGGATGGTTGACGCTGTCCCACGGGCCGTCTTGTCGTACAGGTAAATTCGGTCCTGTGCCAGGTGATAGACGCCTTTGAGCGAGCGCCCCATACCAATAGGCCAGGTTACCGGCGTGCATTGAATATTCAGGACCGACTCGATTTCGTCGAGCAGTTCGATCGGCGCGCGGCCTTCACGGTCGAGTTTGTTGATGAATGTCATGATCGGTGTGTCCCGCAGCCGGCACACCTCCATCAGCTTGATCGTGCGTTTCTCGACGCCTTTTGCGCAGTCAATAACCATTAGCGCGGAGTCCACGGCTGTCAGTGTGCGATAGGTGTCCTCCGAGAAGTCCTCATGGCCCGGTGTGTCGAGCAGGTTGATAACGTGGTCCGAGTACGGAAACTGCATGACCGACGATGTCACCGAAATACCGCGTTGTTGCTCAAGCTTCATCCAGTCCGATGTGGCGTGACGACTCGCCTTGCGGCCTTTGACCGTACCGGCAAGCTGAATTGCTCCGCCGTACAGCAAGAGTTTTTCTGTCAGCGTCGTCTTGCCGGCATCCGGATGCGAGATAATCGCGAACGTACGGCGCTTGGCTACCTGTTGCTGGATATCAGTCATGAAAACGGTATGGGTGGAAAAACGTCGCGCAGTCTAGCCGATCAGTACTCGCTCGTCAGCTTCTTTGATAACACAGAGGCGTCTTCGCGGCCCATCCGGGCCTGGTAGTACTCGGTCCGATTGGACACCTGGTGAAAGCCTTTTTTCTTGTAAAGGGCGATCGCAGTTTTGTTCGATGGTCGTACCTCGAGGAGTATTTCCTCCACCTCGGCATCGCGAGCACGTCCGAGGATCTCATCCAGTAGTTGCTCGCCATAGCCATGTGCGCGATTCACCGGATCGACGCAAAGATTCAGAATGTGCGCCTCAGCGTCAGCGACTGAGAGGATTGCGTAGCCCGCAATCCGTTCCTCACGCTCCAGGACAACGCACTGGTAGCACGCGAGCAGGCAGTCGCGAAACACACCGTGACTCCAGGGATAGTCGTAGCTCCTGCGCTCGATGTCCGACACCTGGGAGAGATCCTCGTGGGTCATCGTCCGGATATAGACCGGTGGCTCCTGCATCGGCGCGATCACGCGCTCATTTCCCGGACGATGCCGCGCGCGAAGCACAGATCATCCCAGCTTTTGCGTTTTTGCGACGGGCTGCGCAACAGGTAGGCGGGGTGGTAGGTCACAACCAGCGGCACATTGCCGAAACTATGGCGTTTGCCGCGCAGGCGCCCGACCGGCGAATCTGTGCCAAGCAGATTCTGTGCGGCGATTTTGCCGACCGCGATGATGATGCTTGGATCGACAATCTCAATCTGGCGCTCCAGGTAGCCGCGGCAGGCGCTGGCCTCCTCTGGTTTTGGGTTGCGATTGTTGGGCGGCCGGCATTTGATGATATTGGCAATGAACACCGACTCGCGTGACTGGCCGATGGCGGCGAGCATCTGATCCAGAAGCTGGCCGGACCGGCCCACGAAAGGCTCGCCGCGCCGGTCCTCTTCCGCGCCGGGCGCTTCGCCTATGAACATCCAGTCTGCATCCGGATTGCCGACACCGAACACGGTTTGCGTGCGGCCACGGTGCAGGCCGCAGCCGGTACAGGCTGACACGGTGTCGCGCAAGGTATTCCAGTCAAGATCGTCCACGCCAGGCACCAGCGCGTCGGCAAGGACCTCGACGTCCGGCTCCACCTCGCCGCGCGGAACCCACACGTCGATGCCGATGGCTTCGAGGTACGCTCGACGTTGTTGTTCGTTCAGGTTCATCGCTTTCGATTCGCTGGATCCGGGACAGGGTGGCTCCCCTGTATTTTGCCACGCCACCGTGTTCAATTCACCGCCGCGCAGTGCACTCCTGCGCTACGGGTGTGGCAACTTGCCCAGCAACTCGCAGCCCGCGACCACTTTTTGCCCCGGCTCAACCAGGATCTTGCTTTCGACAGGCAGGTGAATTTCGGCGAATCGACTTAGCCTCAGGTAGGCGCAACGTGATCCCTGGCCAAGACGCTCACCAAATCGTACAAAGGATTTGGGGGCGAGACCGAAGCGGTAGCCCCGAAACTGCAACACGACATCGTCGCCTTCGTCTGTCTGCACCCAAAGCGCGTTGGTGCGGTAGTCGACAATGCGGTCAGAAGCGACCGAATTGAGGTCCATGATCTTTCCCTCAACCGGACAGCGTGCCGTATACGTGCCGAGGCTGTTGATACGTATGACGACGCGGTGTGCCTCTCCGTGTAAGACCCCCTTGTCAACCAGATCGACAGACACGATGCGGCCGTCGACCGGACTAACGACGCCGAGCGGTACTGCCGGGATTCGGCGTCGTGGGTCGCGAAATATCAAGAACAGGATGACCAACAGGGCCATGGCGCCGACGAACCAGAGTGCGCCGAAATACCGGTACGCGAGCCAGCACAACAGGATCGAGAAAAGCAGGAACGGGATGCCCTCGTGGGCAACGAACGGGTTACGTCTACCTTGCAACGTTCAGGCATCCTGGCGTCGAAAAGACACGCGACCATCCCCTGCTTTGCCCGTCGAGTCAATACGTATTCTCCATGGCGCATTGTTTCGGGCTAGAATGCGCGGCTTGTGCAACGAGCATCCGGTAGTCAATGCGTTATTCAAATTTCGGGCTGACAACACTCAAGGAAGTACCGGCAGAAGCCGAGCTGGTTAGTCACCAACTCATGCTTCGGGCAGGCCTGATCCGGCGACTGGCCTCGGGCCTGTTTACGTGGATGCCGCTGGGCCTCAGGGTAGTGCGTAAGGTCGAGGCCATCGTGCGTGAGGAAATGAACCGTGCAGGCGCGCTCGAACTGCTGATGCCAGCTGTTCATCCAGCGGAGTTGTGGCAGGAATCCGGCCGCTGGGAAGAGTACGGACCGTTATTGCTGCGCATGACCGACCGCGGCCAGCGCGAATACTGTTTCGGTCCGACGCACGAGGAGGTCATCACGGATATCGCGCGCAGAGAACTGCGAAGCTACAAACAACTGCCACTCAACTGGTACCAGATCCAGACGAAATTCCGTGACGAAATAAGGCCCCGATTCGGCGTCATGCGCGCCCGCGAATTCATCATGAAGGACGCCTATTCGTTTGACCTTGACGCAAACGGCCTGGAGATTGCGTATCAGAAAATGTATTCGGCCTATTCCGAGATCTTCGAACGGCTTGGACTCAGGTTCCGTATTGTGGACGCGGATAGTGGCGATATCGGCGGCAGCCGCTCGCAGGAGTTTCACGTCCTCGCCGATTCTGGCGAAGACGCCATCGCCTTCTGCGACGCTGACGACTACGCGTCCAATATGGAGACCGCCGCAACCATACCGCCATCCGGTGAACGGCCCGCGCCCGGCGCCGGGATGGCAAAGATTTCCACGCCGGGTGCCAGGACCATTGCAGCGCTCTGCGAATTTCTCAACGTCGACCCGCAAAACACGCTGAAAACACTTATTGTCCAGGGCACCGACGGACCCGTCGCACTGGTGCTGCGCGGCGACCACGAGCTGAACACGATCAAGGCTCAGAAAATTACCGGCGTGGCATCGCCGCTGACAATGGCGGATGCGGCCACGATTCGAAACGTGACGGGCTGTGAACCCGGTTTCGCGGGCCCGATTGGACTCGACATCCCTGTGCATTTCGATCATGGCACCGCAAAAATGGCGAACTTCGTTACCGGCGCAAACGAGGCCGACATGCATTACACCGATGTAAATTTTGGCCGTGATATCGATGTTCCGGAGACAGCAGACCTGCGCAATGCCGTTGAGGGCGATCCAACTCCCGGTGGCAAGGGTACGCTGAGTATCGCGCGCGGCATCGAGGTCGGCCACATATTTCAACTCGGAACCAAGTACTCGAAAGCGCTGGGCGCGACAGTACTTGGCAAAGATGGCAAGGAGCAGGTCCTGGAGATGGGTTGCTACGGCATCGGCATCACGCGAATCGTCGCCGCGGCCATCGAGCAGAACCACGACAATAACGGCATCATCTGGCCCGATCAGCTGACGCCATTCAATGTCGTTATCGTGCCGATCAACATGCATCGTTCGGAGCAGGTCCGCGAGGCAGCCGAGGCTCTGTACGCCGAATTGTCGGCTGCGGGCCTCGATGTTCTTTTCGACGATCGCGACGCACGACCTGGCGTGAAATTCGCGGATGCCGAGCTGATTGGCATTCCGCACCGGCTCGTGGTCAGTGAGCGCGGCCTCAAGGCCGGCGAACTCGAGTATCGGCACCGCCGTGACCCGGAGTCGCAAAATCTGAAACGTGAGGAAGCTCTCAAACTGCTGGGCGACTCCGCAGTACCATAGTTCCGGGAGCCACCATGCGGAGAATGATTATCAACAAACTGTCACAACTAATTGTTTTTTTTGGTTTTGTGCTAAGCACTGTGGCGCCGCAACTCGCCATCGCGCAGGACGTGCACGACCCTGAATTACGTCAGGCCTTGATGGTCGCCGTGTCGGACACGACGAGTTTTCCGGACCGATTCGACGCCGAAGTCTGGCTCACCGATATGTCGCGGCGGCTGCAAAAGCAGGTAAAAGACCCCGACGAGCGCATAAAACTCCTGACGCGCGTACACCACGAAGCCAGCCGCGTTGAACTGGCACCCGAACTGGTCCTTGCCGTCATCGAAGTCGAGAGCAACTTCGACCGCTACGCTGTGTCGGTCGCCGGCGCAATCGGGCTGATGCAGATCATGCCGTTCTGGCGCGATGAAATCGGACGCCCGAATGACAACCTTCTGCACCTCGAAACCAACCTCCGCTACGGCTGCACAATTCTGAAGTTCTACCTGGACAAGGAGAATGGCGACCTGCGTCGGGCGCTCGGCCGTTACAACGGCAGCCTGGGCAAGAGAAAGTATCCGAACAAGGTCATCGACAAGCTGACCAGGAAGTGGTTCAGGGCCTAAGCTGTTATGAACTCCCGCGGTTCCCCTGCGGCCAATTCAGTCATAGCCACATCTTCAGAAATGACAGATTCAACCCGTGACAGTGGCGGGCCTTGCCGCAGCCAGTGCTCGAGTTCATTGATCGCGGCTCGTTCGCCGCACACCAGAACCTGCACGTCTCCGTCAGGCAGGTTTATTGCATGACCTGTCATACCCAATCGAATGGCCTCTCGTCGGGTACTGTCGCGAAAGAACACGCCCTGAACACGGCCTTTGATCGTGAAACGGCGTGCAACTCGCATCCGAAAATCAGTCGTTTTCGGTCTTGTTGTCTTCGCTGAGTTGGCGGGCGGTCAGCGCCTTGGATTTGGCCTGTATCGCATCATGACGCGCATCGGCATATTTCTGGTCGTTCAGCTTCTGCTCGGCACTCTCGAGATATTGCTCGGCGGCAAACAATTCCTCCGAGGCAAGCGCCTCTGCACCGGCTTCGCGGGCGACAGCGATAGCCTGTCGCGCATCACTCATTTCCTGCACGGGCGGCGCGGTCTCACAAGCAATAGCCATGAGCGAAGTCGCAAGCAGTGCGGCAATGAAAAGCAGGATGAATCGTAGCGTCGGCATGTAAAACAGAATGTTTATTGTTATGTGATTGTTGGGCCGCTCCAAGCTACCAACAGCGACACCATGCCGTCAAGATAGCGCTGACTCCGGCGCGGCGGGCTGCTAGAGTTGCGGCTCCCGAAAAGCACGAATAAGGGATAAAAAGCCCATGTCATTGACGATCTACCACAATCCGGCATGCTCCAAGTCACGGAAAACACTGGAATTAATCCGGAAAGCTGGCGTCAGCCCGAAAATTGTCGAGTACCTGGCCGAGCCACCATCGGCCCAACGCATCCTGGAGCTGGCCGGGTTGCTCCAAATGTCGGTAAAGGAGCTATTGCGTAGAAATGAGGCAGTTTTCAGGGAGGCGACGGACTTACCCGATCTCGGCGACGACGGCGCAATAGCCACGTGGGTTTCAAACAATCCGAAGGTGCTGGAACGCCCGATCGTTGTTGACGACGGCGCCGACAGGGCAATCATTGGCCGGCCACCCGAAAATGTCCGGGACTTGCTGCCTGGATGAGTGACATTCTGGTTCTGTATTACTCCCGCAATGGCGCTACCGAGGCACTGGCTCGCGAGGTTTGTCACGGAATCCATGCCGTCGACGGCATGTCCGCTCGTCTGCGCACCGTGCCGGCGGTATCGAGCGTCGTGGCGGCAACCGAAGATTCAATACCGGAGTCCGGTCCACCCTACGCCACCAACACCGATCTTGTTGAATGCGCCGGACTGGTCATGGGAAGCCCGACACGTTTTGGCAACATGGCTGCCGCGCTGAAATACTTCCTGGACGGGACCGGCGTTGAGTGGCTCGCTGGCGCCGCGGCAGGAAAACCGGCGGGCGTATTTACGTCGACGTCGTCTTTGCACGGCGGCCAGGAGTCCACGCTTCTAACGATGGCGGTTCCGTTGCTGCACCATGGGATGCTGTTAGTCGGCTTGCCGTACACCGAAAAAGCGATTTCGTCTACAACGACAGGTGGTTCGCCCTACGGCGCTACGCACGTGTCATGGAATCGTAAAGCCGACAAGCTTTCTGACGACGAGAAGCAGCTGGCGCGCGCGCTCGGCAAGCGCGTGGCAGCAACGGCACGGAAACTCGGCGACGCCAGCCCGGCGAAACCTGGCAAACGATGACCGCGCTAGCCTGACGCAATTCCGTTCATTACCTCGCGAACGAACGGAACTGTCAGACGACGCTGCGCACGCAGTGCCTCTTCGTCCAATGTGTCGAGCAACTCATACAAACTCTTCATATCGCGGCGGCTGCGACCAAGCAGGTAACGTGCCGTTTCGTCCGGTAG
The DNA here is from genome assembly GCA_964386735.1 of uncultured Woeseiaceae bacterium. Classification (GTDB taxonomy): domain Bacteria; phylum Pseudomonadota; class Gammaproteobacteria; order Steroidobacterales; family Woeseiaceae; genus UBA1847. The sequence goes on from CAYLTW010000026.1 coordinate 29,177, forward strand.
ATCCAGACCGCGATGCGACGCGCGTAACTGCAGCGCCTCGGCCCGATCCGCATCCACCAGCGACTGCACGTTATAGGTCGGCAGCTGCGACATTCTGCTGGCCAGATCGGGAAGCTTAATAGGGCATTCGCGCGGCGCCATGGCCGCCGCGACGACAAGCTGGCCGCCAGCGACAGCCAGTTCGTTGTAAAGCGTGAACAACGCTCGCTCCCAGTCATCATTCCCGGCGATCGCATGAAGATCATCGATACAGACGACATCACGGCTATCCAGGCCACTAATCAGTCCCGGCCCGGCGTCGGCCAACATCGCCAGCGGCACATACACGGAACGATCGCCCGCGCGCTCGCAAACGGCCTGCAGCAAGTGTGTTTTTCCGGTCGAGGCCCCGCCCCATAGCCAACAACCCGAGTCACTGGCAGACCCGGCGATGCCCGACAGAAGCGCAACGAGTTCTTCGTTGCCGATCGGCAGGAAGCTCGCGAACACCGCGTGATCGGCAAGACGTAGTGGCAAGGCAAGCTGGCTCAATCCCCTGTTCCCTTCAGTCCTCGCCTTCGCCGGGCTCGTGGCCGATCTCCGGGCTGATCTCCGGGCTGATCTCATGGATGATCTCGGGATGTTCCCTGAGAAAGCGGTGATAGGCAAAACGGAAAATGACCGACAACACTGCGGCTGCGGGCAGCGCGAGCAAGATACCGAAGAAGCCGAAAAGCTGGCCGCCCGCGGCAATCGCAAAAATAACCATCACCGGATGCAGACCTATCCGGTCGCCGACGAGTTTCGGCGTCAACAGTGAACCCTCGATCATCTGCGCTACGGCGAACGTTGTGACAACACCGAGAAGGTGCCAGAGCGGGTCCGGCTCGAGTGCGACCGTCAAGGAGGCGATGGCAATTCCGAAAACGAATCCAAGGTAGGGAACAAAACTCACCAGCCCGGCGACAACACCAATAGCAATCGCAAATTCGAGACCCACCAGCGCGAGCCCCAGCGAGTAAATGACGGCTAGTGCAAACATGACGAGAAGCTGCCCGCGCAAAAAAGCGCCAAGGACTTCATCAGTATCGCGTGCAAGTTCAAATACGGTCTCACGCTGGCTTTGCGGAACCAGCGCAGCAAAGTGTGCGACAAGCGAATCCCAGTCGCGCAACAGGTAGAACGTCAGAATCGGAATCAGAAAAAGACTCATCACGGCTGCCGCAAGCATGCTTCCGGTACTT
>CAYLTW010000027.1:0-29504 GCA_964386735.1 uncultured Woeseiaceae bacterium
CCCTGGTAACGCATGACAATAAAGGCCATCAGGATACCGAGCGGCAAAGTGATAATCGCGACGAACGCCGACCGGACGTGCAGCAGGAACATGATGACCACCAGGCTGACGATCGCCAACTCCTGCATTAGTGACGTGTTGAGGCTGTCGACCGCACGCTCGATAAGATCACCACGATCGTATACCGTCACGATCTCGACACCCTCGGGAAGCCCTGCCGCGAGTTCTTCTAGTTTCTCGCGGACGCCCAGGATCGTCTTCAGCGCGTTCTCGCCGAAACGCATGATCACCACGCCACCAGCCACCTCACCTTCGCCGTTGAGGTCGACCAGGCCACGGCGCAATTCCGGCCCAAGCTGGACTTCGGCAACATCCCGCAGGCGAATCGGGGTGCCGTCAGCATCGACCGACACCGGGATCTGGTTGAGATCGTCCAGCGACTTTATATAGCCCAGACCGCGCACCATATATTCGGTTTCGGCCATTTCAATCAGCCGGCCACCGACATCGTTGTTTGATCTCTCGATGGCACGCCGGAGTTTGCTCAGAGAGATGTCGTAGCGAAGCAAGGCATTTGGATCGACCGATACCTGGTATTGCTTCACAAACCCGCCAACTGACGCTACCTCCGATACACCATCCACGGTTTGCAACGGGTAGCGCAGATACCAGTCCTGCAGTGACCGGAGTTGCGACAGATCGTGCTTGCCGGATCGATCGACCAGTGCATACTCGTATACCCAACCGACACCCGTCGCGTCGGGACCCAGCGCCGGAGAAATCCCCGGCGGCAGGCGGCTGCTGATGTAGTTGATCGACTCCAGCACCCGGGAGCGGGCCCAGTACATGTCGGTGTCGTCTTCAAAAATAAGATATACGAACGAGAGGCCAAAAAACGAGTAGCCCCGCACGACTTTGGTATTAGGTACTGCCAGCATCGATGTTGTCAACGGGTAGGTCACCTGATCCTCGACGACCTGTGGAGACTGACCAGGAAATTCAGTAAATATGATCACCTGTACGTCGGACAGATCCGGTATCGCATCCAGCGGCGCGTTAACGTACGAAAAAATACCGAACAATGCGATGATCACGGTCGCCATGATGACCATGAAGCGGTCTCGCAGCGACGCGGTAATGATGGCATCAATCATTCTTGCGTTCCCCGCCCGTATCATCCATATCCATACCATCCATATCGCTACTGTCGGCAGGTTCCGTATCCATGTCCATGCCGTCCATGTCCGTATCGTTAGCAGGTTCCGTATCCATGTCCATGCCGTCCATGTCCGTATCGTTAGCAGGTTCCGTATCCATGTCCATGCCGTCCATGTCCGTATCGTTTGCAGACCCGTTATTCACTACTTCCAGCATCTTCGCCGTGGCCTCGCGCAAACTGGATTCCGAATCCACCAGAAACTGGCCGGATACAACCACTTCGTCGCCATCTTTCAGTCCCTCCAGTACCGCTACCTGACCCGCGGATTGAAAACCCAGTGTGACGATAGTGGGTTCAAACTTTCCTGGTGCACGGACGACGAATACCCGGTTACTTTGTCCGGAACGAATTATCGCCTCGGACGGAATCACGATCGCATCAATAACTTTGTCGGATTTAATAACGACTTCAGCGAACATTTCAGGTTTGAGAAGCAGTTCGGGATTATCGAACGTAAGCCGGACCTTGATGCTGCGGGTTCTTGATTCGGCGTATGGGTAGATGTAGTCAAGCTCGCCGGTGAAGGTTCTTCCCGGAATGCCGGCCAGTGTCATCTCGACCTTGTCCCCCGCCTGTACCCAGGGTAATTCGTACTCGTAAATATCCGCGTACACCCACACCTTGGCCAGATCCACAATCATGTACAGCTCGGTTTGCGGTGTAACGTACTGCCCTTCTCTGGCGCCGATGGTAATAACCGTACCGGCAACGGGCGAGTGGATATGCAGGTTTTTCTGGATCTTGCCGTCACGTTCCAGCTCGCGGATTTGATGCTCGGGCACGTCGAACAACTGCAATCGCTCGCGTGAACTCGCCGCGAGTTCCTCAGCCCCTCGCCTGATATCGTCAATTGGACTGTTCTGAAGCGCCCGAAGATTGTTCAGTGCCAGCAAATACTCCTGTTGCGTCGATACCAGTCGTGGTGAGTAAATGCCCAACAGAACGGCGTCCTTTTCAACAGTCTCACCGGTCTTGTCCACCTTGAGTTCTGATATCCAGCCTTCAACCTTCGGATGCAACCGCGCCATACGCTCTTCGTCGAAATCCACTCGTGCAACCGCACGAATCGTGCGGGTCATAGCGGTGCGCCTGGCCACGGCCGTGCGTATACCGATACTCTGACTCACGACCGGGTCAACCTTGACGGTACCGGCGACGTCCTTTTCACCGTTGTTGTCGTCAGCATAAATCGGAATGTAGTCCATACCCATGGCGTCTACCGCCGGCACCGGGGAGGTGACTGACGGATTCATCGGACTGCGATAAAACAGTGGCTCGCGCGAACCAGCCGCCGGAGCATCGCCCGAGCCTCTCGCAAACCAATACCCCGATGCCAGGCCAACGCCCAGCATGACAACTGCCATGATCACTATCGATAGTTTACTCATTAACTTTTTCTTCTCCAACGGCGGCAACCAGGCGAGCCAACGCCTGGTTAGCGTCCGTTAAGGCTTTCCAATATTGAACCTCATAGTTCAGCAACGTTATCTGGCTGTCGACAAGGTTTAGAAAATCAACTTCGCTGACCTGGTAACCAGCCAGCATTGATTGGACCGTTTGCCTGGCCTGTGGAATGATGCCAGTATCGAACAAGGAAAACAGCTCCTTGGCTTCCTGATAATCGGTACTCGCCGACGATATTTCCGAGCGGACTGCGGTCCATTTGTCGCGCAATGAGTCGCGGGTTTTGCGGACTTCCAGACTACGCTGACCAACAGCTCTGTCCAGTTTGCGCTTCTGATAAATCGGCAGATTGAAACTGAACATCACAGACAGGAAGTCGGCGCGACTGTCGCCTCGCGGAAGCGGATTGGTGCCGCTCCGGTTGCCATAGGCAACGCCCAGTTTGAAATCGGGATAGTACTCTTTTTTAGCCAGTTCCAGCCGTGACTGCGCCGCACTGACATAGTTCTCTTTCGCTTTTAGCAACGGCCTGATGCTCCCCGCCCGCTCGTAAAGAACGTTCTCCTCGATGAGATCGGGCATGTCCGTCGATACTTTGCCCGGCAACTCGATTATTGCGTCTGGTGGGGTATCCATCAGCACATTCAGGCGGATCGCCTGGTTTCTCCTGAACGCCCGCAATCTGATTTCCTGATCGAACAACTTGGACAGTTCCAGTTGTGCAAGCAGCGTATCCTGCTGTAAGCCATCACCAACTTCGTATTTCGTCTTAGCGACCTGGATGAATTGTCGTAACAAATCCTGGTTGCTTTCGACAACGTCCAACGCGCGATCCAGGAAATAGAGCTGCCACCAGTCGTTCTTTACGTTACTGATCAGCAGCAAGCGCATCTCATCGACTGAGTTTTCCGCAGCCAACGCGTCGTATTCACTGGCACCCTCGCGAAGCGCCAGCTTGCCAGGGAAAGGCATGACCTGGCTGATACCAATCTGCATCTGCGTCATGGCCTCCTGGCCGAGATTGTAGGTGTCCATGGGCAGGTTCAGTGCGTTAAGGCTCAGTACCGGGTCAGGCAACGTGCCAAGCTGAGACGGAATCTCGGCCAGTGCCTCGTAGCGCGATTGCATTTCCGCGAGGCTGGGATTGTTGTCGACCGCTGTTGCAACCGCGTCGTCGATAGACAGCAGTTTCGGTTGAATGCCCTGCTGGGATTCTTCGCTCGACCCGGTCACCGGAAACGCAAGCGCCAATGAGAGTGTCAATATCGCGGATGATTTTAGTAGTCGGGCCGCGTGACCCCGGACGATAGGCATCATTAGTCTCCTTGATATTTAGTGAGTCGTTCCCTGGCCCGTGGCGCCGGCGGTGGTGTTAGCATCGCTGCCGTTAGCCAGAATGCCGTATCGTACAGGGTTGAGTTTTTTCATGCCGGGTGATCCTGCAGTGGCGATAGTCGTCGGCACACTCACAATCGGCCGCTTCGCCGTCATCTTTGCGATCCCGCGGTGCTTCGATTCAGATTAATTACTCGGCACAGGAGAAATTTCCGCTTACCTTCAGCCGTGTTCACTATATGAAATAACAGCGGAATTTCGCCATTGGGAAAACTACTTAACAAGCTGTTTAAACCCCTTAGTGCCCGGGTACCTTACGAGACGGTGACTACGGGATACAGGCGAATCGCTAAGTAGAACTTCCAATGGTGTCGTGCTACGGTCAGTGCGTAAAGTGGGGATCGTACATAAAATAATCAGAGGCGCCCATGATCCGGGCAATAATCGATGGCTCGCTGAAGAACCGAATGCTGGTGTTCATGGCCACCGCATTCATTATTCTGGCCGGCCTTTGGTCGGTAAAAAATATCTCACTGGATGCTATTCCGGATCTTTCCGACGTCCAGGTAATCCTGTTCACCGAGTTTCCCGGCCAGGCCCCGCAGGTGGTGGAAGATCAGGTTACGTATCCGCTCACCACGACGATGCTCCAGGTTCCGAACACCAAACTGGTCCGCGGCTATTCCTTTTTTAACTACTCCTTTATTTATATAATTTTTGAAGAAGGTACGGATATGTACTGGGCGCGCTCACGCGTGCTTGAATACGCCAACTCCGCCGCACGTGATTTGCCAGCAGGCGTTCAACCAATACTGGGCCCGGATGCCACGGGCGTAGGCTGGATTTATCAATACGTGCTGATCGATAAAACCGGCAAGCATGATTTGTCCGACCTGCGATCTCTCCAGGACTGGGTTCTTCGATATCGTCTGGAGACCGTCAAAAACATTTCCGAGGTTGCCTCCGTCGGAGGCTTCGTCAAGCAATACCAGGTGGAGGTGGATCCCAATATCCTGCTGGGTTACAACATCCCGCTGTCCAAGGTGAAACACGCCATCATGCGCTCGAACAACGATGTTGGCGGGCGCCTGGTGGAAATGTCCGAAACCGAATATCTGGTGCGCGGTCTCGGTTACATCAAATCCGTTGATGATCTGAACCAGATTCCCGTGGGCGCGGACAAAAATGGCACGCCCATCCGTTTGCAGGATGTGGCTCATGTGCATCTGGGACCGGAACTCCGGCGTGGTGCCGTTGACTACAACGGCACGGGCGAAGCAGCCGGGGGCATCGTCGTGATGCGTTTCGGCGAAAACGCATTGACCACTATTAAAGCCATACGCGCAAAGATTGCTGAGCTGCAACATATTATGCCGGAAGGTGTGGAAATCGTGCCGGTGTATGACCGTGGCGCCCTGATCGAGCGGGCAGTCGACAACCTCAAGGAAAAGCTGTTTGAGGAATTTATTGTCATCGCCCTGGTCTGTATGGTTTTTCTGATGCACGCCCGTTCCGCACTCGTCGCCATCATCACCCTGCCCATGGGCATGCTGATTGCCTTCATCGTGATGCAATGGCAAGGCTTGTCCGCCAACATCATGTCGCTCGGCGGTATTGCCATTACGCTTGGTGCCATGGTCGATGGCGCGATCGTACTCATCGAAAATGCACACAAACATCTTGAGCATGACGAGCAGGAAAAGGGATCGGCGCTGACGATCCCGGAGAGATGGTCGGCGATAAAAGACGCATCGAATGAGGTGGCTCCGGCGCTGTTCTTTTCGCTGCTGATTATTACCTCATCTTACCTGGTGATATTCACGCTGCAGGAGCAGTCCGGTCGACTGTTCAAGCCGCTGGCCTTTACCGCGACGTATATCATGGCTGCAGCCGCCGTACTTTCTGTGACGCTGGTGCCGCTGCTGATGGGTTATTTTATCCGCGGCAAGATCATGCCGGAGGCAAAAAATCCGGTAAACCGATTTCTCAAATTCATTCACGGCCCTGCGCTTGCCAATGCCCTGAAATACAAATGGGCTACGCTTGGCGTTGCCCTGGCCGTGTTGCTGAGCGTGGCCTATCCCCTGAGCAAGCTGGGGAGCGAGTTCATGCCGCCGCTGGACGAGGGCGACATCCTCTATATGCCCACAGCCCTTCCCGGAATCTCCATCACCAAGAGCAAGGAACTGATGCAACAGATGGACAAGATCCTGATGACCTTTCCGGAAGTGCTATCCGTGTTCGGCAAGAACGGGCGGGCCGAAACGTCCACCGACCCGGCCTCCCTGGCAATGACCGAAATCACTATCCGTGTCAAACCCCGCGAGGAATGGCCGGATCCGTCCAAAACCACCGAGCAACTCGTCGATGAAATGGACACGGCCATCGACTTTCCAGCCGTGGCCAATGCATGGGGCTTCCCGATCAAGACACGCATCGACATGCTGTCCACCGGCATCAAAACACCGGTCGGCATCAAGATCATTGGTCCGGATCTATCGGTCCTGCAAAGAGTTGGCAAAGACATTGAGGGCACCCTGAACATGCTGCCCGATACCAAGTCGGCCATGGGCGATCGGGCGATGGGTGGGTACTACCTGGACTTCGACATAAATCGCGAGAAAGCGGCGCGTTACGGGCTGACCGTGGGTGATGTGCAAGACGTCATTCAGTCCGCCGTTGGCGGCATGAATATCACGGAAACGGTAGAAGGTCTGGAACGCTACCCGGTCAACCTGCGCTATGCGCGCGCACTGCGCAGCAGTCCGGAAGATCTCGAACGTATGCTCATCCCAACGCCAACTGGTGTGCAGATTCCCATTGCCCAGGTTGCCGACCTGACAATCCGCCGTGGACCGCCTTCGATCAAGAGTGAAAACTCCCTGTCCGACACCTGGATCTATGTGGACATCAAGACCTCGGATATCGGCGGCTACGTTGCGAAGGCCAAAGAGGCCGTCGCCAAATCGGTGGAAATCCCGGCCGGATACGAGGTGCTCTGGTCCGGGCAGTACGAATACATGCAACAGGCCAATGCCCGTATGCGGCTGGCTGCGCCGCTGGTGCTGGTGCTGATCTTCCTTCTGCTGTATTTGAATTTCCAAACGCTGATTGAGCCGCTGGTGGTCATGGCTTCGGTTCCGTTCGCGCTGGTTGGCGGCGCCTGGCTTATCTATCTGATGGATTACAATCTCAGTGTGGCCGTGGATGTGGGCTTCATTGCACTGGCCGGCGTCGCGGCCGAAATCGGCGTGCTGGTACTCACGTTTATCGGTCACGAAGTAGAGCGCAAACGCGCGGAATTAAAACGCCCACTTTCTTCGGCGGAAATTTTTGAAGCTGTGTTGAATGGCACTTCCCAGCGCGTGCGCGCCATCGCCATGACGGCGGCCGCCATTATCGCCGGGCTGTTACCCATCATGTGGAGTTCCGGCACGGGATCGAGTGTCATGCAGCGAATTGCAGCGCCAATGGTCGGCGGCATGCTGACTACGCTTGTGGTTTGCCTGGTCGTGGTGCCGGTATTCTACGGAATGATTTTGCAAATCAAGGAAAAACGCACCGCCCGTGCTGCTGTGGAAACACAGGCAGGAGATTACGCATGAACATGAAAATCATTGCTGTTGTCCTCGTCACCCTGGTTCTGGGTGTCGGCGGAGGCTACTGGCTTGCATCCCGGAATACTCTCATGTCTACGGTGGCAAAGGACGTCGGGGATGAATCCGGGCGGCAATTACAAGCCGAAAGCAATGATGCCCCGGGCACTGTGAGGATCGACCCGGTGATTGTGCAGGATATTGGCGTACGCACCGCCTTGGCCGTGCGGAAAACCCTGACCCGCGACGTGAAGAGCGTTGGTCGTGTTGCTTACGATGAAAAACTGATCTCGCGCCTGCACCCCAAAACGGAAGGGTGGATCGACAAGCTGCGCGTGGACGAGACCGGCATGCAGGTGAAGAAAAGTGAAATCCTGTTGTCGATTTATTCGCCGAGACTGGTATCGACGCAGCAGGAGTATCTACTGGCACTTAACAATCTTCGGGCGCTCGAGAGCAGTCCGATTGACGATATCAGGCTCGGGGCAGAGGAACTCGTGCAAAGCTCACGCGAAAGACTGCTGTTGTTTGACGTACCCGAGCATCAGATCAGGGAATTGGAAAAAACGCGCGAGATCAAGAAATTTCTGCACATCCAGTCGCCCTTTACTGGCATCGTGGTCAATATCGGCGCCCGGGACGGCCAGTATGTAACGCCGCAAACCGAAATTTTCATGATCGCTGACCTTTCCAGAGTTTGGGTCTACGTGTATGTCTACGAATATGAGCTGCCGTGGATCAAGGTCGGAGACGAGGTGGACATGAAACTCGCGGCCCTGCCCGGGCGAGTCTTTACCGGCAAAGCGACTTATATTTATCCGTACCTGGAAGCCGATACACGTACCATCAAAGTGCGCCTGGAATTCGACAATCCCAATATCGATCTGAAACCCAACATGTTTGCCGATGTCAGCATCCACGCCAGCAAACAGGTGGATGCTCTCGTCATACCTACAGAGGCCGTGTTGCGGACCGGGGAGCGCGACGCAGTGCTCGTGGTGCGCGGCCCGGGCAAATACCAGCCGGTTGATGTCGGTCTCGGCATCAGTTCGGAAGGTTTCGTTCAAATCCTTGCGGGCCTGGAAGAAGGCGATGAGATTGTGACCAGCGCCCAGTTCCTCATCGACTCCGAATCTCAACTGCGTGAAGCTGCTCGCAAGATGATGGAAGTGAAAGATCCAGTAGCGGCCGATCCGCGCCCCGTTTCAGACGAGGAAGCCGTGGGCGCGGACGGGCAAAATTCAGACGAAACGAAGGCGGCAGAGTAAGCCCTGCAATTCTTTAGTGAGCCGATCCTTGTCGCGTCGCGAATATTGTGGTGTTTCCATCACCGTCGTGCGCCACGATGTTATACCGCACCGGGTTAGGACCTTCCATGCCGGGTGAACCCATCACCATTCCAGGCACTGCCAGGCCCCTGATGTCTTTGGGCTTCTCCGCTATCAGCTGTTGAATCAAGTCCACCGGCACATGTCCTTCGACCCAGTAGTCTCCGATTGCCGCCGTGTGACAGGAACCCAGCCTGGGTGGTACTCCCAACCGGGCCCGTGTGGGTTGCGTGTTCGTGACATTTACTACTTCTACTTTGAGTCCGGCACTCCGCACGTGTTCTACCCACTTTCCGCAACAGCTACAGCTTGCTGTTTTGTAGACGACCATGTCGGCGACCTCGGCATCTTCGGCGAACGTCGCTGGTGCGCCCGGCCAGAATATAACTGCGAACAATGCCACCGCCGCGGCACCAGCCGTCAACAAAAACCACGGTACTTTCCGTTCCCTTTGCATGGATCCTTTTGATTCGTTTTCGCTATTCATCGTTCTAACTCTCTCTTAAGTTGTCATGAAACAAAAAGTCGGCGCAGCGCGCCGTCTCGTTAACGGCCGTCAATCTCCAGCCAACGAACATATATTTCGTCGGACCAAAAGGTTTGAATAAAAGCGATAGTCGCCTGTATATCCTGTGGGCTCAAAGTCTCAGCGAAACCAGGCATAACGCCTCCATTCGGCTTGCCTCCGAGAGCGATGGATGTCTCCAGCACGGACAACGGATGATGCCAGGTGTGTGCTGACCCATTGAGCGGCGGCGGCGGATAATTGCCGTTACTGTCTCTCTTGCGCCAATCGGCCGTACCCTCCGCCTGCTGCCCATGACAAGTGGAGCAGTTCGTCAGGTACAGCGTCCGACCCTGCTCGACCTGCTGCTTCGAATACCAGCGAGATGTGATCGTGTCGCCGCTCGTCGCAACGTAAGCAAACCCGAAAATGCTGCCCACAATGGCGGCAAGAATTATCGGTCGTCGATAACCTTCGTCTTGCATTTCTCTACCCTCGCCGTTTACCAACGCAATCAGGTGCCGAACTCGGCGCGTAGATACGCGAGAACGGCCTTGACGTCTTCTTCGGTCAGTGCGGGATTGCCACCCTTCGCTGGCATAGCCATAAATGAGCCCGGACTCTGGAAGCCTTCGCTAATATTCCGCACAAGTTCCGCATCCGATTTTGACAGAGGGCTGTCCTTACCCGCGAAATCCGGGACACCCGGGATCGCTCCTTTGCCGTTCGCGCCGTGGCAAGCGATGCAGGTCTGCGCGTAGATCGCCTGACCAGATGGCGCGGCTGTGGAATCGTCAGCTGCCGTCACGGGTATGGATGTCGCCACCGCACTCGGAGCAGGTGCGCCACCGCCGTTGCTTCCTTGTAAAAAGGCCAGAGCATCGCGTGCTTCCTGGCCTGTTAAACCGCCGCGAACACGCATGTGTGAAACGATGGATCGCCACTGGTCGTCGCGAAATTCCTTCGGATCACGCATGTTATGGCATCGATCGCAGTTATCGGCCCAGGTTTGCGCACCACGCGCAAACTGCCCCGGATCGCCCTGAGGACTACCGGCCGAATCCTGTGCCAGTACGGGGCTTGAAAGTCCCAGTAGCCCCAGGGACACGGCCGCAACGACGGTTACTACGGCAGCTATTCCAAAAATTCGATTCGTCACTACAATTTCTCCTGATTAGTAGCCATAAGCAATTTGCAAAATCCATAGATCGTCGTCGGTAATCTCATTTTCGAGGCCGTTGTTCATTTCCCATCCCGCTTTGATGATGGCGTTTGGCGTCACAAGGTAATTCAGGCCGATGGCCCACTGTTCCTGCGATATATCAGCGTGCGGCGTGTTGTAATCGGTATAGCGCAATACACCCTCCCATTTCGCCCGACCAAATCTGTACGCGCCCTGCGCATACCAGGTCTCCCACTTGCCGCCCTCCGGGGCGATACTCAGGCTCGAGTCCCCAATGTCCTGTGAAATATACTCACCACGAAAGTCAAAATTGTTCCACCTGTAACCTGCGTCGAGCCCGAACACGTTGTAGTCACGTAGCGGGTCGCCTTCAAACGGCAGTCCATCGTTCTCCGCGACCCCCACATCGCCGAACGCACCGGACACACCAATCTCGAACTTCGGAAAAGGCAGTACAGACACACGGCCACCCGTCACGATCTGACCATCCGGAGATTCCGTAAAGCCGCCCGTATTGATGCCGTGGATTTCACCACCTTCGCCTTCAATTTTCGGTCCAACACCCACGTAGCCGGCGTACGTCACTTTACTGCGGTCGCCGAAATTCAATCCACCACGAAGCTGCATGCCGACTTCGGTCAGAGGCGCTGCACCGTCATGCCCGAATCCCGGTGGCGCCAAGGCCATCCTGTTGATCCATGACGGATGCGTGTTCTGCCGGAAATTGCCAAGTGGACTGATAAATTTGCCGGCAAGAAAAATCAGGTTATCATTCAGGAAGAAATCGATGGTGCTGTACTCCAGCCCCATCTCGGTGGAACCGTCTTCGGCTATTTCGGTTTCGAGTTCCGACTCCCATAATATTCGATCGCCATACTGGAAATGAAAGATGGGATTGAAATTGGCGACGAAGGAATCCGCGCCGTTCTGGCGATTGATGAAACCGGCCGAGCCGTAACCCGCAATGTGCATGACCGAAGTAGTGTCCTTCCACTCGTTGGCTGACAAGGTTGCTTTTCTCGCCGTATCATTTGCGGCTGCCACGTCGACACGCAAGGCCTGCATTTCCTCGGCACTTCCGGCTGTCTTCGCGGTCTCGATCTCGGCACGCAAGTCGCCCACTTGCTGAGCCAAAAGCGCCAACTTCGATTCCAGCTCAGCAATCCGGCTAGCATCGGATTGAGCAACAGCGGGCGTGACTGCAATCAATAACATGGTCACCGATAGCGTGATTTTCTTCCATCGTTCGGTGTTCTTCATCAGGTTCTCCCTATAGGGTTGCTATTACAATTTGGATCCAACGGTGCTGGCCTCACCGTCCCGGCAAGCAAGACTGCGCAACAACGTCAACAAGCGGTCCCCAACCAGGGGCTTCTCAATGACCTCCACAGCGCCTGCCTTCAATGCCTGCTGGGCGATATCGCGATTGGACGTACTCGTGAGGGACACTACCGCGAGTTTATAGTCGTCGGCTCGTAGCCGCCGTAAAAACGCCAGGCTACCCATGCCAGGCAGATTCGCCTCCACAAGAAGGACGCCGCGCGTTGAGTGATGAGCAAGGTTCGAGTTCAGAAACTCCTCGGCGCAAGAATAACATAATACATTGATACCATTGGCACCGAGCAGGGTCGTTAGCGCGTCGTGGACGGCTTCGTCGGGATCGATGATGTAAACAGTGTCGGATTCGCAGGCCATTCCGGTTGGTCCGCTCGTAAATACGGAATACGGCATAAAGTATGGGTTGCCTGCCTGATCCCGGCTATCCGAACTTTCCCGTATCGCGATGTGGCTGGTACACGATGAAGGGATAATGACGAGATCGGCCGGTACACCATGCCGGTCTGACTAGTCGGATTCGTCCAGTCGCTCGGCTTCTATCTTGATGCGCACGAGCTGCGCGAGTGTGCGAACGCCAAGCTTTTTCATAACCTGAGATCGATGAACCTCGACCGTCCGCTCGCTGATCTCCATGTCCATGGCAATTGCCTTATTCATTTGGCCAGCGGCCACGTGTTCGAAAACCTCGCGTTCGCGTTGGGACAGGGCCCCTATCTTATCCACTAACTGCTGCCGGCCGAGCCTGTTCTTGCGCTTGCCTGCATCCAGATCGAGCGCCTCGTTGATACGATCCAGTAAATCCTGATCCCGAAAAGGTTTGCGAATGAAGTCCAAAGCACCACGCCGCATCGCATCCACCGCCATCGGAATATCGCCGTGGCCTGTAATAAAGATAATTGGCAACAGGGACTTCTTTTTCTTGAGATTCTCTTGCAATTCCAGCCCTGACATTCGCGGCATGCGTATGTCGAGTACCAGACATCCACCTTTGCCCGGATCGTAGGCGTCCAAAAACTCGATCGCTGAGCTGAACAGCTCATACGGCTGACTGACCGTTTCGAGCAACAGGCCAAGGCCTTCGCGGATGCCTTCGTCGTCGTCGACAATAAACACGGTATCCTGCCTATCCATTCATGTCTCCTTGATCCGCGGGAGGCAGGCCGAAAAAGAATGTCGCCCCGCCCGTATTGTTGTTGCGAAAGTCCAGGTGTCCGCCGTGCGCCGCAATGATCGCACGACTTATTGATAATCCCATGCCCATACCAGCGTCCTTGGTCGTTGAAAACGGAGTGAAGAGTTTCTTCTCGACTTCCGCGGAGACTCCGCAGCCAGTGTCGACGACCGCGACCTCTATATCGCCGCTACTGCGGAGCCTCGTAGTAAGCCAGATAGTTTTTCCGCCGCGGCAATCGACAGATTGCATGGCCTCCATGCCATTGCGAAGCAGGTTCAACGCAACTTGCTGAATTTGCACCGTATCGACCGCAACAAGTGGCAGTTTTTCTTCCATTTCTACGGCGATCGTCATATCGCGGATACGCGCCTCCGACTCTGCGAGTTTAGCAATCTCATCGACGAGAAAGTTGCAATCGACGATTTCTTTTACGCCTTCCTGTTGCCGGGCCATACCTTGCATTCGCTCGATAACAGCGCTGGCGCGATGTGCATGTTGGTTAAGTTTTGCGAAAATCTCAGGCAAGCGATCCAGGTTCTTTTTCCCACCGAATAAACGCTCGCCTGCTTGCGCGAACAATGAAATCGCCGTTAACGGCTGATTGATCTCGTGAGCTATCCCGGTGGCCATTTCGCCAAGCATATTAAGGCGATCCATGTGTGCCAATTGTTCGCGGTGTTGTCGCGCTTCGGTCTCTGCATGGTGGAGTTGACGCGAACGCAGGCGGGCCGCCACCGCCAAATACGCGACAATAGCCACGAGGATGCTGAGCAGCAGCCCCACAATCAGGATCAGGGTCGAAGAGCCAGCGTGAACGGCTGACACAAACTCTCTCGTTGGCGTGATCGACGTCATCCAGGTCAGCCCGTGAATCTCGAAATCGCTACGGACGGTCCACGTATCGTCAACTACGTCATCTGTATCCTGCCGGTACACCTCCTGCCCTTCCAGGAAAATGCGGACATTGTAATTTGAACTCTGTACATGTGTGATGACCGATGTCAGCCAATGATCCAGGCGTACAACGCCGGCCATCAGGCCGTCAAAGTGTTTGTCGCGTGTAACCGGTGAATAGGCAATGATCCCCAGTCCACCCTGTGCAAGCTGGAAGGGCTGAGTCAGTGTTGACTTGCCACTTTCGCGTGCCGTCGCGACAGCAATTCGTGCCTGTTCAATTCGAGTAATATCCAGGCCCACGGCAGCATCGTTCCCGGCCAACGGTACGACCCACCGAATATGCAATGTGGAATCTGCCCACTCGATGGCCTGAAAGCCTGGCATGTCCCGGACGTAACGCGCCACATCGGCCTCCCAGACGGGTCGCGGCGTACCACCTGCCGCCGTCCAGCGTTTCGCCAGCCTCTCAATTGCAGAAAGTCGATTGCGTATGTCTTGTTGAATAAGCGATTGATTGATGCGCGTCGCGTCATTTGTCGCTGAAGCAATATGATCACGTGCACGGTCGTTGATCATCCACCAGACCGAAATAACACTGATCGCCATCGTGGACCCGGCCAACAAGGCAAGCCAAATCGCCCTCGTGGTTCGAGCGTTCGGTAACGTGTGTGTATGCCGCCTGTCCACTCGCAATGTACCCCGAAGCGCTCGAATCCTGCCTGCCCGTTAGTGGTTTTCGTTTCCTGTAGATCGGACCTAGAGTACGATATTTGGCATCAGGATTAACGTATATTCTTCGGACTCGTCATCTAGTGATTCGATCCCTTCGCCGCCACATCGTCCAGCGGCACTTGCGACATGCTGCGAAAAGTGAAACCGGCGTCCGTGAACAACTTGACCATCTGCGCATCCGTGAGCGTGACACCCGCCGCTACGTTGACCGTTACCAGGCCGTTGTTCAGGTCGACCTCGATTTTCTCGACACCGTCGATCTTTTTCAGATTCTTTTCGACACCGTAGGCACAAAATGGGCAGGCAAGACCATCAACCCGCATCTGATAGCGGGTTCCATCAGCCAATACTACCGTGCTCAATGCCAGGGATAGTAGAGCCGTCCAAAATAATTTTCTCACTGTTTCACCTCTGCTGTATCGCATCTGGCGTGTTACAGATGCCACTCAAATGTAAGGTTCGCCCGAACATCGGATTTACTTTGAAACCCGTTCGGGTTGGAAACGATCGGTATCTGGACGCCGGCCTTGATCGCGAAATTGCGCTTCGTCCAAAAAATTCCCGGTGACAAAAACCACTCTGTGCCACCTGTGTTGGCCAGGGTGGTCCCGTTCAGCCCGGCGCGGTCATCATACTCACCGTTGAGCTCCAGCAACCACACGGTATCCGCCTCCAGATAGCCGGTTGGCTTGAAGCGAATGCCCCCGACCAGATCAAACAAGAGCTTCTCGCCTCGCCGCAGGCCAGCGTCGTTCGTACTGTTGATCCGGTAGCGAATGCTCGCCCATCGGTACCATTTCCGGCCTTCGTATCCATAAGTCAGGCCAATAATCGTATCGGTCGCGCCCGTGCCAAGAGCCGGATTTGTGCCATCGTCTGCCGTGTCCAGCTTGACCCTGAGCAAAACTGCCGCTGATTCCTGAACACCAAGGCTGTCATTACGCCAAAAGCGATACTTCGTGAATACCTTGATGTCCCCACGACCGCTGGCGTTTGACGGGCCCAGCTCTTTGTCGACGTACGGCAGCTCGACGCCGGCAGCCCAGTCCCCGGTCAGGCCATAAGTGATATTCAGCGCGATCTCCGATGCGCTCCTTTCGCCGGCTTCGGCAAAATGCATGTCCGGCGAAATCTCCACGCCACCCTTATAAAGGACATGCGGTCCAATTCCAAAAATCGGATCGTGCGCCAAAGCCGAGCCGCACAACAAGAAAACCACCGGAGCGACAGCCATGGTCGAAGCCAAACATCTCGCAACGAATTTTCGCATCGTCAAATATCCAGCCAAATACGCAACGGCAAGGCCAGGTATGCGGCGAAAAAACCCACTCCCCAAATAACGGCAGCGCTCCAATAGATGCGCCGGTTCCAGAGCTGCGTGCGGGCGCACTCGCGCGCCAACCCCGGATCCGCCGGGCAGCTCCGCCCTGGCCGGTACATCAGCCAGCCGGATACCAGCAGCAGAGCGCCTGAGCCAATAAATACCCAAACCTTTTGCTGTGAGATCGCGATCAGCAGCGGAAAGCTGCTGGTGAATGCCGCCACGGTTGCGCCCAATCCCAGGGTCACCAATATTATCGGCAGGGCGCAGCAGATCAGGGTTCCGCCAGCCGCAAACAAGGCCAGCCAACTTAAACCCGTCTCTTTTAGTACCGATTCGTCTTTTGACTCAGCCAATTTTCACCCAAGCTGCACACCACCAAGCGTATAAGTCTACTATCTGGAGTTGACTCCAGGTCAAGCGATTCATTGGCTTTTTGTGACGTGGTCCCGCCGCGCTAGAGCGTATTGACCGGAACTTTCATATAGCTGACGCCATTGGATTCGGGCACCGGCATTTCGCCCGCCCGCATATTGACCTGAATCGAGGGTAAAATCAGATTGGGCATGCCGAGCTGCGAATCCCGTTCCTTGCGAAACGCAACAAACGCCTCCTTTGACGTACCGTCATGAACATGCAGATTATTCTGCCGCTGTTCTGCGACCGTGGTCTCCCAGGCATAGGCATTGCGACCCGGCGCCTTGTAGTCATGGCACATGAACAGCCGACAATCCTCCGGCAGAGCTAAAATCCGTTGAATGGAATCGTAGAGGTCCTCGGCATCCCCACCGGGAAAATCACAGCGAGCCGTTCCGAAGTCCGGCATGAATAGCGTGTCACCAACAAACGCGGCGTCGCCGAAAACGTAGGTATTGCACGCCGGCGTATGACCCGGCGTGTGTATTACGGTACCCGTAATATTACCAATTGGAACTTCGTCGCCGTCCGAGAGCAGTACATCGAATTGAGACCCATCAGTTGCCATGTCGCCAAGATTGAAAACGCCGCTAAAGACTTTCTGCACCGCCGTTATGTTTTTACCAATTGCCGTCCTGGACTGAAATTCGTTTTTTAGAACCGGTGCCGCCGTCAAATGATCGGCATGAACGTGCGTCTCGAAAACAAGATCGAGACTTAGATTGTTGTCGCGGACAAATCGGATGACTTCATCTACTGACTCTGTCGAGGTGCGGCCGGCGGCGGCATCATAGTCCAGCACCGGATCGATGACAGCGCAGATTGAAGTCTCCGGGTCGGCTACAACATAAGTGATGGTGTTGGTTGCCTCGTCAAAAAAGGCGCTTACCTCCGGAATTGTCATCCCGATCTCCCGATTCGGTGCCTGGATTCACGAATGTCCTGTTGCAGGGACAGTTACCCTAATTCGAGTCGGCGGGTGGACTGAGTTTCCCGGCAAGTAATTCGTCAATGGAATCGACGATCGCGCCAGGAACGCCCATGTTGACCGTGAATGCCCGATAGCCGGAATCCCAAAAGTAAAGTTGCATACGCCACATCTGACCATAATGCAGGACCTTGGTTTTGCCCCCCTCCTTAATGATCAGAACCTCGGTCGGCAGGGCCGCTACATGGTCCGTTCCCGGGTACGGCGCGTTGTCTGACTTGCCGTCGCTGCGAAACTGTGAATTGATGCGGATCATCTTGTCTTCAATATACGGATTGCTGATACCGTAGTAGACCGCGTCGTCGCCAAACGCTATTCGTGCAATCGGCTCCCAACCTTGCGGCTCTTCGGCATTCGACACATTCGATCCTTCAAGCGCTTTAGAAACAGCGTCGGAAGTCGCCTCGAAGGCCGATTCATCTGTTTCGTAGATCGGCAACTGACTCTTCTCGAACGTCCTGTATTTGGCCATCATTCGCGCAAGCCCGTCGCCCTTGAACTTCCGATAATGCTTTTCGGTCCGCGCGGGTGATTGTTGCGTACTCCAGGGCTCCCCGGGAAGATCCGACAACGCTGCGCGAATGTCTGCCGCAACGCGCCTGGCATCGGCCACCAGTACGTCATAGTTATCGGAATTCGTGTAGTACAACATCGCATGGGCAACCGGGTTCGCCATGTTGACCATCGTCTGCTTGTCCTCGCCCCACGTGTAGACAGCCACGCGAAGAATTTGCGCAGACACAGTTCTTGGAGACTCGTTCGCTGCCAGCTTTCGGTACGCCGGCGACGTCATCACAAACACATGCGCCTGCTGCACCTGGTCTGGCACTCTCACCTCATGACTTGCATGAACAACAAGATCGGATTTTTCCAGCGCCTCGGCAACCGCCTGCAAAGTAGCGTCGTAGTCATCGGCAGAGCGATGAATCGATTCGAAAACCCCGTACTTGTCCGCGCCAAGCGCCACGGACGACACGAAAGACAGAATTGCGAGCGCACCCAGTCGAACCACACTTTGCTTTCTTGTGTTCACGGTATTCCCCCATTCGCATGCTTTGTGCGAAAGTATCTTCTATATTACGTTATTCTAATATACAGATTTGCGCGCGAAACGCAATCCGCGCACGCTGCCCGGATGACTCCTGTGTCCTTATATGCGAAAATACTAATATACACCGCAGTCAGGATAAATGGGAAAGTGACGAATGAATGATGAACCTGTAATTTCTTGGAAATTGGCCGGAATCCTGATCGGCCTGTTGCTCATTCTCGCCACGGCAATGGTCAAACCATTGGGCGTATCCACGCAGTATGTCGTCACGGACGGCGTAATTTTGCACAGCGCCGCACCCGAACTCGCTGAGTCCAATGAATACCTGAGCAAATACGGCGAGAAAGACGACTGGGCGGTCGGTTACGGTTGGATGCTGGTCGCCGGCATGTTCATTGGCGGCGGGCTTTCGGCATTGATTACGCGACGATTTCGACGTCGTGACAAACCATCAATGCCGTCCATGTGGCGGTCGGAATTTGGCGAGTCTACGCCCAGGCGAATGTTTCACGCGTTCATCGGTGGCGGTCTGTTGCTGTTCGGTGCCCGACTGGCAGGTGGATGTACCAGCGGTCACATGATCAGCGGAATTTCCCAACTCACGATCGGGTCATTCCTGTTTGGCATTGCCGTCTTTGCGTCCGGTATCGTCACGGCGCGCATCTTGTATCGCAGGAGGCTGGCATCATGAAGTTGCTACTTGGATTGGCCATCGGTATGGCCTTTGGCGCTGTACTTCAACTGGGTGGCGCCTCCAGTTACAAAAAGATCATGGGCAGCCTGCTTCTAAAAGACCTGGACATCATCAAGCTGATTTTGATGGCGATTGCAGTCGGCTCGGTCGGCATCTATGCGCTGGACCTCGTGGACATGGCGAACCTGAGCATCAAACCGACTTATGTCGTCGGCATTGTAATTGCGGGACTGATATTCGGCGTAGGATTTGCCGTCGCCGGCTATTGCCCGGGAACCTGTATCGTCGCATCGGCAGAAGGTAAGACGGACGCGATGGTCACGGTAGTCGGCGGACTCGCCGGAGCACTGCTTTACGCTGTCCTATACCCGGCGTTCGGCGGTCTCATTGGCCTGACCAACTACGGAAAAGTCACGTTCCCGAGCGCTCTCGGCATCAATGGCCTGTGGATTGCGATCCCGTTCAGCGCGATACTCTTCATCCTGATGTTCAAAGTCCTGAAAGACCGCTACGAATGAGCAAGCTAAAACACGATTTGACCCCGGCGTTTCTTCGCCAACAAATAGTTGGTGTGGATTCTACGTTCGAGACGCCATTTGGCGAACGATTGATGGTGTACTGCGATTACACGGCCTCCGGTCGTTGCCTGCGATTTGTGGAATCCTACCTGCAAAGTCTGCAGCGTGTGTACGCAAACACGCATACGGAAGACGATATTACCGGCCGCAGCATGAGCCAGCTGCTGCATGAGGCCGAACAGGCTATCAAGCAGTCGGTAAATGCCGGGGATAGCGGTCGAATTATCGCTTGCGGCACGGGTGCGACTGGTGCAATCGACAAGCTTCAACAAATCATTGGCGTCGCGTTGCCACCGGCAACACGTCAAAACCTGTACAAGCAACTCGACGAGGTCGATGCGGGATTAGACAGCGAGTCGTTGGCGAACATTCTGTCCGACACGCAGCCGGTGGTCTTCGTCGGACCGTACGAACACCATTCGAACGAGATTTCCTGGCGCCAGTCAATGGCCACTACGATCGAGGTTCGGCTCGACGCAAGCGGACAGATTGACCTGGCGCATCTCGAGGAACTACTCAAAGATCCGACCTACGAGAGGCGGCTTCGAATAGGCTCTTTTTCTGCGGCCTCGAATGTCACGGGAATGCGCAGCGACGTGCAAAGGATTGCCACACTACTGCATGAGTATGGAGCACTCGCATGTTTCGATTTCGCTGCCTGTGCGCCGTATGTCAATATCGATATGAACCCGGAGCCGGCGGTTGCGGGTGAGGATCCGAGTATCGACGCCATTTTTATCTCACCGCACAAGTTTCTCGGCGGCCCGGGTTCAAGTGGAGTACTCGTATTTAACGAGCGTATCTATCATCGGGAACTGCCACCAAGTTTCAGTGCCGGCGGCACGGTTGACTATGTTGGACTAAAGAATGAAGACTTCATTTCGCACATTGAAGAGCGCGAAAAAGCCGGCACGCCGGGCGTATTACAAACGCTAAAGGCCGGGCTCGTTTTCCAGATCAAGGATAACGTCGGCGTCGAGGTCATCAATAGCCGGGAACATGAACTGACAAAGCGTGCGATGGGGAGCTGGAGCGAAACGGAGAGCATCGAGATCCTCGGTAACCCGGACCCAAGCAGCCGCGTGGGCATCATTTCATTCAACGTCAAAGACCCGGACGGCAGGTATCTGCATCACAAGTTCGTGACGGCGTTGCTCAACGATCTTTTCGGTATTCAGTCGCGTGCCGGATGCTCCTGTGCCGGACCCTACGGGCATCGTTTGCTCAATATCGATCATGACACGTCAGAGCGCTATCGAAACGCCGTTCAAAACGGCTATTGCGGCATGAAACCCGGCTGGTGCCGGGTGGGTTTGCACTGGACTATGGATGATGCCGAGGCCGACTATGTCATTGAAGCCGTACACTTCGTCGCCCGCGAAGGTCACCGGTTCCTGAACCTTTACGACTTTGATTTGAGTACCGGAACATGGAGTCACCGGCAAACCGCAACAGAGTTGCCACAGTTCTCGCTTGACGCGGCACTGAGCACTGACACAGGCGAGCCCGCTATCTTGTCTCTGGCGCTAAGAAGGCAGCTATATGATCACTACCTCACCGAAGCCAAACGGTGGGCGACACACCTGCAGGGCGAACCCACTGAGGAACTCGAATCGTTGCAAGGCGAACTTGGAGACCTGCAATTTTTCTCACTCCCCGCCAAAGCAACGTCGCAACACTAAATTGGGGGGATATTTGGGGTCAGAGTAAAAACGCCGTCGGTTGCGTTGCAACCGACGGCGTTTTTACTCTGACCCCAAATTTACGACTCAACAATACCCGAATAATCGCGGAGTCCGGCATTGCCGGAGACGTTGCGTAACTTCGGTGTATTAATGTGATCCACTTTGATCGTTTTCCTGGCTTTCAGGTATTCAGCGACCACATCCCAAACAGGCGCTCCGGACGACTTTGACCCGACCGTCGCCCACCCCGCAACTTTGTAGCTCCTGGATGCGTCGATCTGCTTGCCATTGTCGAGTTCCAGATCCGAGATTCGATTGTTTATTGTTGCGACGGGATCGCAAGTGAAATTCAGGCCACCGAGTCGAACCATGTCACCGCCTTGTTGATAATAGGGATCCGTGTGAAACAGATTGTCGGCGACGCTTTCGAGGATGGTTTTCAACTCGCTGCCGCGCATATCCCGAACATAAGTTTCAGGATAGGTCATCGCGGTTTGATCCATTAGTCTTTCCATCGTCACGGTGTCTCCCGGCAAGACCGACGTTCCCCATCGAAATCCAGGTGACAAGGATATCTCGGCGTCGCCAATTTCCAGGAGTGCGTTACAGATAAGCTGATCAAACGTGCCGTTGAAGTTACCTCGCCGATACAGCAGCGATTCGGCAACTGCCAGCGGTTCATTGAGCTTATCCAGAAACGGCGCCCGAATCCCGTCAATCAACCGTTGCATTGCAGGATCGGCGCGCAACAGGTTGGAGAAAACCGGCAAAAGCCGGTAGCGATATCCATTAACTCTGCCTTCGCCGATATCGAGATCCAGTACCGCCAGGAACTTGCCGTTGGAGCCTGCGTTGCTTACCAGCGTTTTGCCTCCGGAATTCCCCACCAGCAATGGCTCGGGTACGGCGTCGTGCGTGTGTCCACCGAGAATGGCGTCAACGCCCGTAACTCTGCTCGCCATCTTTACGTCGACGTCCATGCCATTATGCGACAGCACGATGACGGCATCCGGCTTCTCGGTCGCCCGTATGCGATCGACTAACTCCTGCATGTCTTCGTCGCGGATTCCGAACGACCAGTTTGGAATAAATCGGCTGGGATTGGCGATCGGCGTGTACGGGAACGCCTGGCCGATAATCGCGACTCGTCGGCCGCCCAGTGTCCGGATTGTATAAGGCTTGAATGCGTGACCGGAGTCCTCGTCGTATGCTTCGGCACCATTGAACAGTGCTTCTTCGGACACGCGAACATTTTGCGCGATAAATTCACCACTAAAGCGCTCGATATTGGCCAGCACCTCCTCATCGTGATAGGTAAATTCCCAGTGACCGGTCATGACGTCGACGCCCAGCAAATTGCACGCATCGACCATGTCCTGGCCTCGCGTCCAGAGCGAAGTGGCTGACCCCTGCCAGGTATCCCCGCCATCGAGCAACAAGGAGTTACCATCGCCAACTTCCATTCTTTGTTGATCGACCAGGGTCTTGAGGTGAGCGAAACCACCAACCTTGCCAAACTTCTCGGCGGCCGCCCGAAAATTCAAGTACGTGAACGCATGCGCCTCGCGCTCCGTTGCGCTCATCCTGAGTTGGCTGAGAAGCTCGTCACCGACAAGATGTGGCGGCCGACCCTCAGCACTGGCAACGCCAATGTTGACATTGGGCTCGCGGAAGTAGATCGGCGTTAACTGAGCATGACAATCGGTGAAATGCAGAATCCTGGCATTTCCGAATGGAGTCGACTCGTAAGGGCCCGGACGCGTGCCGCCGCCGCTGCAGCCTGCGAACATTCCGGCCGCGCTGGCGCTACCAAGCATCCACAGAAATTCACGTCGTTCCATTCCTGGAATCTACTTGAGGGTTATCTCAGTTTCGCTGGCATCATCGAGATTGTCTTTCCAGCGCAATTTAATGACGTCTCCTGACGCAGCGTTTTTGATCGAGAAAGCGATGTAGGGGTTTTTCGATACTGCCGGTCCCCAATAAGCCTCCATCACAGTCGCACCGTTATGCTCGACGACAATGTCCGTGATGTAGTGCGGCGGAACGAGCTCGTCCGTATCCGGATCGCGGCGCAGGCCCGATTCCATGTCGTGAGGCATCAATGCTTTAACTTCCGCAATGTCACCTTTGAGCTTTGCTCTGATCTTGATTGGTTTGCCCATTTCAGTATTCCCTTAAACGGCCTAGCCGCCACAACCGCCAATGGTCACCTTGACTTCTTTCGAGGTGCTGTAGAGATTTCCATCTGCCTTTACGATGGCGCGAACAATCGAACTTTCCCCCATCTTGATTCGAACAGACACT
Source organism: uncultured Woeseiaceae bacterium (assembly GCA_964386735.1). Classification (GTDB taxonomy): domain Bacteria; phylum Pseudomonadota; class Gammaproteobacteria; order Steroidobacterales; family Woeseiaceae; genus UBA1847. The sequence continues at coordinate 23,753 of CAYLTW010000027.1, forward strand.
TTCGGAACCATGCTGGGACTCATGGCGAAAGACGCGGCAAGCGGCGTCGGATTGTTTTCGACGACCACGCTTATCGATTCGACGTTTTCAAGATCCGTACTGATGGTGACCGGCACGACGGCGCCATTTTCGGCGATATCCGGTATTTTCATCTTTATTTTGTCGCTGTCCTCCGGCACCCCGCCGAAAAGATTCGCGAGGACCTGGTCAGCACTTGTCGCCGCGAAGGCCTTGTCCGGCCGGGCTGCAAAGAGAATTCTTGGAACTACCAGGGTGGTAGCAAGCGCCAGAAATCGTCCAAGCACGTATCGTCGATCAATGTTCATTTACCAAACTCCGGTCTATCGTGAAAGTAGCATTTCACTTGTTTGTTGAAATCGAAATCATGTAGTCAACCGCTGCGCCCACCTCGACATCGCTTAGCTGGGGCTGCCCGCCTTTGGCAGGCATAATTCCTTTGCCCTCGATAGCGCTCGCCAGGAGAGCATCGCGCCCGGACAGCAATCGGTCTGACCACGCCGCGATGTCGCCTGGAATCGGTGCTTCTCCGATACCCGCTGAGTGACACATAGCACATGCTTTCTCGTAAACCGCCTGACCTTGTGCCGATGCCGCTTCGACAGCAACATTGCTTCCGGTATCGGCCGGGTCGGCATCGCTTGTTAATTCCGGTTCCGATGTTATTTTAACACTGCCCGGCTCTTTGCAGTTCGTCATGCACCTTTCGGCAAGGACATCGGGTCGATCATCGAAAAAGAACCCGTCCTTGTTCGGCATTTCAATATTGGCCAGGTTCGCTTGCGAGAGCTCGGCGTCGTACTCGATGAGATCGTTGAGATAAAGAACGTAGGCCGTGATTGCGTACACTTCGTCGTCTGTTAACGATTCCGGCTCGGTAAAAGGCATTGCCCGGTGGATGTAATCCCACAAGGTACTCGCGTAGGGCCAGAAACTACCGACAGTTTTCTCGGGTCGCGGCTCGGTTAGGGTACCCTCGCCGCCGGCAAGAACCGGATAACGGCCAACGCCCTCACCGAAGGAGCCGTGGCAACTCGCACACCGATCTTCATACAACATCTCGCCGTCTTCAGCGCTTGCACCTCCGGGTGGCAAACCCAGGCCATCCGGACGAACATCGATGTCCCAACCCGCGATTTCCCGCGCTGTCGCGAGCTGCCCGAAGCCAAAATGCCCGGCAACCCGGGGCTCAGTACTATTGCGCTCCTCAATGACGATGTCGCCCGCCGCAGCAGCCGCGACCGCGCTGTGGCCGACAACAGATAACAAGCAGATGCACAGTAGAGACCTAGCTGATCTGAACATTCGTCACCTTTCCGCTGTCGTGCAGTCGCCACGTATGAATTGCATTCTTGTGGTAGATCGAACTGCTCCCCCTGGCTTCACGAAGCTGCGCATAGGTCGGTTGCACGTATCCGGTCTCATCGACCGCCCGACTCTGAATCAGGGCCGGGCTACCGTCCCAATCCCACTCGATTGCAAAGCGCGTCAGCGCTTTGGGTAAGATCAGCCCTTTGAGTCGCGCGGGGCGCCAGTTCACGCCGCCATCAAAGGAAACGTCCACGTTTTTGATTTTGCCCCTGCCCGACCAAGCCAAGCCTTGCACCTCGTATCGGCCCTTGTCCGCGGGCGGCTTTTCAGGGCACGGAAATGTCACAACGGAGTTGCACTCCTGCACGTAGGAAAACTTCCTGGCGCGACCGTCGGCGAGCAAGTCAGTGTACTTGGCAGTTTCCTCCCTGTGGTACCACGCTTCATCGCCCACTTCGAGGCGCCGTAGCCATTTAACGCAGGTATTACCCTCCCAACCGGGGTTGATCAGGCGAATCGGGTAACCCTGTTCCGGCCGCAATGGCTCGCCGTTTTGTGCATATACAATCAGGGCATCGTCCATCGCCTTTTCAATCGGAATGGAGCGACTCATGTGAGCGCCGTCGGCGCCTTCGGCCAGCACCCACGCAGCCTCATTACTGAGTCCCACTTCCTGAAGTAACGTGGATAACAAGACACCGGTCCACTCACAGCAGCTAAGCATGCCGTGAGTAAATTGCAGGGCATTCATCTGTGCGGCACGCCATTCCATGCCGCCGTTCGCCGGGCACTCGAGAAAACGGATCATCGACGTGCTGGGAAATCGCTTCAGATCGTCGACTGTGAGAATTATTGGTCGATCCACCATGCCGTGAATCATCAGTCGATGCTGGCCCGGATCGATGTCAGGAATGCCGGCATGGTAGCGCTCGAAGACAAGGCTGTTTGGCGTAATGATGCCGGCCAACTCGGCGAGCGGTGTGAAACTGATTGACGCGATCCGGTCTGCTGTCAGCCACGGAACATTTCTGCGCACAATGTGACTCTCGAATCGCGACGGTTTTCCGTATGGATTTGTCAGGACGCCCGGTCCCAGTGACTTGCTCCATGACGGAACATTGGGCGGCAGGTTGCTTTCAGCAGCCCGCGCCTTGCCGGATAACACGGCACCGGAAATCGCACCGCCCGCAAGTAGCAAACCCTGTTTGAGGAAGTTACGGCGTTCCCGTTGCCGTAATTTTTCACCCTCTTGAGCGATCGTCGCCAACAGATCAACGGTTTTGATTTTTTCCTCTCCCATCGAGTTGCCCAAAAATGCCCGCAGCTATGCGTGTTCCCAAAGGGTCTGATTTAGACCGGGTTTTACTGTATATTAGAAAATCCTAACATAAAAGAAAAGCTCCCATGCAAGCGACTTCACCATGCGTCTGAGCCTCCGTTTTGGAATATCAATGATCGGCCGCAGCACCCTGTTTGCTGTCGCCATAATGACGCTGCCGGTGACCTTGTTTGCGGACCAGTGTCCGCCTTCGAGCGGCGTCGCGCTGCAGGTACTCGGCTCGGGTGGTCCGATCGCGGATGACGGCCGTGCTTCTGCCGCGTATTTGATTTGGGTGGACGGAAAATCGCGGCTTCTGATTGACGCTGGGGGCGGCACATTTCTACGCTTCGCCGAGGCGAGCGCAAATTTTCGTCAGCTGGAATTCATCGGTTTGAGTCACTTTCACGCCGACCACTCTGCCGATTTTCCGGCACTGCTCAAAAGTGGTGTCTTCAGTAATAGAACAGATCCCCTGGTAGTGGCCGGACCGGATGGAAGCGATCGTTTTCCGGGTCTGAACAGCTTTCTCGCGAGTCTGCTGGCCCCGGATTCGGGCGCCTTCGCATACCTGGGCGGCTACCTTGATGGTACCGGTGGCTTGCCAAAGCTTGCCGCAATTGAGGTGGACTCGGAAAATCCCGGCCGGGTTGCTGTTTTTGGGGACGACGACAGCCCGATACAGATCGAGGCAATGCACGTACCACACGGGATCGTACCGGCATTGGCTTATCGCGTTCGAATCAATGACGACGTCATCGTGTTCGCCAGTGATCAAAACGGAAACAAACAGGCGTTTGTCGAATTCGCGAAGGATGCCAGCATCTTGCTTATGCACATGCCAGTGCCCGAGGGCGTTAGCGGTATCGGCAGGCGGCTGCACGCCCCCCCCAGCGTCATAGGCACCATCGCAAGTGAAGCCAACGTCAAGACCCTGATAATCAGTCATCTCATGAAACGCAGCCTGCGCGATCTGGAAAAAAACGTGGACCTGGTCGAGTCGAAATTTGCTGGTCAGGTAGACGTGGCCAGCGACTTGCGCTGCTACCGCATTAACAATCAGGAAGGGTGAACATGGAAGTAACCGAAGATTTCGACCTGGAGGAAATGAAAAGGTCTGCGGCCAGGGCCAGCGCGCTGATGAAAACTTTGGGCCATCAAGGTCGCCTGATGATTTTATGCCAGCTCGCAACGGGTGAAAAGTCGGTTGGTGAGCTGTCCAAACTGCTGGAGATTCCGCAGTCTCCCCTGTCCCAACACCTTTCAAGAATGCGCGGTGAGGGACTGGTTACGCCGCGACGCGACGCACAAACGGTTTACTATTCACTCAATTCAGACGAGGCCGGCAAGATCATAGAATGTGTCTACGCCCTTTTTTGCGCAAACGCCTGATACACCTATCTCGCGCTGCCTCGCGGCGGCCCCCTGCAGTGTTCACGTATCGCGTTATTACTCGCGTATACGGGGATAATTCCCAAGTGACGCGGCTATTTCTCGATCCGCACTTGCGTAGCGGCGGGGTTATCTGATTATATTAGATTTATCTACATTAAAATTTCATAATTTACGCATTTACAGTAGATGGGGGCTTAATCCAATGAATCTGAAGCGCGCGATTACGTTTACTGTCGCGGTGGCTCTCGGTGCTGCAATCAGCAGCCCGGCCTTCGCCACCAACGGCTATTTCACTCACGGCACCGGCACCAAAAACAAGGGAATGGCGGGTGCGGGCCTTGCGTCGCCCGAGGACGCGATCTTTATCGCCAACAATCCGGCGGCTGCCGTTTTTGCGACCGGTCAACTGGTCGTGGGCGCTGCACTTTTTAGCCCGCTGCGCAGCTACAACACATCGGCAAGTCAGGCGAATGGCAATGGCGGCGCGTTCACGATTGGCCCGAATGACCTTGATAGCGACAAAAATTATTTCGTGATTCCACATGTCGCCTACAGCTGGGGTCTGGGCGATAAAGCCGCCATAGGTGTCGCGTTCTACGGGCGCGGTGGTATGAATACCCGTTGGGTGGGCGGCACCGCCTCTTTCGATCCGGATGGACCCGGCCCGGCGCCCGTTGGGACGTTCCCTGGCACCTTCGGTAATGGAACCGCGGGTGTCGATCTTTCACAAGCGTTTCTCGATCTTGCATATGCGCGGAAGGCGACCGATCGATTTGCGTGGGGCGTGTCACTGGTCGTTGCCATGCAGATATTCGAGGCGAGGGGCGTAGGCACATTTGCCCCGTTCACGGAGACGTTCGCACGCAGCAACGGAATGGCCTCACCGACAAATCTTTCGGACAACGGCCATGATTTTTCAACGGGTGTTGGCGCGAAAATCGGAATGCAGGCGGATTTAACTGACACGGTCAGCATTGCCGCGATGTACCAGTCAGAGATCGGTATGGGTGAATTCGATTCATATGCCGATTTGTTTGCCGCAAAAGGCAGCTTTGACATTCCGGCGAACGCCAAAGTCGGAATCACGTTTCGACCGCGTGAGACTTTTGCTATCAGTTTCGACGTCGAGCAAATTTGGTACAGCGATATTGAATCCGTAGGCAATCCATTTGCCAACATTTTCTCATGTCCTACGGTCAATCCGATGAGTACCGACTTCAGTGGATGTCTCGGCGGCTCGCGTGGCGCAGGATTCGGCTGGGACGACATGACCATCTACAAAGTTGGAGTCGAATGGAGCACAAGCGAAGATTGGACATGGCGAGCCGGTTACAGCAACGGGTCTCAGCCAATCCCGAGCAGTGAGGTGATGTTCAATATTCTGGCGCCTGCTGTTATCGAGGACCATGTTGCCTTCGGATTTAGCAAGAATAACAAGAAGGGCGGACAGTGGAACTTCTCGTTTATGTATGCCTTCGAGGGAAAACAGTCGGGCCTCAACCCGTTCGACCCGACACAGAGCATCAATATAAAAATGTACCAGTGGGAAGCTGAACTTAGTTACAGCTGGCGTTTCTAGTTCGTCGATATCGCGAACTCGGCTACGGCGTCAACGACGTCGTAGGCGTACAGGTCACGGAAGAAATGGCCTGCGTGCTGTATCTCCACGTGTCTGACGAGTGGGTTCGCGTTGTCCGTCATGCGCGACGC
>CAYLTW010000028.1:0-29403 GCA_964386735.1 uncultured Woeseiaceae bacterium
CGCCTCGTTGTACATGTGGCCGGTCCACTTCGGTAGCCAGTAGTATGCCGCCGCCATTATCGCGAACACCGAACCCGGTACGAGTACGTAATGAAAATGCGCGACGACGAAGTAGGTGTCGTGGTACTGAATATCGGCTGGCGCGATCGCGAGCATCAGGCCGGAAAAGCCGCCGATCGTAAACAGGAAAACGAACGCGAGTGAGAAAAGCATTGGTGTTTCAAAGCTCATCGCACCCCGCCACATCGTGGCTACCCAGTTAAAGACCTTCACGCCTGTTGGCACGGCAATCATCAGGGTCGTGAACATGAAGAACAATTGGCCAGAGAGCGGCATGCCGACTGTAAACATGTGATGGGCCCAAACGATAAACGACAGGAACGCGATCGACGCGGCCGCGTAGACCATCGAATCGTGACCGAATAACGGCTTTCGCGAGAAAGTCGGGATGATCTCCGACACAACGCCGAAAGCGGGCAGGATCATGATGTAAACCTCGGGGTGACCGAAGAACCAGAAAATATGCTGGAACATGACCGGGTCACCGCCACCCGCCGCCAGGAAAAAGCTCGTGCCGAAAAACTGATCCGTCAACAACATCGTGACTGCACCGGCGAGCACCGGCATGACTGCGATGAGCAAGTAGGCCGTGATCAGCCAGGTCCAGACAAACATCGGCATCTTGATCAGCGTCATGTGCGGGGCGCGCATGTTGATGATAGTGACGATAATGTTGATGGCGCCCATGATCGACGACAGACCCATGAGGTGGATCGAGAAAATCAGGAATGGAAACGCGTCACCGGTTTGCAGCACAAGCGGCGGATACATCGTCCAGCCACTGGCCGGAGCGCCGCCCGGCATTAAAAGTGTCGACAGCAAAATGCTGAAAGCAACCGGCAAAATCCAGAACGACCAGTTGTTCATGCGTGGCAATGCCATGTCGGGCGCGCCGATTTGCAACGGGATCATCCAGTTCGCCAGGCCGACGAAGGCAGGCATGACGGCGCCGAAAACCATAATCAGGGCGTGCATCGTCGTCATGGAATTGAAGAATTCCGGGTGCACGAACTGCAGGCCGGGAATAGCCAGCTCCGACCGAATGATCATTGCCATCGCACCGCCGACAAAAAACATCGTAAGGCTGAATACAAGGTACATCGTGCCGATGTCCTTATGGTTCGTCGCGAAAAGCCAGCGGCGGATGCCCTTCGCGGGGCCGTGATCGTCGTGTGCTGTTTGCATATTTGCTACTGCAGTAGTCATTGTTCTAACCGCCGGGTGGCCACCTGCACGGCCGAGCCGTCTCGCGTTTCGACCCAGGCCTGGAAGGCGTCTTCTTCGACGACTTTTACGACTATCGGCATGTAGCCGTGGTCCCTGCCGCAAAGCTCGGCGCACTGGCCTCGATAGGTGCCGGTTTTTTCTGCCCGGAACCAGGCCTCATTGACGATGCCCGGTACAGCATCCTTTTTGATCGCGAGTTCAGGTACCCACCACGAATGCACGACGTCATTTGAGGTCACAAGCAGGCGGATTTTCACGCCCTTCGGCACCACCAGCGGATGGTCGACGTCAAGCAGGTAGTTTTCGACGCCGAACGGATCGACGTTGGCGCCAAGCTTGCGCGCAACGAGGCTGGGGCGAGCAAGCGCCGAAAAGAACTCGACGTCTTCATCCTGATATTTGTAATGCCACTTCCATTGATACGCCGTCACAACGATGGAAATGTCCGGTTTACGCGCGTCCTCGAGCTTGATCATCGTCTCGGCGGCGGGAACGGCCATAACAAGCAGAATGACAATGGGCACCGCCGTCCAGATAATCTCGGCAGTCGTGCTGTGCGAAAACGTCGCTGGTACAGCGCCAGCCGCCTTGCGATGCTTTACCAGCGAGACAAACATCACGCCGAAAACAACGGCGCCAATAGCAACGCAAACCCATAACGCCATCATATGCAAGGCGTAGGTCTCGGCGCTCAGTTCAGTCACGCCCCTGGGCATATTCAACGCCCAGTCGGCGCCTGCCACACTCGCCCAAAAGACCCCAAGCAAGCCGAGAACGGTTTTTCGAATCATTAATTGTTCACCTTGTGCGCCGCGAGGCATGCGCCGCGAAAGAAACCGGCAGCACCTGACATTGCACGCCGGTCAAAAAGCTTGCGAAGTTTACTGAAACGTGGCCCGCCATGCAATCTGCCGCCGCGCGCGGAGCGCATAAATTTCGCATTACTATCAATGCCTTAGAGCGCAGATCAAAGCAGCTAAGCAAAATTTCACGGCGTTGCCGGAGATTAGCGCCCGCGCGTGGGAATCGTGGCCGCCTCGATGCGTACATCGCCGCCGAAGATACCGGGCCCGCAGCCCCAGCAATGGCCGTAAACGAGCTCAAGGCTGAGGCTGATTTTGCCACCCGATCTGCCGCTTTCGATGTTTTCGCGCAAGGCCTCAAAGCGGCCTTTTCCAAGCAGCGAGCCGTTGCGGCCCCGCAACGCGTTGCGGGCACCGGCGGCTGTGAGATCACGAAAAAGTGCATTGGCGTCGTCGTAAGTGACAGTTAGTCGGTCGACATCCAGAACCGGGTCACGCAGGCCGGCTCGCACGAGCGAGTCGCCAACATCGTGCATGTCGATGAATCGATTCACGTGGTGGTGCGCGTCGATTCCGGCCCACGCATTGCGGAGTTCAATAAGGCTGTCCGGGCCGAGTGTGGCAAATACGAACAGGCCATCCTTGCGCAAAACTCTGCAAACTTCCCCGGCGACAACTACCGGCTCGCTCGCCCACGGCAACAGGAGGTTGGCGAAGACAACGTCAATACTTTGATCAGCGAATGGCAGTGCTGACGCGTCGGCCTGGATTACACTCGCTTTCGAGAACCAGCGCTGCTTCGCACGACATTGTTCGAGCATTTTTTGCGACAAATCGACAGCCAAAACTTTGGCGCCGCGAAAACGTTTCGCGAGCCGTTGCGTGGCAGACCCTGTTGCGCAGCCAAGGTCGACGACGACGCTCGCATCGATGACAAGCGACTGCAATCGAGTGAACAAGCCATCCCGTGTTACGCCGTGGACAAAATCCGCATCGTCGAAGCCGCGTGCCGCGGAGTCAAATCGCCTGCGGACATCGGCAATGTTAAGAGAATGGCCGGAATTCACGGTGTGCAATTGGTAGTAACGCTGATGCGAAATACGTTATCACGCTTTGTGCGCAGATCACCCGGAAAGAGCCACGGTATCGCTGCGCGATGTGCTTGATAATTACTTTATGGGTATTCGGAGCTGTTCGGCGATTGCTGGAAAGTTGTTACTGCGCCCAATTCGCGCGATCGAGGCGTCGCTGATGCCTCGCCGTTGCGTTTTCTGCGGCGTGATTTCCCGCGGCGACGAGCGATTCGTTTGCGCCGGCTGTGAACGGGATCTGCCCTGGATAACAGACAGTTGCCGGTTTTGTGCGATGCCGGTTCCGGGGCCATTGCCGCCGGGGGTGCCTTGTGTGAACTGCCAGTTCGAGCCGGCCTTGCTGGCGGCCACTGTGGCGCCGCTGGCTTATGAATTCCCGGTCGACAAGGCCATCAAGGCGCTCAAGTATCATCGCAAGCTGCATTACCAGCCGGCATTCAGTGACATCCTGATACGCGCGGCAACAAGCCTGCCGGCCGATATCGACGCGCTGCTGCCGGTTCCGCTGCATCGCTGGCGACGAATTCGCCGCGGTTTCAACCAGGCAGAGGAGCTCGCCGCTCCACTGAGAAAAGAAATGTCGTTACCAATGTTCCGCGGCGTAATAAGGACGGTGCCAACGCCCTCTCAATCGGGGTTAAGCGCTGCTGAGCGGCGCCGCAACCTGAAGTCGGCTTTTAGCGCACGCGGGCGCATCACGGCCAGGCATGTGTTGATTGTAGACGACGTGATTACGACGGGTGAGACCTGCCGCCAGCTGGCCCGCGTGTTGTTGGACAACGGGGTCTCGAAGGTTAGCGCGCTGGCGCTGGCCAGGGCGTCGGGACAATCCCCTACGGAGTTACGGGATTAAAGCTGTAGTGCAGCACGATGCCAATAAAGACAACGAGACCAATGTAGTGATTGTTCCGGAACGCCGCGAAACATCCGGCTTTTTGCCGGTTGTGTGCGAGCCACTGGTGATAAGCCATGAGACAAGCCGAGGCGGCAACCGACAGGTAATACCAGAACCCGAGCTCGGCACGCACGCCAACAAACAGGAGCGCCAGCAACATAACGAGTTGCAGTCCGCCGATCACGAACAAGTCCGCGTCGCCGAACAGTAAAGCCGTTGATTTAACGCCGAGTTTGCGGTCGTCATCGCGGTCGACCATCGCGTAAAAGGTGTCGTAAATGACCGCCCAGATCAGCGCTGCGCCGAAAACGACCCAGCCCAGCTGTGGAACGCCGCCGGTTTGTGCGGCGAATGCCATCGGCACGGCCCAGCCGAAAGCGGCGCCAAGAATGAATTGCGGTATCGATATGAAACGTTTGATAAACGGATACGAGATGGTAAGTACTGCCCCGACGATCGCGAGCAGCTGGGCGGGCCGGTTCAGCATCGTTGCCAGACCTATGGCAATAAGCCCGAGCGCAACGAAAAGCGTCAAAGCCTCCAGCGGCGCAACGGCGCCGGATGCGATTGGTCGCGTGCGTGTTCGCTCAACGTAAGGGTCGATGTTGCGATCAACAAGGTCGTTCAGCACGCAGCCGGCAGAGCGCATGATGAAGACGCCGAAAACGAATACGACGAACAAACCCTGATCAGGGTGGCCCTCGCCGGCAAGCCACAGCGCCCAGAGTGTGGGCCACAGCAGCAGCCAGACGCCGATGGGTTTGTCGACACGCATGAGTTTGCCGTAGTTTCGAACCTGGGCGACGAGTTCGGGTGGGATTTTGCCGGCGAAAAAGTTCTTCATAGACCGGAGTTTACTGCAGGAGCCCGTGTGGCGGGTTCCTACATCTTGCCGTAGTGACTCATGTCAGGTACCCAGCGCCGCATAATCGCTGCCGCCTTGCCGGGCGATCGTTGTTGCAGCGCTTCCGCAGCAAGCTGGATCTTCGGCATCAGCTCGGCATCGCGAACGAGATCGGCAACGCGGTACTCCGGCAATCCCGTCTGGCGAGTGCCGAGCAACTCACCCGGCCCGCGCAGTTCGAGGTCGCGCTGCGCGACGACGAAACCGTCGTTTGTTTCGCGTAACACGGACAGGCGGGTTCTGGCCGTTCGCCCGAGCGGCGGCCGGTACAACAAAACGCAATGACTCTGGATGGTGCCGCGCCCCACACGGCCGCGCAGCTGGTGCAGCTGCGACAGGCCCATTCGCTCGGCGTTCTCGACAATCATCAGGCTCGCGTTCGGTACATCGACACCCACCTCGATAACCGTCGTGGCAACGAGGAGTTGAATCAGGCCCTCCTTGAATGCCCGCATGCCACGTTCTTTTTCGGCAGCCCTCATACGACCATGTACGAGACCGACGTGTATGTTGGGCAGGGCCTGCGTCAGCATTTCGTAGCTGGCTTCAGCGGCCTGGTAGTCAAGCACTTCGGACTCGTCGATAAGCGGACACACCCAGTACGCCTGATGACCCGACCCGCAGGCAGATTGAACACGGGCAATGACCTCCTCGCGCCGGCTATCCGGAATCGCGATCGTTTTGACGGGGTTCCTGCCTGGCGGCAGTTCGTCGATGACGGATATGTCGAGGTCGGCGTACGCGGCCATCGCCAGAGTTCGTGGAATAGGCGTTGCTGTCATAACGAGCTGATGCGGGTGACCACGGTCGCTAACGCCTTTATTGCGTAAGGCCATACGTTGATGTACGCCAAAGCGATGTTGCTCATCAATGATGACGAGGCCAAGTTTGTGAAACGTCACGCCTTCCTGGAATAGCGCGTGAGTGCCGATTACGAGTTTTGCAGAGCCGTCCTCGATGCCCTGCAGCGACTCCCGGCGCGCTGCGCCGCGTTGACTTCCTGACAGCCAGGCGGGCTCGATTCCGAGCGGTCGGAACCAGTCAGAGAAACTGCGCCAGTGTTGTTCCGCAAGCAACTCGGTCGGCGCCATGATCGCAGCCTGCACGCCGCAGGATATGGCTTTCAAACAGGTGATTGCTGCAACGACCGTTTTGCCCGAACCAACATCACCCTGAATAAGGCGCATCATCGGGTGCGCCAGCGACAGATCACCCAGTATCTCGTCAACAACCCTTCGTTGCGCCCCGGTCAGCGTGAAGGGCAGGCCGCGAATGAAGTCGTCAACCTCCGAGTCACCACCCGAAAGCGCCGGCGCCGCCTCCGTTTCGGCGAGTGCCCGCAGGCTTTTCAGGCTGAGGTAGTGCGCGAGCAACTCCTCGAACGCGAGGCGCTGCTGACACGGGTGCCGACCTGCCTGCATGAGCCCGACATTGGCATCGGGCGGCGGACGATGCAGGTAGTTGATGGCCTCGGCGAGTGGCGGCATTTGCAAATCTTTGAGTAAATGGGCGGGCAACAACTCCACCGGCGGTGATTGGCGCATTTTTCCAAGCGCCTGATCAGTCAGGCTGCGTAGCCGACCCTGCTGCACGCCCTCGGTCGCCGGATATATCGCCGTCAGGGATTCGTTGATCGCCGGGTCCTGGTCTTTTCGCAACAGGCGATACTCGGGGTGGATCATCTCCATGCCTGCCGAACCTTTGCGGGCTTCGCCAAAGCAGGTCACGTGAACGCCGGGTTTGAACTGCGCTTGTTGAGAGCGCGAAAAATGAAAAAAGCGCAGCGTCAACTGGCCACTGCCGTCGTCGATCCGTACGAGCAGATTACGCCGGCCCCGGTATGTGGTTTCCGACAACAGTACCTCACCCGTGACAAGGCAACGACAGCCGGCAGCAAGAGCGCCGAGCTTGACGAGTTGTGTACGGTCTTCGTAACGAAGCGGCAGCAGGAACAACAGGTCCTCGACTGCGAACACGCCGAGACGTTCGAGTTTTTTCGCGAGCGCGGGGCCGACGCCGGCCAGGTCGGTTAGCGGGGTCGGCGCCGCATTGTCGTTTTCCGGCATATTGGTAATCTCAACAGCAGGCTCCAACGGCGGGCTCCTACGGGAAAACAAGAATCGCGTCGGCCTCTACGTCAACACCCTTCGGCAGTTCTGCGACGCCGACGGCGGCGCGAGCCGGAAACGGTTGCTCGAAAAAATCCTCCATAACGCTGTTAACCGCTGCGAAATTATTGAGGTCGGTAAGAAAGATCGTGAGCTTCACGATTTGGTTCATGTCGCCTCCTGCCGCCTCGGCGACCGCCTTGAGATTGTCAAAAACCCGGCGAGCGCGAGTCTCAAAGTCACCGTCGACGACCTCCATCGTTGCCGGGTCGAGCGGTATTTGTCCGGACATGAATAAGAGCTTGCCCGTCCTGATTGCCTGCGAATATGTGCCGATTGACGCCGGAGCGTTATCGCTGTGAATGGCTTGTCTGCTCATTAATGCTCCGTTTCGTCAGGCGCAATCGCGCGACACGCGAATGACGTTCGCCATCTTGCGTACTTCGCGCATTATTTTTGCGAGATGATTGCGGTCGCGAACCTGCAACAGGAAGGACAACATGGAACAGTCCTCGTGACGACCGAGAACCTCTACCTGTTCGATGTTGGATTCACAGTCGGCAATTGTCGCGGCTACTTCGGCGAGTACGCCGGGCTTGTTGCGCGTGTCCGTCTGGATCTGGCTGGAAAACTCCAGCTCAATGTCCTTTTCCCAGCTAACGGCAATCCATTTCTCAGGTTGCTTGCGGAAATTCGCGAGATTGCCACAGCAGTTTCGGTGAATGACGACGCCGCGCCCGGAACTGAGGTAACCCATGACATCGTCACCCGGGATCGGGTAACAACACTTGGCGTAGCTTACGACCACACCTTCGGTGCCGGCAATGACGAGACTGGCGGTGTCGGGCGCGGTGCCGTCATCGCTCATGCCGAGCAGGAAGCGAGCGGTCAGGGGCGCGATTCTTTCGCCGAGGCCCAGTTGCTCGAATAGCTCGGGCGTGCCCGCCAGGCCGAGTTCCTCAAGTGCTGCGTTCATCCTGATTTTCCCGACTTTGCGTAACGATGAGTCGAGGTCCTTGAGCGATCGATCGAGCAAACGCTTGCCAAGATCAACAGATTCGTTCGAGCGCAGGTTCTTCATGTGTTGGCGAATCGCTGTGCGTGCCTTCGCCGTGCGAACAAAGGTCAGCCAGTTCGGATTGGGCTTTGCGCCGCGACTCTTCATGACCTCGACGGTCTGTCCGTTGGCGAGAGGCGTTCGCAGCGGAGCCAGAGTTCGATCGATTTTTGCGGCTACGATGCGATTGCCGATATCGGTATGCACGGCGTAAGCGAAGTCGACGGCCGTAGCACCTTTCGGCAACGGAATGATGTCGCCCTTGGGCGTGAATACGTAAATCTTGTCCGGAAACAGATCGACTTTGACGCTCTCGAGAAACTCCTCCGACGATCCCGTTTCCTGTAATTCGGAAAGGTTCGACAACCACTCCCGCGCCCGACGTTGCGGCGTTGCATCAGCTTTATCGTCAGCCTTGTACTGCCAGTGTGACGCGACGCCTGACTCGGCAACACGGTCCATGTTTTGCGTTCGAATCTGGACTTCGAGCGGCAGGCCCTTTGGCCCGAAAAGCGTCGTATGCAGGGACTGGTAGCCATTAATTCGAGGGATTGCGATGTAGTCCTTGAATCGACCGGGCATGGGTTTGTACAAGCCGTGAATCATGCCAAGAACCTGGTAGCAGGTACTGACGTCTCCGACGACGATACGAAAGCCGTAAACATCGACAACGTCACTCATCGGCCTCTTTTTCTCGGCCATTTTCCTGTAAATACTGTACAGGTGTTTCTCGCGACCAATCAGTTCCGCCTTGATACCCTCGTCCGCGAGCGCCTTGCGAAACTCCTCTGAGATGCGTTTGACAATCTGGCGCTGGCTGCCCTTGCTCTTTTTTAACGCTTTGTCGAGTACGCGGTAACGCAGCGGGTAGAGGTAGCGAAACCCGAGGTCTTCGAGTTCGACCTTCAGGCGATTGATGCCGAGCCGGTTTGCGATGGGCGCGTAAATATCCAGTGTCTCGCGAGCAATGCGCCGTATCTTGCTGGCCGGCATCGCGCCGAGCGTCTGCATGTTGTGCAGGCGATCAGCAAGTTTTACAAGGATGACACGAATATCCTCGATCATCGCAAGCATCATCTTGCGAAAGCTTTCGGCTTGCGCTTCGGCCTGGCTGCGAAACTGGATCTGGTCGAGTTTGCTGACGCCGTCGACCAGCAGCGCTACTTCGTTGCCGAATTGCTCTTCGATGTCGGCAAGCGAGGCCTGGGTGTCTTCCACGGTGTCGTGCAGGATTGCCGCCATGATTGCCTCGGAATCGAGGTGCATATCGGCCAGCTCCTGTGCGACCGCGACCGGGTGGGTTATGTAGGGTTCGCCGGTCTTGCGGCTTTGCCCGTCATGGGCAGCCGCGCCGAACTCATAGGCCTTGGCAATCTGCCCGATCTGATCCGCAGACAGGTAGGAGCCCAGCGTGTCGAGAAGACGCCGCATACCATGGTCGCGCCGCGACGCACCCGGTAGTTTCGACAGCAATGTCGAGGCATAGTCCATGCCTTGATCATACTGTAAGAGCGGTGATCCCCCCAGAGGGGACCGGACCACGCACAGTCATCAATCGCCGATCGAAATTCCGCGATTGGGCATGATTTCGTCGGCGATTTCAGACTGCAGCAGATCGTCGACGGCTGGCTGCTCGATCTCGTCGAGAATTGCCGGCGTAACATGACCTGCCGCGATCTCGCGCAGCGCGATAACTGTCGGTTTGTCGTTTTCGAGTTCAACCATGGGTTCGGCGCCGTGGGCGACACGACGCGCGCGTTTCGCGGCGACGAGTACCATCTCAAATATGTTGCCAATGTTCTCCAGGCAGTCTTCGACTGTAATACGTGCCATTTCCTGATTCCTGTCAGAGCGGCCTTCAGACCGCGAATGAATGTAGGGGCGGCGAGTCTCCGCAGGGGTGACCACAGACCGCGGATCGCAGGCTAGTCGCGATTCGGCGCAAAAGCCAGCCCTTATTCCAAAAAGTTATTAGGCGCCGATAATAGCCTCGAGCTCGGCGACAGCCCGGTCGAGGTCGTCATTGACGATGACATACTCGAATTCCTCCCCACGGGCCATGTCGCCGCGGGCGTCACGCAGCCGGCGCTCGATGATGTCGTCGGAATCGGTGCGGCGGTCTCGCAACCGTCGCTCAAGCTCCTCAAGTGACGGCGGCAGAATAAAAATAGTGACGGCCTCGGGCATCGATTCGCGCACCTGCTGCGCGCCCTGCCAGTCAATTTCGAGAATGACGTTGTGGCCATTCGCCAGGTGCCCCTCGACCTGCGCGCGGCTCGTGCCGTAATAGTTGTCGAATACTTCCGCAGACTCGAGTAGCTCGCCACGCTCACGTAATTCAAAAAACTCGTCGCTGTCGACAAACAGGTAGTCGACGCCGTCTTCCTCATTGCTGCGCTTCTTGCGTGTCGTGTAGGAAATGGAAAAGCGCAAACGGGGGTCTCTTTTCATCAGCGCTTTGACAAGCGTTGTCTTACCCGCACCCGACGGTGCCGCGATTACGTAAAGGCTGATCTCACTCATAAAGTTCTACTCGACGTTTCGCACCGAATTACCGTGGACGACAACAAGCAATCGGATTTGCGGGTCATCAGTCACCGTTTGCCTGTTCTGGCTGCATATAACGTTAGATTTACGATATTTGTCAATGCAGGTGGCGTTGAGGTATCGAGAATGCAGTTTGCCGCCTCGGAACAATAGTCCCCGGTACCAAGTCGCTACAGTGCACTCACGGTAAATGGATGGATTACACCATGAGAACACTGACTCAGTTATCAACTTTCGCCCTGGTACTGGCAATCGCCGGCTGTGCAAGCTATTCACCGGGACCTAAGTGGACTGATCACCTGGCCGGTGTGACAGAACCCGATCAACTGGTGATGTACGCCGCCGAGCAATGCGTTGGCTCGGTTGTCAAAGACGTGTGTTATGGCGGTGTCACAGGCGGGCCCATTGGTGTTTGTCACGATGCGGTTTTGGGCGGGCGATGCATCGGTATAGAAGTACACAACTAGAGCCAGCCGGGATACCGGGAAAGCCGGCCCCGGCTTCTCGATGAGGTCAAAAACTACTCGACGTTCTGAACCTGTTCGCAGAGAACAAGCTGTATGCCTTGTAGCCTATAGAGTCTTATCACTGTTGCTTCGCCTGGCTACACATCCAGCCACACAGCGGATCAAAAATCAGCCTGTTTCGCCGTTATTCGGGGCTGACGTAATCAGAATTGAATTTGCATCGTTCTGACAATACCGCATCGCTCCATGTGGATATATTTCAATCTACTTAAACACCAGTTTATCAGGAGAAATGACATGCGGTTTTTCGCAATTCTTGGATTCATCATTGTCATATCCGGCTGCGCCAGCGTTACCCTCAGTGATGCCGGCCGCGAGGTGCGAGTGCTCAACTCCACGCCATCCGACTTGTGCGAATTCAGGGGCGTGCTCGACGTCAAGGATAATAACCTCTATTTCGACCACAATTCGCAGCGTACCGGGCAGCTCAATACGATCCGCAACGCCGTGGCTGAGATTGGCGGCGATGCTTTTGTGCCCGTGAATCTTGGCTCCACCGGTGGCGTCTACATCAACGCTCAGGTGGATGTTTACCGGTGCTCACAAGACTCAACCCATGAGGATCAATCATGAAACTCACCATACTTTTTGCACTACTGACCATCCTCACCGGTTGCAATCGATACAACAGCAGCGAGCCTAGCCTCCCCGGCGATTTTATCCTCACCGATACCTGGACTGGCAAGGTACAGCACTGCTGGGCGGGCTGCGAAAATTGGGGCAGCGAAGACAGCAAGCGCATTGTTGAGTGCTCAGACTAATTTGATCGGGGCAATCTGTATTTCAATACACGCGAACAATCTCATCTTGATAAACCCCGCTTAATTCAAGCTTGATTAGTCAAGTTTTCAAGCGGGACCGCCTGTCAATTGTCTGCCAGGGCAGGGATTAGCAAGATTAAAAACCCCGGCTTAATTCAATCTATTCAATTCATCATCGGGGTTGATTAGTCAATCATTTCAATCCCTGCCATCTTGATAAAAACTTGATTGATTTCAAGATATCGAATCGTATGATTCTGCGGTTTTCGGACTACAGTCTGCCGTAATCGGACAATCACCGTGGAGATCGGATTGCTACTGTTCTGTCATGGCAAATCGATGGAGTAAGACCATGAATACACTGATTCGACTCTCAAGCATCGTATTGGTGATGGCAGCAACAGGCTGCGCGAGCTATTTGACTGGGCCGCCACCAAGCGCGCATCTGGCTGGCGTCACATTGCCCAATCAAACCCTGATGTATACCGAAGATCAGTGTATTGGCGCTGTCGTCAATGGCGTGTGCCACGGCAGCGTGATAGGCCAACCAATCGGCACTTGTCACGGTTCGGTGTTGAATGGCAAGTGCATCGGCGTAGAGATGCCCAACAACAGTAATCCTGGCTCGACATCATCAGGAAACGGCGGGCAAGCGCGAACTCATCAAGAGATGATGCAGCAGTCCAAGCCACCGACTCATGACGACATGATGCGGCAGTCTCGGCCACCGACGCATCAGGACATGATGTGCACCAGTAACCCGTTCAATTGCTAAAGAGGTAGTAGCTGCGGACCAAACCTTATTTCGAATACCGCGAGGAGGAATGCAGCACCCGATCCTATTGATAGAACGAGCTTCGTCCAGAACAGTCTCGGAATCCAGTTATACCAGCTCATACCGTTCTTGCCGAGACATGATTCGTTGTAGCAAAACTCTGTAGAATTTTCGGCATCGATGCGATCATCCCACCACTGCAGTGCGATGCGTGACATGCGCACACCGCATATGTAGTGTAGCAAGTCAGTCATCAGGCTGGCGATGGCGAGTGCGAATGCAAAACTAATATAGACAGATGTTTGGACACCGAAAGCTGCAGTTGGCGACCACGTGATCGAAGTCGTAGAAAACACGGCCCATACAGCAGCAATAGTGCCGAATGCAATACCTCGGACAGCGGCGCTGACCAGTCGCGTCATTTCCCTATCGATATCCGATAGCTCTTTATGCGAGACTCCGGGCATCGCTCTAGTCTTCGTCGTCGTCTGGCACTGGAATAACAGGCTCCAGGAACATTGGCTGAGTTTTCCTTTTGTACGTGCGCGATCGTCTTACCGGCTCACTTTCAGACTTTTTCTTTACTGCTTTTTTCTTGGTGCGGGAGCCGCTTCGCTTTTTCGTCATTGATAGCCTCCTACCTAAGAGCATGCCACTCTCGAATAGTAGCAGCAGTCATCTGAAGATTCTGGGAGATAATCCATTTCGAAAACCATCGAAGTACGAGTCGAGGCACAGGCCATCGGTATGCGCCTGCGTGATGGTCCGGTCGCAATCGATGCAGCGATAGTACCGCCGGCAGCGGGTCATAATGCGCGGCCCCGAGTCGTTTTTCTGTATGCGATCAGGTGATGCCGCACCCAACCGTCAATCTCGCGTGATGGCGGCGCTCTCGCGGTCAATGTGTAGCCAGCCGAGCAGGTAGTTTCGAGCCTCGAGCTGAGCAGCTACACGTCAGGCTACACAGTGTCGCTGGATACACCAAGATAGTCTAAGATATTTGAGAACAATGTGTAGCAATAGATTCAGCGTGTTTCATGGGAATTGATGCAAACCAAGACAGGCAGAAATTTCACTCGACGTTCTGAACCTGTTCGCGCATTTGTTCAATAAGCACTTTTAGCTCGACGGCCGATTTCGTCGTCTCGGTGTCGGCAGACTTGGAGCCCAGTGTGTTCGCCTCACGATTCAGCTCCTGCATCAGGAAATCGAGGCGTCGGCCAACGGGTTCCTGTTTCGCGAGCGTATCGCGAATTTCGACCACATGGCTATCAAGACGATCAAGTTCTTCGTCCACGTCTATTTTTTGTGCGATCAGCGCCAGCTCGATTTCGAGTCTCTCAGGATCCGCGGCCACGTCCAGGCGTTCGATACGCTCGCGTTGTTTAGCGCGGCTTGCTTCCATCACCTCGGGCATCCGCTTGCGCACGGACTTCACCAGCACATCAATATCCGCGCAGCGGGCTTCGAGCATCGACGCGATGCGTTCACCCTCGCTTGCCCGCATCGCCGACATGGCGTCGATCGTGGCGCCGAGCAAATCCGTCGCTTCGGCAAACAGGGGCTCCATATCGACTTCAAGTTGCTGAACGACGCCGGGCCAACGCAGAATGTCGACCGGATTAACCATATCGGCGTTGCGAAAATTGGTAGCAATGGTTTCCAGTCGCGACGACAGCAAGCTCAGCAGCTCGTCGTTGAGTTGCATTTCGGTGCCCTCGTCAAAGGCTCGCCGGAAGTGGAAGCTGCACTCGATCTTGCCGCGCTTTATTCGTTCGCCGACCTGTTGCCGAAAAGCCTGCTCTTTGGGACGTAAATCGCCAGGCAACTTGAATTGCAAATCGAGGTAGCGATGATTGACGGCTCGTAGTTCCCACGTCAACGCGCCGAGTGGCGTCTCGGCGGACTGCCGCGCAAAGCCTGTCATACTGTGTAACATTAGTTCCCACCTCCGCTTGTGCCGGGTTGGTCACGGCTATTTGGTGCCAGGCACGGCATATTAAAGAGACACAGGCAAAAACGAAACACCATGCAGGTCGAGTACGCCAAAGTATCCGCGCTGGGGGACCGCCAGGACAACCAGGACCGTGCCGCCGTCGTTGTCGCCGAAGACGCAGCCATGCTGCTGGTTTTCGACGGCATGGGCGGGCACTCGGATGGCGCCCGCGCCGCGGAAACGGCGCTCAGTATCGTGCAGAACTCCTTTATGGAGATAAAACTGCCGGTCTTCGATCCGCAGGGGTTTCTGTATATGGCGCTGGCGCGTGCGCACGACGCCGTTGTCGCGCTGGGACAGGATCTGGCCGTGGACTTTCGGCCGCGAGCCACCTGCGCGATATGCCTGGTGCAGGAGGGCGGTTCATTCTGGGCTCACATCGGCGACAGTCGCATATACCAGGTTCGCGGCAACAGGGTGCTGACGCGATCCCGCGACCACAGCCATGTCGAGGTCTTGATACAGGAGGGGGCGATTACCGAGGCCGAGGCGCTCGATCACCCGATGCGCAACTTCGTCGAATGCTGCCTCGGAGGTGATGCACCAGTGCCGGATATGAGCCTCACGGCGAAAATGCCGCTGCTGCCGGGGGACGTGCTGCTCGCGTGCTCGGACGGACTATGGTCCGGGATCGGTGATGACGATATAGCCGAAATCGCCACGCCGGGTGAGAACAATCTTGCTGACAATCTCAAGACGCTCAGCATCAAGGCATTGAACGCCAACTCTCCTTACAGCGACAATACGACCGGAACGGCCATTCGCTGGCTGAATTCCTGAAAGCCACTATTTGAGGAGTAATGATGCGACCAAGCGGCCGCGCCGCGGACGGTATCCGCACAGTCACATTTACGCCCGATTTCACACGCTACGCTGAGGGCAGCGTTCTCGCCGAGTTTGGCGAAACCCGCGTGTTGTGTACGGCGACTATAGAGGACCGTGTACCGGGCTGGATGCGCGGTAAAGGCAGTGGTTGGGTGACCGGCGAGTACGGCATGCTGCCACGAGCGACGCACACACGTTCGGCCCGCGAGGCGGCCAGGGGAAAACAGAGCGGCCGCACGATGGAAATTTCTCGCCTGATCGGCCGCTCGTTACGCGCCGTGACCGACCTTGCCGCGCTCGGCGAAAGAATGGTCACGCTTGATTGCGACGTCTTGCAGGCCGATGGGGGTACACGCACTGCAGCCATAAGCGGCGCGTATGTGGCGCTGGCGCTGGCGATGCAGCGCGTAGCCGGTACGCGCAAGCTGAAAAAAAACCCGCTGCACGGCCAGGTGGCCGCGGTGTCCGTCGGAATTTATCGCGGTACCGCAGTACTCGACCTCGACTACGCGGAGGACTCAGAGGCCGAAACGGATATGAACATTGTCATGAACGATGCTGGCCGCTTTATCGAGGTGCAGGGCACAGCCGAGGGCCACGCGTTTAGTGATGATGAGTTTACAGAGATGCTCACTCTCGCCAGGGTGGGTATCGAGCATATCGTCGAGCGACAAAACGAGGCTCTCGACGCAGCCGGTTGAAGAGCTTGTCTTGAAACTGCCAGGTAAAATCGTCATTGCCAGCGGCAATGCCGGCAAGATACGGGAGATTTCGACCCTTTTCGCGCATCTCGATGTCACCTTCGTGCCGCAGTCCGATTTCGGCGTCAGCGAGGTGGATGAGACAGGCTCCAGTTTCGAGGAAAACGCCATTATCAAGGCAAGGCACGCTGCAGCCGTGACAGGCCTGCCCGCCATCGCAGATGACTCCGGCCTTGCGGTCGATATACTCGACGGGCGGCCGGGTGTTCGCTCCGCGCGTTACGCGAGTCCTGATGCCACGGACGACAGCAACATCGACAAATTGCTTGACGAACTCGCGAGCGTGGTCGACAAAGATCGCAGCGCGGCATTTCATTGCGTGGCCTGCTTCGTAATACACGAGGACGCGGATCCGCTGCTGGCCACAGGCATATGGCGTGGACGAATATTGAGCGCGCGTCGCGGCGACAGCGGGTTCGGGTACGATCCTGTGTTTCTCGACCCCGAATCGGGGAAAGCCGCAGCCGAACTTTCGGCGGAGGAGAAGAATGCACGCAGCCACCGTGGCAAGGCACTGCGCGCGCTTGCGCGCTCGTTCGGCTCCGAACCGGCGTAAGTCGCGATGACGTCAATGGCTGTCATGGCGTCGATTCCCCTGTCGCTTTACGTACACCTGCCGTGGTGCGTTCGAAAATGTCCGTATTGCGATTTCAACTCCTACACAGCGGGGAAAACGGCGCCGCGAGCACGCTACCTGGCGGCATTGATTGCCGATATCGCCAGCGAGGCAACACGTGCGGAGGGACGCAGCCTGATCAGCATATTCCTCGGCGGCGGTACGCCAAGCCTGTTTACGGCGGGCGAGATCGGCCAGCTACTCGATGCGGTCGATACACATTTTTCGTTCGCGTCTGATATAGAAATCACGATGGAGGCAAACCCGGGGTCCGTCGAGTGCGGCGACCCTGTCGACTATCGGCGCGCTGGCGTGAACCGATTGTCGATCGGTGCGCAGTCGTTTTCGCCGGACTCATTGCGTGTCCTCGGGCGGGTTCACTCGGTTGGAGACATCTCGCGCTCGGTTGACGAAGCGAATGCGGCGGGATTCGAATCCGTCAATCTCGACCTGATGTACGGTCTGCCGGAGCAGGGCGTCGATAAGGCAATGGCCGACATTGAGTCGGCACTTGCGCTCCAAACGCAGCACCTGTCCTGGTACCAGTTGACGCTCGAGCCGAATACGGTATTTCATGCCCGCCCGCCGGAGGGTTTGCCGGACGAAGAGCTGGTATCTGACATTCAGGACAATGGCGAGGGCTTACTCGCAGCGCATGGATTCGACCAGTACGAGGTCTCCGCGTGGTCGCGCGCCGGCCATCAATGCCGGCACAATCTCAATTACTGGTCGTTTGGCGACTACTTGGCTGTGGGCGCGGGCGCGCATGGCAAATATTCAGACGAAAGCGGGGTTCGACGCTACGCAAAACCGGCAAACCCATTTTCATACATGGCGGAGATCGAGGCGCAGCTAGCGAGCCCGTTGCCGCCATCGCTTAGTGATTCGCAATTGTTGTTCGAGTTCATGCTGAACGTACTTCGACTCAGCGGGGGTTTCGACGACACCTTGTTTGAGGCGCGAACCGGGTTGTCCGCCAGGTTCCTGGCCGATGCTGCAAAACCGGCGCTTGAGAAACGGCTCCTCGACCGGCAACCGTCCGGTCGCTGGCGGCCAACTGCCCTCGGAAAGCGATTCTTGAATGATCTGCAGGCCGAATTCCTGCCCGATCAGGCATGAATATCGAGATATCCGCTCCTGACTTTTATGCACAAGAGCGCGTGCAGCCCTGTAATTGCAGCGTGAGACGCATACAGATTCAGCCCGAGCGTTGCAAAACCACTGTAACTATTTGTTTTTTATGGTCTTAACAAATTGGCCATAAAGTAGTCATTCTGACAAGGCGCGTTGGAAATCCGCACCTTAGGGCATTCACTCAATTTTCTTCCACAACCTTATCCACAGCTTCTGTGGATAACATAAGTGCCTGCCCCGGGGGCTTGCGGGCGGGCCCGCTTCGCTATATATTACGCGCCCTTTTGTGTACAGCGTACGCACCCGGAGAGCCCTAAAATGAAAGCCGATATCCATCCCAGCTACAACGACATCAAGGTCACCTGTAGCTGCGGCAACGAGTTCACCACGCGTTCAACGCTTGCTGATGATCTCGCGATCGAGGTGTGCTCTTCGTGCCATCCTTTTTATACGGGCAAGCAAAAGATCGTCGACACGGCCGGTCGCGTAGACAAATTCCGCAAAAAGTACGGTATGTAACTATAGCGGCCGGGCAATACCCCGGCGTACTCTGTGGCGTCAAAAGTCGACTGCAGAACGCCGCTCGCCGGGGTTCTGCTATGCTCGTATGTTTTGATGCAACGTGCCGCAGCTTGCGGCGAAACGCTGGAGGACGAGGATGAGCCAGGACGCCTACCGCCTGAAAAGCCCCGGTGGCAAAGAAATGGAATTGCCGGTTCTGACGGGCACGGCCGGCCCCGACGTAATTGATATTTCGAAGCTTTACAGCGAGCAGGGTGTGTTTACCCACGATCCGGGCTTCGTAGCGACGGGTAGTTGCGCTTCCGATATAACGTTTATCGACGGCGAGAAGGGCATACTCATGTATCGCGGCTACCCGGTCGAGCAGCTCGCAAAGCACTCGAACTTCCTGGAGGTGTCTTACCTGCTATTGCATGGTGACCTTCCGACAGAGAAGGAACTCGAGGTATTCGACCAGACCATACGCACTCATACGATGCTCAACGAAGGGATGCTGAATTTCTTCAAGGGCTTCCGTTACGATGCCCATCCGATGGCCATGCTGTCGGCCGTTGTTGGTTCGATGTCCGCCTATTATCACAATGAGCTGGATGCCTCGAACCAGAAGCACCGCGATATCTTCTCGCACAGGATTCTGGCGAAGCTGCCGACGATTGCCGCCGCGGCTTTCAAACTTAACAGCGGTCAACCATTCATGTATCCGCGCAACGATCTGAACTACTGTGAGAATCTGTTGCAAATGTTCTTTTCGGTACCGGCCGAACCTTATGAAATTGACCAGGTCGCGGCCGAGGCGCTCGATCTTTTGTTTATCCTGCACGCCGACCATGAGCAGAACTGCTCAACGTCGACTGTGCGTATGGCCGGCAGTTCCGGCGCAAACCCATACTCCGCAATTGCCGCGGGTATTTCGGCGCTGTGGGGTCCCGCACATGGTGGCGCAAACGAAGCCGTCCTCGAGATGCTCGAAGAGATAGGTGATGCCAGTCAGATTGGCAAGTACATTGACAAGGCGAAAGACGCAGATGATCCGTTTCGTCTGATGGGTTTCGGGCATCGCGTCTACAAAAACTTCGATCCGCGCGCTACGATCATTCGCGAAATGGCGCACAAGGTGCTTGCGAGACGGGGAAACCAGGATACTCCGTTGTTCGACCTCGCACTCAGACTTGAAGAGGTCGCGCTCAAGGACGACTACTTCATCGAAAAGAACCTGTACCCGAACGTGGATTTTTACTCCGGAATCATCTATCGCGCGCTTGGTATCCCAACGTCGATGTTCACAGTAATGTTCGCAATTGGCCGGTCAGTAGGCTGGACGGCACATTGGCGAGAAATGATTTCTGATCCGGATACCCGAATCTCTCGTCCGCGGCAACTCTATACCGGGCCCGTAAATCGCGACTACGTCGCAATTGACAAACGTTGATCGTCGGGCGGCACGAAGTCGGCCAGGTGCAGCTACCCCACAAGATTCTTGACTCGCTGAGCGTCCGCACGCTCCATCGGTTTTCCATCAATCGGGCTTAGCGGCGCCTGGCGGATGCCGTCTACGGGAAATACGGTTGCCTGCACCTTGCCAGAGCCATGTTGAAATTCGTATCCGGCGAACGTATCCGTCTGGTCTCGACGACTCCTTAGCCGGCGCTCATAAGGACGATACTGAATTTCGAGATCGTCGAGCAGCAGTGCGACCGCTTCGGGGCAGTCGGTGAATACGTGCAGATTGATCGCCGAGTTTTCGTCTGCGGTGCCGTTAAGAACCGGGCCGACGAGTCGCGGGTTGAATGCCGAGAGCAACTTCATCGCCGACAGTGCGGACTCGCGCATCGCGTGCAGCAGGTCCGTGTGCGATTCGCCGCCGAACAACTGGTGGTGTTCCCCAACCGCCTGCTCGATTTCGCTATTGCCGGGCAGTGAGCCACGCCTATTCAGCCCGAGACGCTCGGCAGCCTTTATTTTTGCGGCGCGATAATCGCGGATACCATGATTAATAATGATGCGGGCGGCCTCTTGTGCCACCATCTGGCGCGCACGCTCGTCGCCGCTATTGTTATTTCGTCCCATGTACAATCGCGGGCCGGGCCCGCCCCCAAGATCTAGAATAGCGTTTCGGGATCCGTGTCTGCGTCCGCGTCCTCTTCGGCCGTGGGTACGGTCTCATCGGGCTCGGTCTCTTCGTCTTCGGTAAAGAGATCCTCAACGCCGGCGGCATCGTTAAAGATGTCCGGCGCGTCCTGCGCGACCTGGCACTCCGGTACATGTCCGTCGCGGAACACCTCGAAAATCGTATTGGCCTGCCCGGCGCGCGCACGGCAGCCCTTGTCGCGATCGATGCGCACAGTGACGATACCCTCCGGCATCGGCATCTGATTTTCGGGTACACCTTTTAAGGCGATACGCGAAAATTCGATCCAGATCGGCAAGGCTGTGCGCGAGCCTTCCTCGCCGGGCCCAAGAGGTAGATCGTCGTCGTAGCCAACCCAGACGATGGTTGCGAGATCGCCGTTGAATCCGCCGAACCAGGCATCTCGCCGGTCGTTCGAAGTGCCGGTCTTTCCGGACAGGTCGCGGCGCCCAAGAACCAGAGCGCGTCGCCCGGTGCCGCGGCGGATGACGTCGCGCATCATATCCTGGATCAGAAAGGTATTTCGTATGGATACGGAGTGCGGCGCGGCGTTCACATCTTCGAAAAACGCCGGCGCGACTGCAGCATCGGGCCGATAGGTAAGGGCGACGTCGGCCATCTCCTCGAGCGTCATTTTCTCGTAGAGTTCGAAATTCCTGTCGTGGTTATCGTCCGTTTCACAGTCGGGGCAGACCACCAGCGGCTCAGCGCGATACAAAGTCTCGCCTTCGGGCCCATAGATGGCATCGATGACATATGGCTCCACACCATATCCGCCGTTGGCAATAATGGCATAGCCTTGCGCCATGTCGAGCGGCGAAGCGGAACCGCCACCCAGCGCCAGGGAACCATTAGGGGGCAGGGCGTCCGGGCCGAATCCAAATTTCGCGATGTGGCGAACGGCGTTGCCGACACCGGTTTTATAAAGTAACAGGCGAACGGACACCAGGTTCATCGAACGTACCAGCGCCTCGCGCAAGCGAGTTGGCCCATAAAAACGCCCGCTGTAATTCAGGGGTCGCCAGTCCTTCTCAAGTTCTGATGAGCGAATAACGACAGGCGAGTCGTCGACAACCGTCGCCGGCGTATTGCCGTTTGCAAGCGCAGCCGAATAAATGAAGGGTTTGAACGAAGAGCCCGGCTGCCGAAACGCCTGGGTCACGCGGTTGAATTTGCTCGTGGCGAAATCGAAGCCGCCGGCGAGACTCGTGATGGCGCCGTCTTGCGGGTCCAGCGAGACAACGGCGCCCTGTGCGCCGGGAACCTGTGCCAGCGCCCAGATACCTGCGGTGGTCGGCATGACAAAGATCACATCACCTGGAGTGAGTACTTCGGTCACGGCTTCCGGCGCCGGCCCGCTTGTCGCACGATCGATGAACGGCTTGGCCCATTTGATTCCGCTCCACGGCAGTATTGCTGACTCGCCATTCTTGAAAACCATTTCGGCGCTGTTGTTTTCGCCGAGGCGCGTCACGAGAGCAAGGGACAGGCCGCCCGGCGCGTATTGGTCGAGTGCTTGCAATATCTCGATCGGCCAGTCAGTGAAATCCGTTTGCAGCAGCTCTGGCGTCAGCTCAAATTGCGTGATTGGGCCACGGTAACCACGCCGCCGCGTGAATTCGAGAAGGCCGTTTCTAAGTGAATAGTCGGCCGCCTTTTGCAGTCGCGAGTCCAGCGAAGTGACAACCTGGTACCCAGCCGTGTAGGTTTCCTCCCCGTAGCGCGACAACATCTCCCGCCGCACCATTTCTGCAACATAGTCGGCGCTGAGTTCGATAGCGGCGCCATGCAGGCTGGATTCCATCGCTTCGTCCATGGCATCGCTGTATTCGGTATCACTTATGTAACCAAGGCTTTGCATGCGCCCAAGCACGTAGCCGCGACGCATCGTCGCATTCGCAGCGCTACGGACGGGGTTATAGCGTGACGGCGCCGGCAGCACGCCGGCCAGCGTCGCTGCCTCGGCGATGGTCAGGTCCTTCAATTCCTTGTTGAAGAACACCTGGGCGGCCGCCGAAACGCCGTAGGCGCGCTGGCCAAAAAACATCTTGTTGAGGAAAAGTTCCATGATCGTTTCTTTGGAAAATTCCTGCTCAATTCTCACGGCGAGAGCAGCTTCCTTGAACTTGCGCTCAATCGTCTGATCGAGATTCAGAAAATAGCTGCGCGCCAGTTGCTGCGTCAGCGTGCTGCCGCCTGCCTCGACACGACCCGTCGTGATTAACTGCGCCACGGCCCTCAGAACGCCACGGTAGTCGACACCCGGGTGTACCCAAAAGCGACGATCCTCAGCCGCGATAAATGCATTCACGACATGTAGCGGTACGTCTTCATAGTCAATCAGGATCCGGCGACGCTTGCCGATCTCCTCTATAAGGAGGCCATCGCGACTGAATATACGCAACGGAATCTGTAGCGGGATATCCCGAATCGTCTCGGCCGCGGGCAAAGACGGGGCCACGTAATAGTTTGCGCCGATCACCGATGCGACGATGCCTATGGCTGCCGCGAGACCCAGTCCCAGCACGACAATGAGAATGCGGGCGAGCCGTATCCTCGATTTGCGACGGGAGTTCATATTTGTTTTCGCTGTCTTAAGCATAATCGCCGGCGTTTTGGGGCAGTTACCGCTATTAGTGTTGGCGCGAACCTACACTATTAACGAGTACTCTGGTGTCCTGATGGTGCTGGAATTGTGGCTTTGTTGTGGCAATCGACCTATCGCTCCGTGACCGACGCGGCCGATAATAGCCACCTCGCCCCGGCCGCTGCAATGGCCGTCTTCATATTGACGCGCAAAGGGGCGCGAAAGTCGCGCGCGAGCTCATTTTGAGGCCATCGCGGAGGTCACAGTCGCGGCCCACGACCAGTTCACAGAACAACCGCCTGTGGAGCAGTAGTATTCGATGCCGGGATCGTGAACAAAGTCACGTTTTATTTAACATTTTATTGATATATAGTTAAATCGAATTGCTAAGACCCAGACTACGTTTGGCGTGCAACTTACCGACTTAGAAGGAAAAATAGTGTTATTCGGCAAGAAAAATACACCACTGTTGGGCCTCGATATCACGACATCGTCGGTGAAGCTCATAGAATTGTCACAAAGCGGTAAGCGCTTTCGGGTCGAGTCCTATTCCGCAGAGCCCACGCCGCCAAGTTCGGTCAGCGAGAAAGCGATTGTCGATGCCAAAGCTGTCGGCGAAGCGATTCGCCGCGCGGTCAAGCGTGCCGGCGCCAAAGCAACCGATGTTGCAGTTGCGATCAGTGGCGATGCGGCAATTACGAAGGTCATTCAAATGCCCTCGAGCCTTTCTGAACGAGACCTGGAAGGCCAGGTCGAGATTCAGGCTGACCAGTACATTCCCTTCCCAATGGAAGAGGTCAGTTTCGACTATGAAGTCGTCGGCCCGAACGAGCAGGATCCTGAATTACTGGATGTACTGCTTGTCGCAACACGAACCGACAATGTGGATCAGCGCCAGTCGGCGGTAACAGCCGCGGGCCTCGTAACGCAAGTGGTTGATGTCGAGGCATTTGCCCTGGAGAACGCTTGCCAGTTGCTGAGTCACCAGATTCCGGATGGCGGTATGGGACAGTCTGTTGCCGTCGTTGATATCGGTGCGTCAAGCACGACCTTCAGCGTTCTTCAGGATCTCAAAGTTGTTTACACGCGAGACTTCAATTTCGGCGGCCAGCAGCTGACCGAGGAAATTATGCGTACTTACGGACTGTCGATGGAAGATGCCGGCCGCGCCAAGAAGCAAGGTGGTCTGCCGAGCAATTACCAGCCCGAAGTGCTTGAGCCTTTCATTGATGACATGACGCAGCAGGTTAGTCGTTCGCTGCAGTTCTACCTGGCATCGGGTGGCGGCCGCGAACAACCGGACATGATCCTGGTCTGCGGCGGCTGCGCGAACATTCCGGGTATCGCGGACGTCATCTCGAGTCGCGTTGGCGTTCCGACAGAAGTCGGTGACCCGCTTGGCCAGATGAAGATTTCATCGAAAGCCAAATCACAAGGCGTGCATAAAGATGCAACCGCCCTTCTCACCGCGTGCGGACTTGCATTGAGGAGCTTCGACTAGTATGCCACGTATTAATCTACTCCCCTGGCGCGAGGAAGAACGCAAAACCCGCCAACGCGAATTCGGCGTAGCGGCCGTTGGTGCTGTCATCGCAGGGATTGCTATCGTAATGCTGGCGATGTTTGCGTATTCGCAAATGATTTCGGCGCAGGAATCGCGTAACGAACGGTTGACCAGCGAAATCATTGAGATTGAAAAAAGTATAGCGGAGATTGACACTCTCGAACGACAGAAAGAGCGACTTCTGGCGCGTATGGAAATTATTGATCAGCTGCAGAAAAGTCGCCCAGAGGTGGTTCACTTGTTTGACGAACTGATTCGCCAGCTTCCGGAAGGCGTATACCTGACCGGCATGAAACAGACAGGATCGCGAATCGAAATTCGCGGCGTCGCGCAATCCAGTACTCGCGTGTCAGCGTTGATGAGGCAGATTGACGATTCGGAATGGCTCACGGATCCTGAAGTTGAGCGGGTTGAAACAACGGAAATTGGTTCATCTCGCCAGGCTGAATTCATCGTCTACCTTAAGCAGGCTCATGCCGGCGATGACATGGAGGATCTGTAATGAACCTCGTGGAAGAGCTCAAGAGCCTCGACATCAACGACGTTGGTCGCTGGCCGTTTGCGTTTCGCGCGGCGGTTATTGCAATTGTGTTTGTTGCCGTATCCGTACTGGGAATCTGGTTTACCGTTATTAAAGACAAGGCGCCGGTGCTGCAGCGAGCCGAGCAGGAAGAGCAAGAACTCAAGATTGCATTCGAGAACAAACAGCGTAAGGCGGCGAACTACGACGCGTACAAAGCACAACTCTCTCAAATTGAACAGTCATTTGGCACGATGCTGAGGCAACTGCCAGGCAAAACAGAAATTCCGAGCCTGATCGTGGATATTTCGCAGACAGGTCTTGCGGCCGGGCTGCAGGAAAAACTCTTCCGGCCGGAAGCGGAAATTCCCAAGGATTTCTATGCCGAGAAACCGATACGTATTCGACTTTCAGGCGGCTATCATGAGATCGCGAACTTCGTGAGCGGCATTGCTGCATTGCCGCGTATCGTGACGCTGCATGACATAAATATTACGCGCGAGAGCAACGATAACTTTGATCGGTTGAGCCTGGAAGTCACGGCACAAACCTACCGATACCTTGAGGAGGCACAATGATGAAAGCTTCCCTCACGCTGACAAAAACGGCGCTGGTGGCGATCGTAGTCCTCGGCTTGTCTGCCTGCAGCGCCGATATGGACGATCTCGACTCTTACATTATTTCTGTGAAAGCGCGGCCGGGTGGTCGTATCGAGCCCTTGCCGGAAATTACGCCGTACGAAGTCTATACTTATATTGCCGATGCGGAGGGGTTGCGATCACCGTTCAGGCCCGATACGCCGCAGTCGGCCGGCACCGTCGTAGGCGGTACCCGTCCAGACCCGGATCGCATCCGTGAGCACCTCGAGAACTTCTCGCTGGACACGATGCGTATGGTTGGCACGCTCGATTTTGCTGAAAGTACGTACGGACTTGTTCAAACCTCCGACGGATTGATTCATCGCGTTCTGCCTGGAAATTACATGGGGCAGAATGATGGCCGGGTCGTCGATATTTCGGAAGCTAAAATCAACCTTATAGAAATTATTTCCGACGGAATTGGTGGCTATGTCGAGAGAGATGCCGCTGTTGGTCTTTCGGACTGATGCCTGAACGGAACTGGGAGTAGATGGGAATGACGTTCAATATCAAACCAACGGCTGGTCACCGCTATGCGGTACTACGACTGGCTGCAATGGCACAGGCCGTGGTCCTGTTGTTCGCGGGTATGGCCGCGAGCGCACAGGAGGGAAACCGGCTTCAGGATATTCAGATTCGGAGTTTGCCCGGGCAGCGGGTGGAGCTGAGGTTGATCATGAGCGACGCGGCACCCGAGCCGCTCGCCTTTACGATCGATAGCCCTGCACGTATTGCGCTCGACTTGCCAAACACTACCCTGGGACTGTCGGAGCGACGCCGTGACGTCAATATTGGTCCGCTGGATACCGTGCTTACGGCGGAGGCGAATGGCCGCACGCGCGTTGTTCTCAATCTGGACACCATGGTCGCATACGAAATGCGCCGTAGTGGCAACACGGTAATCGTCACGCTCGGTGATGGCGGAGGTTACAGCGCCGCAGAGACCCAGTTCGCCAGCACCTCGTCGTCGACGTCCGCATCGTACGCGACATCGGCAAATCGCGGCATTAGCAGTGTGGACTTTCGCCGTACAAGAGACGGCGGCGGCCGCGTCGTCGTGACACTTACAGATCCGTCGACGCCAGTCGATATACGCCAGGAAGGTGGTCGCGTCGTCGCGATCTTTAAGGACACCTCTTTGCCGGCGGAACTCATGCGCCGCCTCGACGTAATGGACTTCGCAACGCCGGTAACGACCGTTGACACGCTTCGTACCAACCTTGATACACGCATCGTGATTTCAGCGGAAGGCAAGTACGAACAACTTGCGTACCAGTCAGATAGCGAGTTTACGATCGAAATCAATCCGGCACCGGAATCTGAAACGGATCAGTCGAGCCTGTTCTCGGAAACGAAAGAATATGAAGGACAGCGATTGACGCTGAACTTCCAGGACATCGAGACTCGCGCTGTACTGCAGCTTCTGGCTGAGACCTCGGGTAAGAACATCGTCGTATCGGATACGGTGCAAGGCAACGTAACATTGCGGCTGCGAAATGTTCCCTGGGATCAGGCGCTCGATATCGTCATGACGACGAAAGGCCTCGATATGCGTCAGAATGGCAATGTCATTATCGTCGCACCGGCCGAAGAAATCGCGGCTCGCGAAACCGCCGACCTCGAAGCCAAGCTGGCTATCAACGAGCTCGAGCCGATGTATTCGGAATTTCTGCAGGTTAATTACGCGAAGGCCGAGGATCTCGCGGCGCTGATCAATTCCGGCGATAACTCGATGCTATCGGACCGCGGCAGTATCGCGGTTGACGATCGCACCAACACACTGTTGATTCAGGACACGGCAGAACGTCTGCAGGACGTCCGTCGCATGGTCCGCGCACTAGACATTCCGATAAAACAGGTCTTGATCGAATCTCGAATCGTGGTCGTGAACGATGACTTCAGTCGTGATCTGGGCGTACGACTTGGCGTAACCGGAGCGGACTGGAACGGATCGAACACCACAACCTTGATCTCGGCAACCGGCACAGGTACCGACACGATGGTAAATTCGGCGATAGCGAATATCACCGACCCGGCAAACCTGACCGGCAGTCCGTTCCCGATCACAGTTCCATCGCTGGGAAATCGCTACAACGTCAACGCGCCTATCGAGAATCCGGCCGGCCGGTTCTCGCTGGCAGTTCTCGGTACCGATTACCTGGTCGATCTCGAGCTCACGGCGCTGGAAGCAGAAGGTCGCGGTGAGATCGTATCGACGCCGCGAGTTATCACGGCCAACCAGAAAGAAGCCCGCATTGAGCAGGGTGTGGAGATTCCATACCAGCAATCAGCCTCTTCCGGTGCCACGACAATTCAGTTCAAGAAAGCAGTCCTGAGTCTCGTAGTAACCCCGCAGATCACGCCGGACAACAACATCATTATGGACCTCAAGGTTCACAAGGACAGCGTTGGCCAGATTATCTCGACGGGCGGCCTCGGCGGTACCGTGCCCAGTATTGACACTCGCCTGGTTGAAACGCAGGTTCTTGTCTCGGATGGCCAGACGGTTGTGCTTGGAGGCATCTACGAAACCGAGCGGCGCGAGACGATCAAGAAGGTGCCGCTACTCGGAGATATCCCGGTTGTCGGTTACTTCTTCAAGAGCACACAGTTTGAGAACAACAAAGCCGAGCTACTAATTTTTGTCACGCCACGAATTCTTGAGGAAGGCTCGACGATTTACTAAGTCTCTTCCAGATGAGACAGGCAGAAAGCCAACCCTTGGGTTGGCTTTCTCATTGAACGACCACACACGTACATGAAGCATCCAAAAAACGTTTTCTTGATAGGGCCTATGGGCGCAGGCAAGTCGGCGGTTGGCCGTCAGCTGGCGCGCATGCTTCACCTCACGTTTATGGATAGTGACCAGGAAATTGAAAACCGCACAGGCGTCGACATTGCATTTATTTTTGAGAAGGAAGGGGAAGAGGGATTCCGCAAGCGCGAGGCAAAGGTCGTCGACGACCTTTCCAACATGGGGGGCGTCGTACTCGCGACGGGCGGAGGCGCGGTTATTGATGCTCAAAGTCGTAGCAATCTGGGTGCGCGCGGCTTCGTTGTGTACCTGAAGACCAGTGTGAACCAACAACTGCAACGCACATCGCGAGGGCGCGAACGCCCCCTGCTTGAGAGCGGCGACCGCCGTAAGGTGCTTGAAGATCTCATGACCGAGCGCGAGCCGACGTATCTTGAGATCGCCGACCTCACGGTCGATACCGATGGGCGCAAAGTCAATGCGGTCGCCAGCGAGATTCTCGAAGCTATCACCTGAATACGTCCTGGCCGTGACTGAAATAGTGGCGCGTGACGCGCCACCAAACCAACCCCGCACAGGAAGGCTGTGGATGGGTGGCTCTT
>CAYLTW010000029.1:0-28599 GCA_964386735.1 uncultured Woeseiaceae bacterium
GAGCGCGAAGGCGCTCATTGCTTCAATCCGTCGTCTGGCTGCTCGACAGCGTTCGACGAACCGGTCGCAGAGTATCCGCGATCGGTCGGCCAGTCGGTCACCGGGGGCTTCGTTTACAGGGGGAGTAGTATCTCCAGCCTTTTTGGCTGGTATGTATTTGGCGACTTCGGCTCAGGGCGCTTGTTGGGATTTGAGGCGAGCAGCCCAGGCGTTATCGTGCCGACGGAATTTGACAACACACAGTTATCTATCTCAACCTTCGCCGAAGGTCTCGATGGTGAGTTGTACTTGATGGATTACGGCAGCGGTACGATCTTCCAGGTTGTTGGGAATTAAATTCTGTGACAGTCAAAAGTGACATTGAAATCGCTCAATCGGCAAACGTTCGACCCATTCAGGAAATAGGCGTCAAACTCGGAATTCCGGCCGAGTCCCTGATTCCGTACGGCCACGACAAGGCCAAGATTGATGCTGATTTCATCAAGTCGATCGGCAAAGCGAAAGAGGGCAAGCTGATTCTGGTTACTGCTGTTTCGCCAACACCGGCCGGTGAGGGCAAGACTACGACGACAGTTGGTCTTGGTGACGGACTGAACAGGATCGGCAAGAAGGCGGCGATTTGTCTGCGCGAGCCCAGCCTTGGCCCGTGTTTCGGCATGAAAGGCGGTGCGGCGGGTGGCGGCTACGCACAGGTCGTGCCGATGACGGATATCAATCTGCATTTTACAGGCGATTTTCATGCCATTGGCGCCGCACACAATCTGCTGTCGGCACTCATTGACAATCACATGCACTGGGAAAACCAGCTGAACATTGATCCTCGTCGCGTAACCTGGCGCCGTGTTGTCGACATGAATGATCGGGCGTTGCGTACCATCACATCCGGTCTGGGCGGTTTCCACAATGGCGTTGTTCGCGAGGCCGGTTTCGATATTACGGTCGCGTCGGAAATAATGGCCATCTTCTGCCTGGCAACCGACCTGCAGGATCTTGAGAATCGCCTCGGCAATATCGTTTTGGGGTACACGCGCCAGAATGAACCGGTTACCGTGCGCGAACTGAACGCGCAGGGCGCCATGACAGCGCTCCTGCGGGACGCGTTTCAACCCAACCTCGTGCAAACCATGGAGAATAATCCGGCGCTGATGCACGGTGGGCCGTTCGCCAATATCGCGCATGGCTGCAATTCGACAATTGCGACAAAAACGGCGCTCAAGCTTGCCGACTATGTTGTAACCGAGGCTGGTTTTGGCGCGGATCTCGGCGCCGAGAAATTTTTCAATATCAAGTGCCGCAAGGCGGGCCTGTCACCTGACGCGGTCGTCCTGGTCGCAACCATCAGGGCGATCAAGATGCACGGCGGAGTTGCGAAAGATTCCCTCAGTAAGGAGAACGAGTCGGCGCTCAAGGCCGGTTGTAAAAACCTGGGGCGTCATATTCGCAATCTTGGACGTTTTGGTGTTCCTGTCGTTGTCGCTATTAATCGATTTACATCCGACACCGATGCCGAGGTGGCTGCCGTGGCAGATTTCTGCGAGCAGTTCGGGGTTCAGGCAACAGACTGCACGCATTGGGCAGATGGTGGCGCAGGTGCGACAGAACTTGCCGAGCAAGTCGTAAGGATCTGCGACGCGGGTACGGCCCAGTTCCGCACCTTGTATCAAGACGACAAGTTGCTGTGGGAAAAAGCCAGGACTGTCGCGCGCGAGATCTATGGCGCTGATGACATTATTGCGGACAAGAAGATTCGCGATCAGTTTGCCGAATTTCAGGAACAGGGGTACGGAAAGTACCCTGTCTGCATGGCGAAAACCCAGTACAGTTTTTCCACCGATCCAAATCTGCTTGGTGCGCCGACGGGGCACGTCGTCCCGATACGGGAAGTCAGGCTGGCTGCCGGCGCCGAGTTCATCGTGGTCGTTTGCGGCGCAATCATGACGATGCCCGGTTTGCCGCGAAAGCCGGCGGCGGACGAGATTGGCGTTAACAGCGAAGGGCGGATCACGGGCCTGTTTTAGCGATTCACCAGTTGCCTGACGGTAATCGACACGTCCTTGAGCCTTAGCCCCTTTCTAGTGGGATCGGACAAAAATGACGTAAGATATGCTTGCTTTAAACAGGCATCCGGAAAAGGTTGGACTGAGTGCCGACAAAAGAAGAACTGGACAAAGGTTTCAAGCTTGGCGATTGGGAGGTCATTCCGTCCCGGCGTATTCTGCGCCGCGGTGACGAGGAGGTCAGTCCGGAGCCGAAAGTTTTCGGCGTACTCATGTCGCTGGCATTGCGCGGCGGAGACGGCGTATCTCGTGACGAACTCATTGACGAGGTCTGGGAAGGCCGACCTACCGGCGACGAGCCAATCAATCGTTGTATCGCGCAACTTCGGGGTCACCTCGGCGACAAGCGCCCGTACCGTTACATCAGGGCGCTGACAGGAAGCGGCTACCTGTTGCAGGAAAAGATCGTTCTGCGCGAACCGCGGGAACCCGTTAATGAGCTACGGCCCATTCGGACATCGTCGAAGGTACTCAGGGCAAGCGTTATTCTGTTGCTGATTGTCATGGCAGTGTCGGTCGTTTGGTGGACAAAGCTACCAGTGTCGGACGTGCGGTCAATCGCTGTGCTGCCGTTCGAGAACGTCAGCGGAGACGATGCAAACCAGTACCTGGTTGAGGGCTTCAAGCAGGAACTCATCAAAACATTGCAGCCAATGCCCGACGTTGTCATCAAAACAGGGCGTAATTCATATCCGTCAAAATCAGCTTCGGAGATTGGAGAGATTCTCGATGTTGACAGCGTGTTACTGGGAACCGTAAATCGTAATGGTGATGTACTGAAGGTCACGTATCATCTGGTCGGGAGTAAGGACGGCAAGTCACTCGTTGCGGGCTCCGTCACGGGAAATGTTAGGGATTTTTTCGAGCTTCAGGAAGATGTGGCTGAGGCAGTACGTGCCGATCTGTTCGGCAGTATGAAGCAAATACTTGTTTCTGCGAGTCGACCGTCGAACTTCGACGCTTACGACAGCTTCCTCCAGGCATCCTACGCGTTCGACAGGCGCGGCAATGGCAGCAATCTCGAGGACGCAATGCGACTCTTCGAGGAAACTATTCGCCTTGATCCGAATTTTGGTCCGGCGTATTTGCAGCTCGCAACAGCGTACGTATTGCTGCCGGCCTATCGCGGCGCGTCGGTCCAAGAAAGTAATCGCCAGGCGGTTAGTATCGTCGAGACGGGTATTTCCGTGGACCCGAGTATCGAGGAAGCATCCGGCGCGGTGTTTGGTTTCATCTATCACAGCCAGAAAGAGTGGGCAAAGGCAGAGCTTGCTTATGAACAGGCGACGAATGCCGTTGTCGTCGATTCGAATGCATTCAATTGGTACTCGCGAATGCTTGCCAGCGTCGGAAGACTGGATACGGCACTTGGACAGGCGCTGATGGCTTTCGAACTTGACCCGGAATCCGCGGTTATCACGAGCCGTGTCGCCATGTCTTATTCCTGGTTGGGTGCCGCCGAGGCGCAGCATGCGGCGCAATTTTTTGAACGCGCACGTCGGTTCGGCGCCGAGGGGAGCACACACTTGCTCGCATGGTCGCTATTCCTGGCTCGTGAAGGAAAGATCGAGGAATCACGCGAGATAGCCAAGATCGCGGCAACTCACGGCGGCTTTCCGGAACAGTGGATTGATGTAGTCATCTCTGGAATGTTCGATGCCGAGATCACAGCCGCGGCGCTGCAGGCCGTGAACGACACGGTTGATGCCGGTCATATGTCGCCACAGATCGAAGTTGTGGCGCGTACGGTATTGGGTGATATCGATGGAGCCATGCGGATCGCAAACCTGCTCGAACAACCTGGTGAAGCTTTCGAGATGGACCTGCTGTGGATACCCGAGTTTTTGCCGTTGCGCCAGCACCCGGATTTCCCCGGGTTAATGGAGAGGCTGGGTATCGCAGAGTACTGGAGTCTGCACGGCTGCAAGTTCGAAGACGCAATGGTCAGCTGCGATGATGACTGAACACTTGATTAGCGCGGGCGACCCCTAGGAATCGTCGCCGACGGGTCCGCGCGTCTGTTTTAGCTGACCCTTACGGCGCTTATCCGCAATCCGTCGCCGCTTCGCCGCAGCCGATAGTTTGGTTGGCACGCGTTTCTTCGGCTCGGCCAACACGCTTCGGATGAGTTCCCGCAAGCGCGCAACGGCGGCTTGCCGGTTGCGTGTCTGGGTGCGATGTTCCTGCGCTTTGATAACGATGCCCCTGGCGGTGATTCGATGGTCGTCAAGGTCGCGCAGCCTGGTTCGTATTTTGTCATCTAAAGCATTGCAATTCTCGAAATCGAACCTCAGGTGAATCGCCGTCGCTACCTTGTTGACGTTTTGTCCGCCGGCGCCCTGCGATCGAACTGCCGAAAATTCGATGTCGTCCAGCGAAATCTCGATATCGTCTGAAATGTGGACGGTGTCTACCATGTGTCCCACACAGGAACCACGTAGTCGGGCAACGCCGGGAATCCGCCGGGTCGTGACCACTTGTTATCCGGATGATGAAAATCCGATCCGGTTGATGCCATCAGGTCGAGGTCGATCGCGATGTCGGCGAGCCGCCTGGTCAGCGCCGCGTCCTGGCGTCCACATACGACCTCCATGGCGAGGCCGCCGGCGTCGTGGAAGTCGGTGAGCATTACTCTCAGCTTGGTCATCGTGAACTTGTATTTGGCGGGATGAGCGAGCACCGGGATTCCGCCGGCCGTAATGATCCAGTCGATCACCTCGGACATCGATGCCCAACCTTGCCTGACGTCGCCAATCTTGCCCGGCCCCAGGTATTTGCGAAACGCCGTTTGCATATCACGCACTTTTCCGATGTTAATGAGGTGCTGCGCGAAATGCGGTCGCCCAATGCCGCTGGCGCCGGCAAGCGTCTTTACCGCTGCATACGGGTTGTCAATGCCCAATCGGGTAAGGCGCTCCGCAATTGTCCCGGCGCGTTCCGCGCGAGCCACCTGTTGCCTGGCGATGCCATCGCGCAGTTCCTGGTTATGAAGGTCGATGCCGAGGCCAACGATGTGAATACCGTGGTTTTGCCACGTTGTCGACAGTTCGATACCCGGGATTAGGGTAATGGGAGCGCCAGGTTCAGAGCCGAGCCGGTCGTAGGCGCCGAGCGTGTCGTGGTCGGTAATGGCGAGCACGCCGACGTCATGTTCTGCCGCGTAAGCGAGCAATTCGTCCGGCGAGAAGAAACCGTCCGACGCGTTTGAGTGAGTATGCAGATCCCTGATCACAGTCCCGCATTATACGGTGTCATGAAAAAATGCGATAAGGCGAACACTGAGTATGTGAGAATGCCGCCCTTGTCCATCAGCGGCCCGTCGTATGCACAAAGGCAATCTGGTAATTCTCGTTATCTGCCAATTTATTTCCGCGACCGGTTCGATCGTGATGATAACGCTTGGCGGCATCATTGGCGCGACCCTGACAGGCAACCCGGCGCTTGCGACTTTGCCCATATCGATGATGGTCGTTGCCATCGCCGCTACAACCGTGCCGGCGGCAATGTTGATGCGCAAAATCGGTCGCGGCCGCGGATTTGCGGTCGGATCGATATCGTCCTCTATTGCGTTGCTGGTGGCGGCAACCGCGCTGGCAAGAACAAGTTTTCCTTTGTTTACATTTGCCGCAATGCTATTTGGTATCAACATGGCGTTCACACAGCAATATCGATACGCCGCAGCGGAAAGCGTTTCTTCGCGATACGTCCCGCGGGCTGTATCGATCGTGCTCCTGGGTTCCATAGTTGGGGCGTTGGTCGGGCCGGAATTGGCTACGCGGGGTCAATACTGGGTGGATGGCGTTCCTTATGCGGGGACGATGCTCGTGATTGCCGTGCTTTTCGTATTGCAGAGTCTGTTGTTTCTGCGTTTGAAAGGAATCCAGGAGTCGAGCCACGAAATTGATGCCGCATCGAGTCGCGAATTGCGGCAAATTGTCGTCCAGCCTGTCTACATCGTTGCTGTTCTCGGTGGCACGGTCGGTTTTGGGTTGATGACATTGGTCATGACGGCAACGCCATTGAGCATGCATATCAACGACGGATTTACGCTTGAACAAACAGCCGGAGTCATCCGGGCGCATGCGCTTGGCATGTTTGTACCGTCGCTTGTTACCGGCTTTCTGATTGAACGCTTTGGCGTGTCGCGGCTGATGTTTGCCGGCGCAATGATCTTGTTGGCGACATCGGTCGTTGCGCTGCAGGGTCATTCAATCCTGCACTATTGGTGGGCATTGATATTGCTGGGAGTAGGCTGGAATTTCCTTTACATCGGAGGAACGACGATGCTTACGTACACGTATTCCTTTTCGGAGCGGTTTCGCGCGCAGGCCGTCAATGAATTCCTGGTTTTTGGTACGTCAGCGACCGCGTCATTGCTGGCCGGTACGGTCATGTATTTCTTCGGTTGGTTCCGCCTGATGCTGATACCGATACCAATCCTGATCATGATTGGTATCGCGCTTTTGATGATACGGCGAGACCCCTTGTTGGGGAAAAGCGCGTCGTTGGTGGGTCCTCGGAGTTTTGAATGAGTCGTTACAAGGATCTGTTACACGATGCGGCGGCACGAAGCGTGCGTTACCGGGAGAGCATCGCAGATCGTGGCGTCGCGCCGTCGGCAGATGCCGTCGCGGACGTGCAGGGATTTATCGAGCCGTTGTCGGATAATGGCACCGACGATACCGAGATCCTGGCGATGCTTGATGACATCGGTTCGCCGGCATCAGTCGCGATGGTGGGCCCACGATATTTCGGTTTTGTAATCGGTGGTTCATACCCGATCACGGTGGCGAGCAACTGGTTGACGACCGCCTGGGACCAGAATGTCTGCATGCACGATATTACTCCGGCAACATCCATGCTGGAACAGGTCTCGGCGTCATGGATGATAGATCTTTTCGGGCTTCCCGAATCAACGGCGGCCGCGTTCGTGACTGGCGCGACCGTGGCAAATTTCTCGTCGCTGGCGGCGGCCAGAAACAGTGTTTACTCCGACATTGGCTGGAACGTCGAGGCGGATGGATTGTTCGGTGCGCCACCCGTAACGATCATCATCGGTGACGAGGCGCACCCAACGCTGATCAAGTCCCTGGGTATGCTCGGCTTCGGTCGCGAACGTGTTGTCAGCGTGCCCGTTGACGGACAAGGCCGCATGATCGCATCGAAAATTCCGTCGATCGAAGGGCCGACGATCATTTGTACGCAGGCCGGAAATGTCAATACGGGTGCGTTCGACCCGATTGGTGAAATCTGTGATCAGGCGCGTCCCGAAGGCGCGTGGGTGCATGTCGACGGTGCATTCGGTCTATGGGCGGTAGCGTCGCCAGCGCTGCGGCATCTTGCAGATGGCATCGGGAAGGCCGATTCCTGGGCGACCGATGCCCACAAGTGGCTGAATGTGCCGTACGACAGTGGCGTTGCCTTTGTTCGTGATGGCAACACGCTTCAGGCCGCGATGTCGGTTTCGGCAGCCTATTTGCAAACCGGGTCAGGTGCGCGTGAACCGTCGGCTTATACGCCCGAGCTGTCGCGACGAGCCCGGGGTGTCGATGTGTGGGCTGCACTTAAGTCGCTTGGACGCAGTGGTGTCGAGGATTTGCTCAATCGATGCTGTGGACACGCGCGCCGGTTCGCGAGCGGTTTCGCCGATGCCGGATTCGAAGTGCTGAACGACGTCGTTCTAAACCAGGTACTGGTTTCATTCGGCGACGACGCCGCAACGCGCAAGATCATCGAGGAGATTCAGGGTGAGGGAACCTGTTGGTGTGGTGTGACAGTTTGGCAAGGCAAGACCGCCATGCGAATTAGCGTCTCGAACTGGTCAACAACATCCGAAGACGTTGACCAGTGTCTTGACGCGATGATTCGCATCGCCAAAGCGTCGGTCGGGCGATCAACAGTCAGAAATTGAACACAACGCCAAGCGAAATTACCGGCCAGGCTTTAAAACTACTCATGTCGTCCTGCAGTTGCTGGCGCTCGGTCTCCACTGACGCAAGAAACGTCGGGTCGTTGGCCAGTAGTCCGGTGGCATTCATCGTAACCGTCGGATCCCCTTGCCAAAGTACGCCGAAGTCCATGTTCAGTCCGACCTTGCCCGCGAGCGAAAAATCAAAGCCGAAGCCGACGTAGGGGGCGGTGCCTGAGAACGTCGTGTCGCTCGAAAGTGTTCCGAGTTCTGCGGCGGTATACGTTGTCCCACCAATGTCGACACTGCCGGTTTCTGCACTGACCAGGTTGAATTCATTGCCGTTCGAATAAACGCCGGCGCTAATGCGGAATGGGCTCGCCGGAAAACGGAAATTGACGGTCGCGTAATACGTATCGAGATTTAGCGTTGCGTCGTAATTGACACCCGCCTGTGAGCCATCGTAGTTGTAATCGAAGCGGTTGGCGCCAAGGCGAATATCGAGATATGGCAGTGGTCGCCATGTGCCTTCGACACCGATGCCCAGCGTACCGGCCTTCAGACCGACGCCGAAATTGTTGTCAGCCAGAGCGGTGCCCGACGCCGCCAGTACCAGCGCCATAAAGCTGGCTTTCACCATTAGAGATCTCATGTCCTGCCCCGTTTGCCCAAGCAAATGCCTGAATTACAGCCTAAATGGGGGCAAAAATGGGTTCTGTGCGACGGTTCACATACCGGGCATACGGCACTTACAGCGTTTTCAGGTCGCGAATCGTCGGTTCAACCATCTTGTCGCGTCCGTATTGCAGGAAGATTTCGGCGCGGGCATCGGGGCAGAGATTGATCTTGTCCAGGTCGCCCTGGACCTGCGGCAGGTCGAGCAATCGTCTGTTCATGAATCTGAACCATAGCGGCGGGATATACGCGAGCAGATAAACGCCGAAATAGCCATTCGGCAGTTGCGGCAGATTTTCAAAATGACGCAACGACTGGTAGCGCCTGAGCGGGTGCGCATGATGATCTGAATGGCGCTCGAGATGAAACAGCACGAGATTTGAAAAAATATGGTTGCTGTTCCAGGAATGATGCGGTTCGCAGCGCTCGTATTTGCCATTTTCATCCTTCAGGCGCAGCAGTCCGTAGTGCTCGATATAGTTGGCGCTGGTGAGTTGCCAGTAGGCGAAGAAATGATGCACTAGCAGAAAAACCATCATGCTCCAGCCAAAGGCCGATATCAGCATGATTGCGATTG
The DNA here is from genome assembly GCA_964386735.1 of uncultured Woeseiaceae bacterium. Classification (GTDB taxonomy): domain Bacteria; phylum Pseudomonadota; class Gammaproteobacteria; order Steroidobacterales; family Woeseiaceae; genus UBA1847. The sequence continues at coordinate 9,218 of CAYLTW010000029.1, forward strand.
CCAATGACAACGCATGAGATTGCAATAGCTGGTTGTCCGGGTGCAGGGCTGGTTTGCCGCGATTGTTGAGGCGCTCTTTCTCGTATCGCCAGGCGCGGACAAACGCGCCGGGAATGTCACGCAGCGCGAAGCGGTAGATATTTTCACCCATGCGTGCGCTGGAGCAGTCCTCTGGCGTCGAGACCGTGCTGTGATGGCCGCGGTTGTGGTCAATGCTGAAATGGCCGTAGGCCGGGACTGCCAGCACGAGTTTGGACAGTGTTTTCTCAAGTTTCGAATTCTTGTGGCCGAGTTCGTGACCGGTGTTGATAGCAAGACCGGCGGTCAGTCCTGCCATCATGGCAAGGCCCAGGAAGCCGATCAGGCTGAGGTCCTGCGTACCTGCATACCAGGCGCTGCTTATCAACGTAATAAAGTGCAAGGGCACGACGGCATAGGTGAGGCGGCGGTAGTAGACATCCCGGTCGAGCTGCATCACGAGTTCTTCCGGGGGATTGTTGCGATCTTCCCCGAGCAGCAGATCAAGCGCAGGGGCTACGACGTAGGACGTCAACAGGCCGAGAAATAACCATGCTTCATTGCCGGTTCTTGCGTGCAGCCAAATGCCGAGCAACGGTTGCAGCGGAAACAAGACAGACAGGGCCCAGAACCAGCGTTTGCGATCCACATAGTGGATTGTTTCGCCGTTCGATATCGTCGCGCTGTAGCCCTTCATAGTGGCCGGATTATCCCCTCTGGACTCGTTGACTCCAAGAGGATTGCGCGGAAATTTTGTCGGATTGCTTTACAATTGAGCAGATAAGCGGGCAGGGACCACAAAAAAATCCGTAAAAATCAAAATGATGGCGGGCTGGTACGTAATTTGCTCTGTATTCTATTGAGTGCGACGGGTTGAACAACGGTTGCGATCGATAAAACGCCAAATTAGGGATGAATAGCAGCGTGGAAATGAGCCAGGCAATTGCAGAAACAATGGATGAGCAAAGAGCCACCAGCGGACGGCGGGAGTTTGGCTGGCGGACTGTTTTCTACGGTTTCTTGCGATCCCGGCGTCGATTCCTTCGGCGCAATTCCGATGCGAATGTCATTTTTATGGATTGGCATCACCCCTGGTTGTTCTTTTTGGCCGTCGGTACGATGCTGCTCAGTTGCATCGACGCATTTCTGACATTGCTCCTGATCGACCTCGGCATGATTGAGGCGAACCCGTTTGTCGCGTCGCTCCTGGGTCAGGGTACGGCCGTCTTCGCGGCGACAAAACTTGCAATGACCGGGTTCGGTATTTTGACGCTGGTATTCCTTGCCAAGTCCCGTTTCCTGGATCGTGTTCGCACCGGACTGTTTTTGACCACGTTCTTTACGGTCTACGCCTGCCTCGTTTGCTACGAGATCGTAAATCTGCTGCATTTAATGTAACGCCCGCAGTCCGGTTCCCCCGGAGGGGTAGCTTGGGCTAAACTAGCGCCCCTTTTTTGAGGCTGACATTCAGCCCTCACCCGTGCGTCAGCGAGGCTCCCCAAGTTCCTGTTGTCATGAGCAATTCCCTGAAGGAACAATATGCCCAAACGCCGCTCTTCGGCGGCAATGCGGCTGCCGTTGAGGCGCTGTATGACGATTACCTGAAGCAGCCGGATTCGGTGCCTGCCACATGGTGCAGCTATTTTCGGTCGCTGGGCGAGGGCGGGACCGAGGTTTCTCATGCAAGTATTCGAAAAGAGCTGCTTGAATCAGTCAAGAGACCCGGTCGCGGCAGGACCGTCGGTCGGACCGGGCACGCAGCGGGGTCCGGTGCCGCGATTTCCTCAGGTGAAAGACAAGCGGCGGTCTCGCGACTGATTCAGGTCTACAGCCTCCGTGGCCACCAGATCGCCGACATTGACCCTCTGGGTCTGATGGTTCGACCCATGCCCGGCGTTTTAAAGTTCGACTACCTCGGTCTGACTGAGGCCGATATGGATACCGAGTTTTTCACGGGCGGGCTGGCCAGTACCGGCAACCGGCGCATGAAGCTGCGCGATATCCTTGCTCTCCTGCAGACGATCTACTGCGGCAAGATCGGCGCTGAGTTTGCACACATATCGCGTGCGCGAGAACGCCTGTGGCTACGCAAGCGCTTCGAGCAGGGCATGGCGGGCAATGCCATGGGAGACGACGAGCGGCGAATAATCCTCGAACAGCTTACGAGCGCCGAGGGTATTGAGCGCTACCTGCATACGCGCTACGTCGGCCAGAAACGGTTTTCGCTTGAGGGTGGGGAAAGTCTGATCCCCATGATCGATGCCCTGATTCATCAGGGAGGCACCTCTGGCGTTCGCGAGATCGTAATCGGTATGGCCCACCGCGGGCGCATCAACGTACTCGTGAATATCCTTGGTAAATCACCCGAGGAATTGTTCGAGGAGTTCGAGGGAAATTACGACCTCGATGAACTCAAGGGGTCCGGCGACGTCAAGTACCATAAAGGGTTTTCGGCCGATATGAAAACGCCAGGCGGAAACGTGCATATTGCGCTTGCGTTCAATCCGTCGCATCTTGAAATCGTCAATCCCGTGGTCGAAGGCTCGGTTCGCGCTCGTCAGCAGCGCCGGAGCGATGATGAGCGGCAGGAAGTATTGCCAATACTGGTTCACGGCGACGCTTCTTTTTCGGGGCAGGGCGTCGTGACTGAGACATTCCAGATGTCGCAGACCAACGGTTTTCGGACCGGCGGGACGTTGCACATAGTCATCAACAACCAGATTGGTTTTACGACGAGTCGTCCTTCGGACGCACGCTCTACGGACTACTGCAGTGACGTTGCGAAGATGATTGAGGCGCCGATCTTCCATGTGAATAGCGACGATCCGGAGGCTGTCGTTTTCGTGACTGGCCTGGCGCTGGCATACCGGCAACAATTTAAGAAAGACGTGGTGCTTGACCTGGTTTGCTACCGGCGCCACGGTCACAATGAAGCAGACGAGCCATCGGCGACACAGCCGGTCATGTATGCCGCAATCAAGAGTCATCGCACGACACGCGAGATCTACGCCGAAAAGCTTATCGCAAGGCACGTAATTTCGGCGGCAGATGTCACCGAATTGCAAGACCAGTATCGTGACCGCCTCGATCGCGGCGAGCCGGTTCCGAAATCGTCACTTGGAATGATTGGCGACGAATACACGGTCGACTGGTCGCGGCACCTGGACGCGACCTGGGATCAGGAAGCGGATACGACGATTAGTCCCGCTACCGTGAAATCGCTGGGCGCAGCGATCACGAGCTTTCCGAACGACATGAAGTTGCATGGGCGTGTGCAACGAATCATGGACGATCGCGTACGCATGGTGGCCGGCGAGGCCGATATGGATTGGGGGTTCGCCGAGACGATGGCTTACGCCGCATTGATAAATGATGGGTTTGAGTGTCGTTTGGTGGGACAGGACAGCGGCCGCGGCACGTTCTTTCATCGTCACGCGGTATTGCACAACCAGGTTAACAACGTGGAATACACGCCACTGCGGCATCTTTCCGACAAGCCGAATGCGTTTCGGGTGATCGATTCGCTTTTGTCCGAAGAAGCCGTACTCGGTTTCGAATATGGCTACGCGTCCACGGAGCCCAATACGCTCGTTATCTGGGAAGGACAGTTCGGAGATTTCGTCAACGGCGCGCAAGTGGTCATCGATCAGTTTATTAGTTCGGGCGAGGCAAAGTGGGGGCGTCTGTGCGGCATTACGCTGTTTCTGCCGCACGGTTATGAAGGCCAGGGACCGGAGCATTCATCCGCGAGGCTCGAACGATTCCTGCAATTGTGCGCCGAACAGAATATCCAGGTATGTGTGCCATCGACGCCGGCGCAAATGTTCCACCTGTTGCGCCGTCAGATGAAGCGTGCGTACCGAAAACCGCTCATCGTAATGACGCCGAAGAGCCTGCTGCGGCATAAGATGGCTGTCTCGCCGACGACGGAGTTGTCGAATGGGCAGTTCGAACTGATCCTCCGCGAGACAGAAAGTATCGATGCGTCGAAGACGCGCCGCGTCGTGTTTTGCAGCGGCAAGGTCTACTACGACCTTCTGGAAGCGCGCCGGGTTCAGGGAATTGATGACGTCGCCATTGTTCGTGTTGAGCAAATCTACCCATTCCCGGTGTCGGATTTTGCCACAGTGCTAAAACAGTACGATCAGGCCAGGGACATCGTGTGGTGTCAGGAAGAGCCGAAAAACCAGGGAGCGTGGTACCAGATCCGGCACCGCTTACAGGAGCCGCTCTCCGACGATCAACAACTTTACTATGCTGGTCGTCTGGCGTCTGCCGCTCCGGCGTCAGGTGTTTTCAAGGTTCATCTTCAACAACAACAGGCATTGGTTGAGGCAGCGCTGGGATTCAAGGCGCTGGCGAGCAACGCGGTCAGGCCACGAAAGACCAAACGGAAACCTAAATGAGTATTGAGATCAAAGTACCGCCGTTGCCCGAGTCTGTTGCAGACGCGACGCTGGTTGCATGGCACAAAAAAGCAGGCGATGCGGTAGCGCGCGATGAAAATCTTGTGGACCTGGAAACGGACAAAATCGTTCTTGAGGTACCTGCACCATTATCCGGTTCGATTGCTGTAATTAAAATCGAAGAAGGCGCAACGGTCGTCGCCGGTGACGTTCTCGCCATACTGGAGGAGGGTGCGGCAAATGCGGAGGTGACTCCTGCACCGCAAATTGCGGTGGAGCACTCGAACGCCCGGGTAGACACACCGCCGGCAGCTACCAGGTCGGCAAAAACGAGCCCTGCCGTACGACGCATGCTCGACGAACATGACATTGACCCGACCATGGTCAGCGGAACGGGCAAAGACGGCCGCATTACGAAAGCCGACGTAATGTCTTTCCTGAAATCCGATGACAGTGGCAGCGTTGCGCCAGGCGATCCTGTGCCGCTGGTCCCGGATGACGACCCGATTCTTGTGCTGGAGCGTAAGGAGCATCGCGTTCCTATGACCCGCTTGCGTGCACGGATTGCTGAACGGCTTATTGAAACGCAACACAGTGCGGCGATGCTGACGACGTTCAATGAAGTCGATTTGACCGAAGTTATGGCACTGCGCAAGCAGTACAAAGAATCTTTCGAGAAGGAGCACGGCGTACGACTTGGATTCATGTCGTTCTTTGCAAAAGCTGCGGTAGAGGCTCTGAAGAGATTTCCGGTCGTTAATGCATCCGTTGAAGGCACGGACGTCATCTACCACAATTATTTCGACATTGGAGTCGCGGTTTCGACTGAGCGTGGACTCCTGGTTCCTGTGCTGCGTGACGTGGATCAAATGAGCTTCGCCCAGTTTGAACGCGACCTTCGGGATATCGCGAGCAAGGCTCAGAGTGGCAAGATCGGTATGGAAGACCTGACGGGTGGTACGTTTTCGATTACGAACGGCGGTGTTTTTGGTTCCATGATGTCGACGCCGATTCTAAATCAGCCACAAAGCGCCATTCTTGGAATGCATGCCATCCAGCAAAGGCCCATGGTTTTAGATGGTGAGATCGTCGCGCGCCCGATGATGTATCTCGCACTGACCTACGATCACCGCATCATCGATGGCAAGGATTCGGTACAGTTTCTGGTAACAATCAAACAGCAGCTCGAAGACCCGAGACGCTTGTTGCTACAAGTATAGGAAGAAGCAAACGATGAGTAAGAGCTATGACGTCGTGGTCATTGGCGCCGGCCCGGCCGGCTACATCGCGGCCATTCGGGCCGCGCAGCACGGCATGAAAGTTGCGTGCATTGACGAATGGAAGAACAAGGATGGCAAGAACGCATTTGGCGGTACCTGCCTGAATGCGGGCTGCATTCCGTCAAAAGCGATGCTGGAATCATCCGAACTCTTTCACCGCGCACAACATGAATTCAAGAAACATGGCATCAAGACGGGCGTCATAGAGCTGGATATTGCGGCGATGCAAAAGCGCCGCGCCGGCATCGTGCGGCAACTCACGAATGGCGTTGCAGGTTTGTTCAAGGCCAATGGTGTTGACGCCCTCGTTGGACATGGGAAATTGCTTACTGGCAGGAAAGTCGAGTTCACCCCCATCGATGGCGCGGCGGAAATCATCAGCGCCGCGAATGTCATTATCGCGACGGGCTCCGAACCGCTTGAATTGCCGTTCGCAAAATTCGACGGTGCGGAAATTGTAGATTCCTGGGGTGCGATTGAATTTGACAGCGTTCCGGAGCGTCTCGGCGTAATTGGAGCTGGTGTCATCGGGCTTGAGCTTGGTAGCGTCTGGTCGCGTCTGGGCTCGCAGGTAACCATCATTGAAGCCATGCATGACTTTTTGTTTATGGCGGACCGCGAGGTGGCCGCGACAGCCGGCAAGGACTTCAAGAAGCAAGGGCTCGATATCAAACTCGGCGCGAAGCTTACGGGCGCCAAACCCGGAAAGAGCGGCATTACCGTGGAGTACGAAGATGCGGGTATCCCGAAAACCCTGGAGGTCGACAAGCTGGTTGTCGCTGTGGGTCGGCGTCCGTTCACAACCGGCCTGCTTGCGGAGGACTCAGGTATTCAACTCGACAAGCGTGGCTTCATTGAAGTTAATGACGAGTGCCGAACGCGCGTGCAGGGCATCTACGCCATTGGCGATTGTGTCCGTGGCCCGATGCTTGCGCACAAGGGTTCGGAAGAAGGCGTCATGGTGGCTGACCTGATTGCGGGTGAGATCGCCGAGGTCAACTACAAGGTTATTCCATCGGTCATATACACGGCGCCCGAGATCGCCTGGGTCGGCAAGACCGAACAGGAGGTCAAGGAAAGTGGTCGCGCGTACAAGACCGGCTCATTCCCGTTTGCAGCGAGTGGTCGTGCGAAAGCCATGGAGCAGACCAGCGGCATGGTAAAGATCATCTCTTCCCGGGATGACGATGAAATTCTCGGTGTCCACATCATCGGGCCGATGGCTGGCGAACTGATTGCCGAAGCAGTACTCGCGATGGAATTTTCGGCAAGCACCGAGGACATTCAACGCACGATCCACGCACACCCGAGCCTCGCCGAGGCCGTGCACGAAGCGGCCCTCGCGGTCGACAAAAAAGCACTCAACTACCCCAACAAATAGGAGCGACGGACCCCAAATCGCGATTGGACAGGCCGCGGATGGAGCGCCTCCTCATCCTCATGGCTCGCTGCGCTGCGCTTTACTTCGGATGAAGAGACCCTCAATCCGCGGCCATCCCGACGTTGTCGCACATCGCGGGCCGTGCGTCGCTGGGAACCGGCGGTGGCTGGGATGTCTTTCATCGGAAATAAAGCGCAGCGTAGCGAGCCATTTCGATGAAAGACATGCCAGTTGCCGCCGTTTTGCCCTAAGTTCTCATCGCTCGCGCGGCGGGCCCCTACGTCACTTTATCCAGAAGTCGGCGTTCTTGATGCCCAGTTTTTCCGGATCGAAGGTGTAATTTGTTACGCCGGCTTTGCGCTGCTCCTCGTAGTCTTTTAGCGCCTTCAACGCCGGGCGCGCCATGGCGAAAATGATCAGGATGCCTATGATGTTCAGCCACGCCATGATTCCAACGCCGATATCACCAAGGCCCCAGGCGAGGCTCGCTTCGCGCACTGCGCCATAGAAAACGGCGGACAACAAAGCGAGTTTCAGCACGGTTAGTTCGTAAGGAATCCGATACGTTCGACGTATGTAAGCGACATTCGTTTCTGCAATGTAGTAATAGGCGAGCAGGGTCGTAAACGCAAAGAAAAACAATGCGATGGCAACAAATGTCTTGCCGAACCCGCCCATAACACTTTCCAGAGCGAGTTGCGTGAACGCGGGGCTATTGATATCAGTACTTAACGGGAGATTTGCGATAATTGCATCTTGCCCCTCGGGGATGACGTTGTAGGCGCCCGTCATGAGAATCATGAACGCAGTCGCTGAGCAGACAAACAAAGTGTCCACGTAAACCGAGAATGCCTGCACCAGGCCCTGTTGTGCCGGGTGTTGCACCTCTGCTGCTGCTGCCGCATGTGGGCCCGTTCCCTGGCCGGCCTCATTCGAATAAACGCCACGTTTGACGCCCCAACCGATCGCCGCGCCAACACCGGCTATCGGCGTAAACGCATCTTTGATGATCATCATGAAAATACCCGGCAAGTCGGAGATGTTCATGCCGATGATAACCAGTGCCATCAGGACGTAGCCAAGTGCCATGAATGGCACGACGATTTGCGTGAAATGCGCGATGCGTTTTACGCCGCCAAAAATGATGAAGCCGAGAATCGCGACGACCGTGGATGCTGCCACGAGTTTGGTCATGCTAATGGTGCCGAGCGCTGTCGTGATGTCGCTGCCGCCGCCGAATGCAAGTTCCGCTGCATTGCCAATCGCATTTGATTGCACGGTAGGAAGCAAAAGACCAGTTGCGACAATTGTCGAGATCGCGAATATCCACGCGTACCACTTTTGGCCCATGGCTTTCTCGATGTAATAGGCAGGACCGCCACGGTACTGACCTTCGTCGACTTCCTTGTAGATTTGCCCCAGCGTTGATTCGACGTAGGCCGTCGATGCACCCAGGAACGCAACGACCCACATCCAGAATATCGCGCCGGGTCCGCCGAAGCCGATCGCAGCCGCGACGCCGGCGATGTTGCCGGTGCCGACCCGCCCGGACAGGGAAACGGCCAATGCCTGGAACGACGAGATACCTTTGTCCGACTCCTTGCTGGAAAACAGCAGGCGAATCATTTCCCGAAACAGGCGAACCTGGACAAAGCGCGTCAGGATCGAGAAAAACAGGCCAGCTCCCAGGGCCAGGTAGATGAGCGCCGGGCTCCAGACATAACTATTTATCGCTGTGACAATCTCCTGCATGCCGGTTCCCCGTTCTGATTATTGTTTGGCGGCTCGCATAGTAACCGAAAAGTCGACGACCTTGTCGGGGCCACCGAAGCCAGGCCAGTCAGGTCCTGCGTTTGACCGAAGCGACGTTGGGCAATTGCTCCAGTCGCGCAATCGTCGTACTTAGTGTCGGCAAGTCCGGGATTTCGATGCTCAGATCCATGACGGACTGCATCGACTCGCTGTCGATCCGTGTCCGTACGTCGATTATGTTCGCGTTTTCATCAGACAATACCAACGTGATGTCCCGCAGTAGTCCGGATCGGTCGAATGCCCGTAGTGTCAGGTCGACGGGGTAGGTCGTGGACTCCGTACTGCCCCAATTGACCTCGATTGTTCTTTCCGGTTGTCGCCGGTTGAGTCCCAGGAAATTTCCGCAGTCCTCACGATGAATCGTAACGCCGCGACCCTGCGTGATGTAGCCCATGATCGCTTCAGGTGGCACTGGTCGGCAGCAACGGGCGAAATTACACATCAGATCGCCTATGCCGCTCACGGCAATACCGTCCGGTTGTTGTTCTTTACGTTTTTGCACGCGTCTCGTACGCAGGGGCCGGGGAATATTGGTGCCATGCATCTGCTGCAACGCCGTCGCGATAGATGCGGCGCTTATGTCGCCCGCGCCGAGCGCCACATACAGCGAGTCCGCGTCTTTTTGTTTTGTCTGTATTGCGATGTCGTCGGTTGAAACGTCGTGTACGCCGAGGCGCGCCAACTCACGTTCCAGGATCTCACGGCCCTGGCGAAGGTGCTGGTCACGATCCTGTTGCCGGAACCAGTTGCGCACTTTGGCGCGGCTGCGTGAACTGGCAAGATAGCCCAGTTTCGGGCTAAGCCAGTCACGGCTGGGATGTGGCTGGCTGCCCGTAATTATTTCGACCTGGTCGCCGTTTTCGATTTTACGGGTCAGCGGAACGATGCGGCCGTTTATTTTGGCGCCGCGACAGCGATGCCCGACTTGAGTGTGCACGTAATAGGCGAAATCCAGTGGTGTCGCTCTGGCCGGTAACTCGACGACGTCGCCCTTGGGGCTGATGGCGTATACGCGATCTTCAAATAAGTCATCCCGCATCTCGTCGAGAAGTTCACTACCGTCGCCGGCCGGCTCGAGCAATTGCCTGAGGAATTGAATCTTCTGGTCAAAGGCTGCTGGCGCTCCACGCCCTTCCTTGTAGCGCCAGTGCGCTGCGACGCCGAGTTCAGCCTGCCGGTGCATGTCGACGGTACGAATCTGAATCTCCAGCGTCTTGCCGCCGGGCCCGACGACCGCGGTATGCAGCGACTGGTAATTGTTGCCCTTGGGATTGGCGATGTAGTCATCAAACTCGCCCGGCAGGTAAGACCAAAGATTGTGAACGACGCCAAGCGCCGCGTAGCAGTTCACTACGTCGTCGACAAGAATTCTGACAGCACGAATGTCGTAAAGACTTTCAAGCCCGCGATCCTTGAGCTGCATTTTGCGCCAGATGCTGTAGATGTGCTTTGGTCGCCCGCTGATTTCACCACGGATACCTGCTTTGCCGAGTTCGTTGTGCAATATCGCCGTCACCTGCTCGATGAAATGCTCCCGCTCGCCGCGCTTCTCCTTGAGTGCCTTGGCAATCGACAGGTAGGTATCCGGGTCGAGGTAGCGAAACGCCATGTCCTCGAGTTCCCATTTTAGTTGCCAGACACCAAGACGGCTTGCGAGGGCGGCATAAATTTCGCGCGTCTCGATCGCCAGTGCCTGCTGGACAGCGGGCGATGATTTCTTGGCCCGTCTCAGCCGATGCAGTTGCTCGGCGATGCGAACAAGCACCAGTCGTACGTCCGAGACTACAGCCAGCAACATCTTGCGGAGCGCCTCTGACTGCTTCGCAGCGAGCGCCTCGCCGGCCTCCCATTCCTGCGGTAGTACGAAGCTTGCGAGCCGCAATAATTCTTGAATAAGTCGAGAAACATCCGATAAATTATTGGTTTCTAAGAACTTATCATCAAGAAGATCATCACGTACGAGTGGGTAAAGGCGTACGGCAGCACGCACGTCGGCTGGCAAACCCAGCGTTTCGACGATGTTGTCGATATCGCGGCCTTCCTGCATGGCTGCATTACACGCCGCTGATTTCGGCAGCGCGGCGATCAGGCCATCGACACTGGAGAGGATGTCAGCCTGTTCGCCGGCATTGCCACTGATTTTTGGATTGGAAGCTGACATTTGGCGTCATTTAGGTACTGTGCCTGTCGTGGCAATAACCGTTATCATACGCCGAGTATTCGGCTCCGTGGCCCGGCCGGATTCACGGCTTGGGCTAAGCTTTCGAGTCAGGGCAAATTACCCGTAATGGAAAATACCGCGAATATCTTATCGGGTCGTCTGGTTCCGGCAGGAGATTATGGCAGGACATAGTAAATGGGCGAATATCCAGCACCGAAAAGGTGCCCAGGATAAGAAGCGCGGCAAACTCTTCACCAAGCTGATTCGCGAGATCACGGTGGCGGCGAAGATGGGCGGCGGCGACGCGGAAGCAAATCCACGCCTTCGCATGGCGATTGACAAGGCCAAAGGGCAAAGCATGCCCAAAGACAACATTGAGCGTGCCGTTAAACGCGGCGCTGGCGAAATGGACGGCGCCGACTACCTGGAATTGCGCTATGAGGGATACGGGCCCGGCGGCACCGCCGTCATGGTGGATTGTTTGACCGACAATAAAAACCGCACCGTGGCTGAAATTCGTCACGCATTTACCAAGTACGGCGGCAATCTTGGCGCCGACGGGTCGGTCAACTACCTGTTCAACAACGTCGGGCAGTTGTTGTATCCGGTTGGAAGCAACGAAGACGCGATCATGGAGGCGGCCATCGATGCCGGCGCTGAGGACGTTGTCGTCGACGTCGATGGTTCTATCGAGGTCCTGACCGAGCCCGAAGACTACCAGTCGGTCAGGGACGCCATGATTGCGGCCGGGCATGAACCCGACAATGCGCAGCTGACAATGCGCGCATCAACCAGCGCGAAACTGGACGTCAAGGAAGCGACGTCTATGGTCAAGATGCTCGAATTGCTCGAGGACCTTGACGACGTGCAGGAGATTTACAGCAACGCCGACATTTCGGATGAAGTGCTGGCTCAACTTTGAGACAGGGTTTGACGGAAAAACAAAGGATACTTGGCATCGACCCCGGCTCCCGGTTTACGGGTTTCGGCATACTGGATTTTGTCGGTGACCAGGCTCGCTACGTGGCCAGCGGCACCGTAAAAAGCCTGGATGGCGACTTTCCCGACCGCCTCAGGCAGATTTTCATGTCTGTAGGCGAAATTGTGCGCGAATACCGACCCGATATCGTCGCGATCGAGAGTGTCTTCATGCACAAGAACGCGGGTAGCGCATTGAAACTTGGGCAAGCGCGCTCAGCAGCGCTGTGCGCAACTTTTTCGAGTAACGTTGACGTTTTCGAGTACGCGCCACGCGAGATTAAGCTGGCCGTTGTGGGCACCGGATCCGCTACCAAAGAGCAGGTGCAACACATGGTGGTGTCACTCCTTGCCTTGCACAGCGAACCGGGCAGTGATGCGGCCGACGCGCTCGCGGCTGCACTATGTCACGGTCACCAACGACGCATCCTCAGCCACCTTGATGAACATGCCGTCATTGCGAGTATAAAATGATCATGGGTCTGCAATGATAGGCTCTCTGCGCGGCAAGCTGACATTCAAGCAGGCGCCGGCGATCATTATCGAGTGCAGCGGCGTTGGCTATATTGTCGAGACGCCGATGTCGACGTTTTTTGAGTTACCCGCTGTTGGTGACGAACTATTCTTATTTACGCATTTGCTGGTGCGCGAAGATGCGCAGAGTTTGTACGGATTTGCAACGGATGATGAGCGTGCGTTGTTTCGAACCCTGCTGAAAGTACGAGGCGTTGGTGCCAGGATCGGGCTGGCGGTTTTGTCGGCGATGAGCGTTGTTGGTTTCAATCGCTGCATTGAGTACGAGGACACGGCATCGCTGTCGAAGATCCCGGGCATCGGCAAGAAAACGGCCGAGCGTCTGATCATCGAGATGCGCGATCGAATCGATAAAAGCGTCAGCGGCAACGCGATCAGTGTAACGGTAGAGCAAGGTGCGAAGTCCGAGGCAGTCGATGCGCTGGTTTCGCTCGGCTACAAGCCCGCCGAGGTGAATAAACTTATTGGCAAACTGGATGTTGACGGGCAGTCGGCCGAAGACATCATACGACTCGCATTACGACAGGCAGCACATTAAAGATGGCCGGCGTTGAACATGATCGACTGATAAGCGGCGAACTTCGGACCGATGACAAGGTTTTCGATCGTGCGATTCGCCCGAAAACGCTGGCGGACTATCACGGTCAGCCGGCCGTTTCGCAGCAGATGGAAATCTTCATCGAAGCGGCGCGCAGACGCGGCGAGGCCCTTGATCATGTACTTATATTTGGACCGCCCGGGCTGGGCAAGACAACGCTCGCGCACATCGTCGCCAATGAAATGGGCGTCAATCTGCGGCAGACCTCCGGCCCGGTACTCGAGCGGCCAGGCGACCTGGCAGCGATCCTGACGAACCTCGAACCCAACGACGTGTTGTTCGTCGACGAAATTCATCGGCTGAGCCCGGTCGTCGAAGAGGTGCTGTATCCGGCGATGGAGGACTTTCAGCTTGACATCATGATCGGTGAGGGACCGGCGGCTCGCTCGATCAAGCTGGATGTGCCGCCATTCACGCTGGTCGGCGCGACGACCCGTGCCGGACTGCTGACATCACCGCTTCGTGATCGTTTTGGCATTGTGCAGCGACTGGAATTCTACTCGACACCCGATCTGGAGGGCATTGCCAATCGCTCCGCAGGCATCCTGAACCTGCCGATCCGGGACGAGGGTGCGTACGAGATCGCGAAGCGCGCCCGCGGTACGCCCCGAATCGCGAATCGGCTGTTGCGGCGCGTACGCGACTTTGCCGAGGTGCAGGCAGATGGAGTCGTAAGCGGCGAGGTTGCCATCCGTGCGATGGACATGCTGCAGGTCGACCCTCACGGTTTCGACGCAATGGACAGACGCCTGTTAAGGACGATTATTGATAAATTCGATGGCGGACCCGTCGGAATCGAAAGCCTCGCTGCTGCGATCGGCGAGGAACGCGGCACGCTGGAAGATGTCATCGAGCCCTACCTGATCCAGCAGGGACTCATGATGCGGACGGCACGCGGCCGAGTGGCGACGAAGAATGCTTACCTGCACTTCGGGTTTAAACCACCCGTTAGTAACGATGCGCAGGAACTACCGCTTTTCGATGAGGACTAAGTCGACGAATGAGCAATAACGACACGAGCGACATATTCGAGTGGCCGGTCCGTGTCTATTACGAGGACACGGATGCACAAGGTGTCGTTTACTATGCCAATTATTTTCGATTCATGGAGCGCGCGCGCACGGAATGGTTGCGATCTCTGGGCGTGGATCAGGAACGGATGTTAAGCGAAGACCGGCAAATGTTCGTGGTTGTCAGTACACGGGCGGAATTCGTCGTGCCGGCGCAGTTCAACGATGAACTTGTCGTCACAGCGAGCCTCGGCAAGCTGACGCGGGCCTCGTTCGACATCGAACAGAACATTTACCGGGAGAGCCGGGACGGCACTTTGCTATTGCGCGGTGGCGTCAGAGCGGCCTTGCTGGACGCAGATACGATGAAACCTCAGCGCGTTCGAGCATCATTTTTCGAAGGAAACCAAGCATGAATGAAATGTCGATCATCGGGCTCTTGATCAATGCAAGTGTGCCCGTGCAGATCGTAATGCTCCTGTTGATGATTGCCTCGCTAATGTCATGGAGCATCATTTTCACGAAGCGCCGGCTCATACGAAAGACCAAGGGAGCATCCGATGACTTCGAGGCGAGCTTCTGGTCGGGCGGCGATCTCAACACGCTGTATCAGAGTGCGTCGCGGCAAAAGGGTGGTTCATTTGGCATGGCCGGCATCTTCGAAGCCGGGTTCAGGGAGTTCAACCGGGCGATTCAGCAGGGCGACGTCGGCCCCGACAAACTAATAGAAGAATGCCGCCGTGCGATGCGTGTCGCACAAATGCGCGAAGTAGACCGGCTTGAACAAAGTCTCGCGACCCTGGCCACGATTGGTTCGACAAGCCCGTACGTAGGGCTCTTCGGCACGGTGTGGGGCATCATGGGCGCGTTCATGGGGCTTGCGAATGTTCAGTCGGCGACGCTGGCAGTCGTCGCACCGCCTATCGCCGAGGCGCTGATTGCCACGGCAATGGGCTTGTTCGCGGCGATACCCGCCGTGATTGCCTACAACCGCTATGCCGACAAAGTCGTGCGCCTGGAGTATCGATTCGACGGATTCACCGAGGAGTTCTCGAGCATCCTGCAACGCCACGCCCGCAACCGGAAAGGAGGCTGACAT
This sequence comes from uncultured Woeseiaceae bacterium, assembly GCA_964386735.1. Classification (GTDB taxonomy): domain Bacteria; phylum Pseudomonadota; class Gammaproteobacteria; order Steroidobacterales; family Woeseiaceae; genus UBA1847. The sequence continues at coordinate 24,495 of CAYLTW010000029.1, forward strand.
GGCCACGCCGCTGCAAAAGCGAAAGCTCATGGCCGAAATCAACGTTGTGCCCTACATAGACGTCATGCTTGTGCTGCTCGTCATTTTCATGGTGACGGCACCGATGCTGACGCAGGGTATCAAGGTCGATCTGCCAAAAGCCGGCGCTGAGCCGATTGAGGACGTGCCGGACCATCGACCCGTCGTTCTCAGCGTGGATGCCGCGGGTAACCTGTACCTGGATATCGGCGACGACGAAGACAAGCCGATATCCGGTGCGGACGTCGTCAAACGTGTTGGCATCGTGATACGCAATAAACCCGAATCGCCCGTGTTGATAAAGGCAGACAGGGCCGTGCCTTACGGCAATGTTGTGGGTGCCATGGTGTTGCTGCAGAGGGCTGGCGCCGACAGCGTCGGCTTCGTCACCGATCCCCTGGATACCTACCCAATTCCCGAGTAAGCGTGATCCAGGATTCCTACAACATAATTCCGATAACGCTCGCGGTAATATTACACGCGATCACTTTCGGGTCCCTTTTCGTCGCCTTTGATCTGTCGCGGACCGCGGCGCCGCCGCTACCGCTTTTGATCAAGGCAACATTGGTCACGGACGTAACCGCCGCACCGCCACCGCCCGTCGTCAAGCAGCCAGAACCCGAGGTCGTGAAGCCGGATCCGGAGGAGGAAGCGCGCAAGCAGGCTGAGGAAGACAAGCGGCGTGACGATGCGCGCCTGGAAAAAGAACGCCTGGCCCGGCTCGAACGAGAACGCAAAGAGGCTGAGCGCAAGGCCGCGAGGGACAAGGCGGAGCGCGAGCGAAAGGCCGAGGAGTTGGCGGAGATTCGCCGTATCAAGATGGAAGAGGAACGCGCGCGCGACGTAGAGCGTCAGCGGGAGGAAAATCGCCGGCTCGAGGCGCTCGAGGAGCAGCGAATACGTGACGAGATGATTGCCGACGAAGAGGAATTGCAGGCAGCACAGGACTCAACCGAGGCGCGGGTGTATCAGAACCTGATCCAACAAAAAGTGCGCCGCAAATGGGCGAGGCCGGGAACGGCTCGTGATGACCTTGAGTGCGTCGTTGCTGTCGTGCAGGTGCCGGGCGGCGAGGTATTGAGTGCGAAAGTGATCAAGAGCGAATGCAACGGTGACGATATTGTGCAACGCTCGGTAGAGAACGCCGTTTTCAATGCGTCGCCATTGCCACAGCCATCGAACCCGTTATTGTTCCTTCGTACGTTCCAAATTACGTTTACAATTGACGACTAGATCTTGTACCGAATGGGAATCATTGTGTTGAAGAGAATTGCCGTCGTTTTGTCTGTCCTGGCATTGTCACAGGCAGCTGTTGCTCAGGTGAACCTGATCGTGGTCAACGGTGAGCTGAAGCGAACGCCGGTTGCCGTCGTGCCGTTTGGCTGGGAGGGCCAGGCGGGGGTCTCGCCGCTGGACATCGCCGATGTCATCAGCTCAGACCTTTACCGCAGTGGCCGCTTTGCGCCGCAAGCCGAAGAGGACATGCTGCAAAAACCGACCACCGGCGCCGAGCTGGATTTTGACGACTGGACCATCCTTGGCGTCGATGCCGTTGTCGTCGGCAAGGTTGTGCAAACCGGTGACAATGCCTACACGGTTCAGTTCCAGCTGTTTGACCCGATACGGCAAACACAGCTTGTCGGGTACAAGATGCCCGCGAGCCGCGGCACGATGCGTCGCGTCGCTCACAGGGCGGCCGACATGATTTACAAAAAACTAACCGGCATCGAAGGTGTCTTTGCCACCAAGGTTGCCTTCGTGTCGGCGCAGAAAAGTGGCGAAAACAAGCAGTATCGTCTCGTCGTCGCGGATTACGACGGCGAGAATGAAGCTGTCATCATGGAAAGCACGGACCCGATCATGTCGCCGGCATGGTCGCCCGACAGCCGCAGGCTGGCCTACGTGTCCTTCGAGGGCAGCAAGTCCTCAATCTACGTACAGCAGCTACGGTCTGGCAACCGCATCAAGGTTTCGAGTGACCCGGGGGTTAACAGCGCGCCGGCGTTTTCCCCCGACGGCCGCAAGCTGGTTGTGACGCTGGGGGGCATCGACGGCAACCTGGATATCTATGTGCTGGACCTGTCCTCACGGCAGAAAAAACGCCTGACGACGCATCGTGCGATTGACACCGAGGGCAGCTGGTCTCCGGACGGCTATATCTATTTCACCTCCGATCGGGCCGGTGGGCCGCAAATCTACCGCGTGAGCGAAAATGGCGGTACACCCGAGCGTGTTACGTTCGAGGGGAGTTATAATGCGCGTCCCCGGTTATCGCCGGACGGCAGGAAACTGGCGGTAGTGACGCTGGATCGCGGCAACTACCGCATCGGCATCCTGGACCTGGATCGCAGAAACCTGCTGGTATTGTCGACCGGCCAGCAGGATGAGTCACCGAGTTTTGCGCCGAATGGCGATATCCTGATTTACGCAACCCGGCGATCCGGCGACGGCGTGCTGGAAACCGTGTCCGCCGATGGCCTGATACGGCAACGGCTGGCGTCGGGGCGGGGGGATGTCAGGGAGCCGGTGTGGTCGCCGTTCCCACGGTTTTAAGTTAAAGTATTACTTTCGTATATTGTTATAAATGATTGTTTAAATTAGTTTTCTCTTGGGTTTTTCCTCGCAAAGGATTTCAAAATGTCTCAGTACAAAGTTCTTCTTCTAGCGCTTGCAGGGCTCGCCCTGGCGGGTTGCTCAAGCCCCACGGTTCCGGACCCGGAAATGATGGACGCCACCACGGCCGATGACAGCGGTGCGGACACCGACAGCTACGGCGACAGTAATTCAGGCGGGGGCGAAGAGATTGTCTACGACCCGTCTGCCGGCGAGCTAAGCAACATCATTTACTTCGACTTCGACTCGTCTGAGGTTCGCGCCATGGACACCGACACGGTCGCGCGCCACGCGATGCAGTTGTCCGGCAACATGCGCGTTAATGTGCGCCTCGAGGGGCATGCCGACGAGCGCGGCTCGCGCGAGTACAACATTGGCCTCGGTGAGCGTCGTTCCCAAGCGGTTCGTCGTCTTTTGTTGTTGCAAGGCGTCTCGGCAGGACAGATTTCGACCGTCAGTTTCGGCGAAGAGCGTCCCGCGGCCGAGGGCAGCAATGAATCGGCCTATGCGCAGAACCGCCGCGTAGAAATCACCTATAGCAACAACTAATTCTCGCACGTTTGCTGCAGTGAAAATCAACAAGTTTCTGCTTGTCCTTGCGCCTGTCATGTTGCTGACGGCTTGCGCAGTCACGACGCCCCCGTCCGAGGACCCGGTGTTGATCAAACTCTCCGAGCTCGAGCAGCGGCTTGCGGCCATCGAGCGCGTGTTGGAAAACCAGAGCCTCGTGAATCTGACGCAACAAGTCAGCGCGCTGGAGCGGCGCGCCGACGAATTTCAGGGCATGACCGAGACCCTGGATCACGAGGCGTCCTCGACAGCCGACCGGCAGCGACAGTTGTACGCGGATCTGGATGATCGGATTCGTGATCTTGAGACGTATTTGCGCGCGCGTCGCGCCCCGATTGTAGCGGACGGCGGTACCCTGGTGCCCGGCGCCTTACCGGTTCCCGGTGGTTCCGACCGCGACAACTACCAGGCCGCATTTGAACTCGTCAAGGAACAGCGCTACGAACAGGCGGCGCTGGCGTTCCAGCAATTCCTGCTAAGCTTTCCAGACAGTGACCTGGCGGCCAACGCGCAATATTGGCTCGCTGAGTCCTATTACGTGATGCAGCGTTTCGCGGATGCGCTGGCGGCGTTTCAGGTCGTCATCGACCACTACCCGCGGTCTCGCAAAGTGGCCGACGCTTTGTTAAAAATGGGTTACTGCAATTACGAACTCAAGCGCTGGGAGGCTGCGAAAAAGTCGCTCGCGCGCGTTCAGGCAGATTTTGCGGACACGACAGCGGCTCGATTGGCCGGGCAACGCCTGAAGCGCATGGAGACCGAGGGCGTTTGAGTGGCCGATGGCGCCGGTTTATCGCTTGTCATTTGGTGTCTATTCGGTATCATGCCGCCGGCAATTCCGCGGGACCCGGGGCGTTAGCTCAGAGGTAGAGCATTCGGCTTTTAACCGACCGGTCGTAGGTTC
>CAYLTW010000030.1:0-18444 GCA_964386735.1 uncultured Woeseiaceae bacterium
AAGTCACGCCAACCCAGTCCCGCCGCGATCTGGATACAGTCCTGAAAGAGCTTCCGTAAGATTGGGGTCAGAGTAAAAATAGAAAGATTGGGGTCAGAGTAAAAATGGGGTCACAGGGGAATTGAGATAACTGTCCCTTCGATTCCGTTTTTACTCTGACCCCAATCTTTTAGTCCCGCGCCAGTTCATCGGGATGATGCACCATTGGATCGGGACAGATGATTGGCCGAAGAAAGAACACGAACGCGACGCCCGCGCCGGCGCAACCCATGATCAATACCGAATTTCGAATCGTGCCATTGTAAATTGCAGCTGCGAGCAAGGCGCCACCCGCGCCGGCGATATTCTGCAAGGTGCCGATAATGGATGAAGCGACACCGGCGATGCGTGGCAGTGGGTCGAGTGCCAGTACGGTGCTGTTCGCCATGAGAATGGCAATCGTGAACATGAAAAGGCATACGCAGGACCAGACCCACCACAGCGGGGCATCGTCCAGCCAGGCGATGAGCAGCAGTTGAAATCCAGACAGCGCAATCAAGGCCACGCCGAGAGTAATCAACGGCATGATTTGAAATCGTGTGACCAGAAAGCGGTTAAGCCCGGATCCGAGCAGAATGGCCAGGCCGGCGCCGGCGAAGATTAGGCCATACTGTTGCACGGTGTAGCCATAAATTTCCATGATCATTGCCGCCGACACGGCGATGATCGACATGAATCCGGCCGGCGGCAGGATCAGCAATAGCAGTGCGAATACGCTTTGCCGATGCGCGAAATACTCATGGAAACTGTTGCTGAGCTGCCGAAACGGGTGTCCATCTTTATTCGGTGTATGCGTTTCCGTAAGATTCGTTCGGATCGCGACCAGCATCAGGATGCCCGCGAAAGCGATCAGGACAAACGGAGCGCGCCAGTTCCAGTGCATGATCAGCAATGCTCCGATACTGGGCGCGATAACCGGTACTGCCGTAAAGATCATTGTCATTAACGACATGAGCCTTGCCGCTTCCTGCCCGGATGAAACATCTCGAACGACAGCACGAGACAAGACAATCGCCGCGGCAGCGCCGAAGCCCTGCACAAATCGTGCGGCAAGTATGAGCCCTATATCGGCGGCCGCCGCGGCGACTATTGCGGCGACGGCGAAAATGCTCATGCCGACATAAAGCACGGGCAGACGACCGGTACGATCCGACAGCAAGCCCGCCGGTATTTGTCCGAGCGCCATGCCAGCCATGAAAATACCCACGATTTGCTGGCCTTTTGACAAGTTCGTAGCCAGCGCCTCCACCATGGCAGGTATTGCCGGCAAGCTGAGATCGACAGTCAGCGCGGCGACGCCTGTCAGCAGGCCCAACGTAACGACAAAGCCGGGTTTCATCGCTGCCTGAATTCGATTCCGTCGACCAGCAGAGCATGCAGCGGATCGTTTCCCATCCAGTAGGCAAGGTCGCGTGGATGATTGACGTCCCAGATGGCTATGTCAGCGCGCTTGCCCGTCTCGAGTGTGCCGCGATCGCCTTCGAGTCCAAGTGCGCGTGCGGCCTCGCGAGTTACACCGGCGAGGCATTCCTCGGGCGTCATTCCGAACAAGCGACTGCCGAGTGCCATGGCGTACGGGATCGAACACAGAGGCGAGGTACCCGGATTGCAATCGGTTGCCAGCGCGACGGGTACGTTGTGAGCACGCAGTGCCTCAACGGGCGGTTTTTGTGTCTCATTCAATGTCAGAAACGCGCCCGGCAACAACACGGCGGTCGTGCCGGCATCCGCCATCGCACGGACGCCGGCTTCCGACGTATATTCAAGATGATCCGCTGATAATGCATTGAAATGTGCCGCGAGCTCGGCGCCGCCACCGTCGCTTAGCTGGTCGGCGTGCAGCTTGACCGGCAATTTTGCGTCTGTCGCGGCGCGAAACAACTTCGCGATCTGCGGCGCGTCGAACGCAATCCGCTCGCCATAGGCGTCCACGGCGTCGGCGAGACCGCGTTCGGTGACTTCGGGCAACAGCTCTTCGCAAATCAAGTCGATGTAATCGTCTGCTTTGCCCACGTACTCGGGTGGTACCGTGTGCGCGGCCAGCAACGTCGTTTGAATGGACACCCCGGATGTCTCACCGAGATTGTGCGCGACCGACAGCATTTTCAGTTCACTGTTAGTGCTCAGGCCATATCCGGACTTGATCTCAATCGTGGCGACGCCGCTTGCGGCGAGTTGCCGAATGCGGCGCAGTGCAGAGTCGTAAAGGCTTGCGATATCGGCCTCGCGCGTAGCACGCACCGTCTCCAGTATGCCCCCGCCTTGTGCCGCAATTTCTTCGTAGCTGACGCCGGCCAGGCGGCGTTCGTATTCACCGGCACGGTCGCCGCCGAAAATGAGGTGCGTGTGACAGTCAATCAGCGCGGGCGTGACCCAGCGATTGCCGAGCGAGCGTGTTTCCGCTGCATCAGCATCGGGTCGTGCCGAGCTCGGGCCAAGCCACGCGATCTTGCCATCGACAACGGCCAGCGTGCCATCCTCGATGATGCCATAGGCAGCCGAGCCGCCGCTCATCGTGGCGATCCGCGCGTCTGTCAGACAAAGGTCCCAGTCGGCCATCCAGCATCACTCCGGTAATTGCATTGCCATCTGACGTAGTCTAACCTGTATATACAACTTAACGGAACGCCAATGACCACGATTTTTGCTCGAAAAGCGCTGCTCCCGACCGGCTGGGCCGACGGCGTTCGGCTGTTCGTTGATGACGGACGAATTCAGTCAATTGAGCAGGGTAGCAGCGCTGGCGACGACGATACTACAACCGACTGTCTGATTCCCGGACTCTGCAACTCTCACAGTCACGCATTTCAGCGGGCGCTCGCCGGTCGGACCGAGGTGCGCTCGCCGGAAGGGCAGGACAACTTCTGGACCTGGCGCGAGAGCATGTACGAGCTTGCCGGCGCCATGAGCGCCGATCGCCTGACTGCGATCGCGAGGCAGGCGTACGTCGAGATGGTGAGCAGCGGTTACACTACGGTGGCGGAGTTTCACTACCTGCATCGAGAACCGGGCAGCGAGCAGGACAACGATGTCATGTTCGAGGCGATCCGAACGGCGGCCGAGGACAGCGGCATTCGGCTGACCTACGTGCCGGTTCTTTATGAACGCGCCGGTTTCGACCAGCCCGAACCGCGAGGATCACAGCGTTTATTCGCGCTCGGACTCGATCAGTTCCTTGCTCACCACGAACGTGTCAGTCGACAGTCCGGCAATCGATTGATCGTTGGCATTGGAGCGCACAGTATTCGCGCCGTGTCCGCCGAGTCGCTCTCGGCAATCGCGGCCAGGGCGAAATCGGCGGATTGTCCCATGCACCTGCACATCGCCGAACAACAGCGCGAGGTCGATCAATGCCTTGCTCACTACGAGCGCCGCCCCGTGCGATGGCTTCTCGAAAATTACGACGTCGATTCAAACTGGTGCCTGGTTCACGCGACGCACATGGACGCGGAGGAAATTGAGCAGCTCGCTGCGAGCGCTGCGGTGGTCAGTCTCTGTCCGAGTACCGAGGCCAATCTGGGCGATGGCCTGTTTCCACTGGCGACGTACCTGCAAAACGATGGTCGCATCGCGATCGGATCAGACAGCCATGTTTCCATCAATCCGTTCGAAGAGTTGCGATGGCTCGAGTACGGACAACGTCTGGCATCGCAATCGCGCAATATCGCATCCAGCCGCAATGCTCATGTTGGCGCGGAGCTGTTCGAGCGGGCCGTGGACGGCGGCGCGCAAGCCTGTGGTCTGGACATGGCCGGAATTGCGGAGGGCGCGGTCGCGGACCTGGTAACGCTGTACGGTGAGGACCCGATGCTTGTCGGTCACTGCGACATGTCGCGCCTGGATGCGCTGGTGTTCTCGGGTTACCGCTTACCCATCGAGTCGGTCATGGTGTCCGGTGATTGGGTAGTGGACATGGGCGATCATCGGGTGCAAGAGAGCGCCCGGGAGGCCTACGCCAGCGTCGTGCGCAACCTGCCGTCCGCCGGATACGGCGCATGAATATTCAGGCCAAACCTCGTTACCAGCAACTCAAGGATCTGATTGTTCAGCGGATCTCCACGGGCGAGTTGCGGCCGGGCGATCGCGTGCCCTCCGAGAACGAACTTGTCGACGCACAGGGCGTATCCCGTATGACGGCTAACAGAGCGCTGCGCGAATTGACCGACGAGGGATTCGTAAAACGCATTGCAGGACGCGGTACTTTCGTATCGGATTTTCGTTCGCAGTCACATGTGCTCGAGATACAGAACATCGCCGACGAAATCGCCGGCCGCGGCAAGACTCATACCTGCGAGGTGTTGCGTCAGTCACGGCAGCACGCGCGCGGCGAAGTGGCGAAGGCATTGCATGTCGATCAGGGCGTCGATATTTTTCATCTGTTGTTGGTGCATTTCGAAAACGGTGCGCCGATTCAAATTGAAGACAGGCACGTTGTCGCGGACTTCGCGCCAGACTGCCTGGATCAGGATTTTCATGAGACGACGCCGAGTGCTTACCTCACGTCGGTATCACCGTTACAGGAAGCCGAGCAGGTTGTTCGGGCGGAAATGCCGAATGCCGCTGTTCGCAAACGCTTGCAAATGGGCGACGGCGTGCCATCGCTTGTAGTCATTCGCCGTACCTGGTCGAAAGGCCGACCGGTCACGTTTGCGCGACTACACCATCCAAGCAATCGATATGAACTAATGGGGCAGTACACGCCCCCGGGGATGCACAAGTCGACATCATCCGATGTCGTCCAGCTGGAGACACTAAAGCAATGAACAAAGACCGCGTCATCAAGGCGCCAACCGGCACTAAAATTACTGCGAAGAGCTGGTTAACCGAAGCGCCACTAAGAATGCTAATGAACAACCTTGACCCGGAAGTTGCCGAACGGCCGGAGGACCTCGTCGTCTATGGCGGCATTGGCAAGGCGGCCCGCAACTGGGAAGCCTTTGACACGATCGTCGATACGCTGAGGCGTCTCGAAGATGATGAAACCCTGCTTGTGCAATCCGGGAAGCCTGTCGGCGTATTTCGAACCTTTGCCGATGCACCGCGTGTACTGATCGCCAACTCGAACCTGGTGCCCGCGTGGAGCAATTGGGAGCATTTCCGGGAACTCGATCGCAAAGGACTGATGATGTTTGGTCAGATGACAGCGGGGTCCTGGATTTATATCGGTAGCCAGGGAATCGTGCAGGGCACGTATGAGTCCTTTGTCGAAATGGGCAGGCAGCACTATGACAATGATCTGGCGGGGCGGTGGATTCTGACGGCGGGGCTGGGTGGTATGGGCGGCGCGCAACCGCTTGCGGCAACGATGGCCGGCGCATCCATGCTGGCGATTGAGTGTCAAAGTGATCGCATCGACAAGCGCATCGAAACCGGCTATCTCGACGCGCGCGCTGAAAATCTTGACGATGCGATGGCGTTGATTGAAAAATCGATTGAGGATCGAAAACCCCTGTCAGTCGGTTTGCTGGGCAATGTTGCCGAGATTCTGCCGGAAATTGTCAGGCGCGGAATCCGTCCTGACGCGCTGACGGATCAAACGTCGGCACATGACCCGGCGAACGGCTACCTGCCGATTGGTTGGACCGTGGAAAAATGGTACGAGCAACGTGAAAGCGACCCGGACGGCGTTGCAAGCGCGGCCGTTAAGTCGATGGCCGTGCACGTCAGAGCCATGCTCGACCTGCAACAAGCGGGCGTAACGACGTTTGATTACGGCAACAACATTCGCCAGGTAGCGTTCGACCAGGGCGTCGAAAACGCGTTCGATTTCCCGGGCTTTGTACCAGCCTATGTCCGACCGCTCTTTTGCCGGGGCATCGGGCCATTTCGCTGGGCGGCGCTTTCCGGCGATCCGGAAGATATTTACAAGACCGACGCGAAGGTGAAAGAACTCATTCCCGACGATAAGCATCTGCACAATTGGCTCGATCGCGCGCGCGAGCATATAAAGTTCCAGGGCCTGCCCGCACGCATCTGCTGGGTTGGCCTCGGCCAGCGCGATCGTCTTGGGCTTGCGTTCAACGAAATGGTCAAAAGCGGTGAGCTCAAGGCGCCCGTGGTTATCGGACGCGATCATCTCGACAGTGGCTCTGTTGCGAGCCCGAATCGTGAAACCGAGTCTATGAAGGATGGCTCTGACGCCGTTTCCGATTGGCCGTTGCTCAACGCATTGCTGAATACCGCCAGCGGCGCGACCTGGGTATCGATTCATCACGGCGGTGGTGTTGGCATGGGCTATGCGCAGCATGCCGGGCTCGTCATTGTTTGCGACGGAAGTGATGCGGCGGCAAAGCGCATTAAGCGCGTTCTATGGAACGACCCGGGTACGGGCGTTATGCGGCATGCCGACGCCGGTTACGACGAGGCGATCGCGTGTGCCCGGGAGAATGCGCTGAACTTGCCGATGATCGACACCGGTGCGGGTTCGTGAATCTCACGATCAACAATCAACTGGTCTCGTTGGCCGAGTTGCGTCAAGCCTGGCTCGAGCCCGTGACAGCAACCCTTGGCGCAGACGCAAAGCGCCGAATCGCCGAGTCTAACGAGATAGTCGATGAAGTCGTTGCCGGCGGCGAGCAGGTCTACGGCATCAACACGGGCTTCGGTATTCTGGCCAAAGTTCGCATCAGCGATGACGAGTTAGGACAGTTGCAGGAAAACCTGGTGAGATCGCATTCAACCGGTGTTGGCGAGGATCTCGACGACGATGTTGTAAGGCTAATCATGCTCATGAAGGTCATCGCGCTGGCCGAAGGCTTTTCAGGCGTGCGACTTGAGTTGGTCGAGACGCTTTTGGCCCTTGTTAACAACAACATCTGCCCACGAATTCCATCGCAAGGATCGGTTGGTGCGTCAGGGGACCTCGCGCCGCTCGCACACATGGCCGGCGTGTTGATTGGTGTCGGGGAAGCGCGCGTCAACGGTACGATCGTACCCGCGCAGACCGCGCTGGCCGAGGCCAATATCGAGCCACTTGTCCTCGCGCCGAAAGAAGGGCTCGCGCTGTTGAACGGAACGCAAGTTTCAACGGCGTTGGCGTTGAAAGCAGTTTTTCGAACCGAGAACGTGCTGGCCGCTGCGCTGGTGGCCGGAGCCATGTCGGCCGATGCGATAAAGGGCAGCGACACACCATTCGACAGTCGGATTCAGAGCGTGCGCGGGCATGGTGGGCAGATCGCGGTTGCCACGGTGTTGCGAGAACTCATGCGCGGTAGTGAAATTCGTGCGTCGCACCTGGAGTGCGACCGCGTACAGGATCCGTATTCGATTCGATGTCAGCCGCAGGTAATCGGCGCCTGTCTCGACGTGTTGCGACATGTTTGCGCCGTACTCGAGACGGAGGCCAACGCGGTCACCGATAACCCGCTGGTTTTTGCGGATACAAACACCATTCTGTCAGGTGGTAATTTTCACGCTGAGCCGGTTGCGTTCGCAGCGGACTACCTCGCGCTCGCGATAGCCGAGATTGGCGCGATGTCGGAACGTAGAGTCGCGCTGCTGATCGATCCGCAAATGAGCGGATTGCCGCCCGTGCTAGTTGAAGACGGCGGACTAAAAAGCGGATTCATGATGGTGCAAGTGACGGCCGCGGCGTTGGCGTCGGAAAATAAATCATTGGCGCATCCGGCCAGTGTTGACAGCCTGCCGACTTCTCTAAACCAGGAAGATCACGTCAGTATGGCGACGTTTGCCGCGCGAAGATTGCACAGTATGCTCGACAACGTTGACAACATTGTTGCGATCGAACTTCTTTCGGCCGCCCAGGGTATCGAGTTTCATCATCCGAAACAGAGTTCGGAGCCACTTGAGAAAGCCATCGCTGCATTGCGCCGGGTATCGCCGCCATATAAAGAAGATCGCGGGCTGTCGGCCGACATCGGGCGCGTTGCTGAGCTTATCCGGAGCGGCACATTCTGCGAACACGCGGCATCGGTGTTGCCAGCGCAAAATGCATGAATGAGCTTTTTTCTTTCCACGAGGGTTCGACACCGCTGCTTGTAAGCGTGCCACACGATGGTCGCTTCCTGCCGGAATTCATAGAGAAACGTATGACGCCCGCGGGCCGGAACATCCCGGACACCGACTGGCACGTCGCAAGGCTATACGAGTTCGTGCATGAACTCGGTGCATCGGTACTTGTGGCGAACTATTCGCGCTACGTTGTCGATTTGAATCGACCACCCGATGATGCGGCTCTTTATGAAGGTCAGGTTGCCACCGGTATCTGCCCGGACAAGTCGTTCGCAGGTGACGATTTGTACATCGACGACGGCGTTGTTGGCGCAGAAGAACAGGAGGAACGTGTTCGAACCTTCTGGGTGCCCTATCATCAATTCATCGAGACAACGTTATTCGCACTGCGCAATCAATTCGGCTACGCATTGCTTTGGGACGCGCACTCCATACCAAGCCAGGTACCGAGGCTCTTTGACGGCGAGTTACCGATATTGAATATCGGAACGAACGATTCCGGGAGCTGCTCTGCGCAAATCTCTGACAGCGTATTTGCTGTTGCAATCTCGAGTGGCTACGACTTCGTCATGAATGGCCGATTCAAAGGTGGCTACATTACGCGACGCCACGGCGATCCGCAGAACAAGGTGCACGCCATCCAGCTTGAAATCGCACAACGGGCGTACATGAATGAGGACACTCGCGAATTTGACAAAGGGAAGGCGAACGCGCTTCGCAATACTTTGCAAGCGATGCTGAACGCGTTTCTTGTCGCCGAATAGCGACAGCCGAATATATCGATATTCAGGACCAATTCAGGTCGACAGCAATAAACTTCGCGTGGTGATTGGGCTATCATTAGCCATTGCTTGGGCCCACTACGCGGGCAAATGAAATTGTTGGAGCCTGCCATGCGGGCGACTGAAAATGTTGGAGCCTGCCATGCGGGCGACTGGTACCTACTATGAATACTATGACATTACGAGTAATTGGATTTTTGGCAACGATGATGTTTTCAGCCTCGGCCTTCGCGGCGGCCGGCTGGAAGATCGACGAAGAGGCCAATAAGGCACTTGTCGTATTTCAGGAAGAGATCAATGGGTCCGAGGTGTTTCTCAAACAGTCGGCCGGGTATCTCATATTTCCGAAAGTGTACAAATTTGGAATCGGCATCGGTGCTGAAACCGGCGAAGGGGCGCTGCGTGTCGGTGGTACGACAGTCGATTACTACCGCACCACAAGCGGCTCGATCGGGTTTCAGCTCGGCGGGCAAGCAAAGTCGATGATTATCGTGTTCATGACCAAGGAATCGCTCGACAAGTTCCGTAATTCAAGTGGTTGGAAGGTGGGCGTTGATGGTTCTGTTGCCCTGATCGACATCGGTGCCGGCAAAGCGATCGACACCAACAACGTCAAGGATCCCGTCGTCGGATTTATCTTTGGCGCGATGGGTTTGATGTACAATTTGACGCTTGAAGGCTCGAAATTTTCAAAGCTCGATAAGACAGAGTCAAAGGCAGCGTCCAAGTAAGCGCCAGCCGCTGCTAATTGCATCAAGCCTCGATTATGTGACCTTGCCTTTTTGCGCGGGCCTCAAACCCGTCCTGCCATTTGGATCGGTGAGAGGCCGGTGCTACCTGCACAGCCGTTACCTTGTACTCGGGACAATTGGTCGCCCAGTCGCTGTACTCGGTAGTCACAACGTTTGCGCCTGTTTCCGGATTGTGGAACGTGGTGTAAACAACACCGGGTTGCACACGCGTCGTGATCGTTGCACGCAGCGTGATATCTCCTTTGCGGCTCGTTAGTGACACCAGCACATCGTCCTGAATACCGCGTGTTTCTGCATCGCTCGGGTGAATCTCAAGCAGGTCTTCGCCGTGCCAGGTGGTGTTGGCCGTGCGCCGTGTCTGGGCGCCCACGTTGTACTGTGACAGGATGCGACCCGTTGTGAGCAATAGTGGAAATTTGCGGTTGGTTTTTTCCTCGGTCGGCGTGTAGTCAGTCTCGACGAACAGACCTTTGCCGCGCACGAACTGATCGACGTGCATGATCGGTGTTCCCATTGGCGCACTGTCATTGCAGGGCCACTGTACGCTGCCTACTTCGTCGAGGAATTTAAAACTGACATTGCTGAACGTCGGTGTCAGTTCGGCAATCTCGTCCATGATCTCGGCAGCACTTTTATAATTCATCGGGTAGCCAAGTGCTTGCGCGAGTTCTTGCGTGACCAGCCATTCGTCCTTGCCCTGCCGGGGCTTCATGACCGGGCGCACCCGGTTGATGCGCCGTTCCGCATTAATAAACGTGCCGTCTTTTTCGAGGAAGGACGTTCCGGGCAGGAACACATGAGCAAACTTGGCTGTTTCGTTGAGGAACAGATCCTGCACGACGATGCATTCCATATTGCTGAGCGCGGCTTCCACATGATGCGTATTTGGATCGGACTGCGCGAGGTCCTCACCCTGAATATACATGCCCTTGAATTCGCCTGCGCAGGCAGCGTCAAACATGTTGGGAATACGGAAGCCGGGCTCCGGGTCAATCGCGACACCCCAGTGCTTCTCAAAAGAACCGCGAACGTCATCGTCCTGCACGGGCCGGTAACCGGGCAGTTCGTGTGGAAATGAGCCCATATCGCAGGAGCCCTGCACATTGTTCTGGCCACGCAGCGGATTGACGCCGACGCCGGAGCGACCGAGATTACCGGTCGCCATCGCCAGGTTCGCCATGCCCATGACCATCGTCGAGCCCTGGCTGTGTTCGGTAACACCCAATCCGTAATAGATAGCACCGTTTTTGGCCGAACCGTATAAACGCGCTGCTCCGCGAATGGTTTCGGCATCGACACCCGATATTTCCGCAACGGCTTCCGGCGAATTTTCATCCCTGAGAATCATCGTCTTCCACGCCTCGAAGGAGTCCTTGTCACAACGTTCGGCTACGTATGGTTCATCGGCCAGACCTTCGCTGACGATGACATGTGCGAGTGCGTTGATGACAGGCACATTCGTACCCGGTAACAATGGCAGGTGATGCTCGGCCTGGATGTGAGCTGAACGCACAAGTCCGATCTTTCGCGGGTCAACAACGATCAGCTTTGCACCTTCGCGCAGACGGCGTTTCATCTGCGATGCGAATACCGGGTGAGCTTCCGTCGGGTTTGCGCCGATAACCACTATGACGTCTGCATCCATAACACTGTCGAATGGCTGTGTACCGGCCGACGTGCCAAGCGTCTGCTTGAGTCCGTAACCGGTCGGCGAGTGGCAGACGCGAGCGCAGGTGTCGACGTTGTTATTGCCGAACGCGGCGCGGACAAGTTTCTGCACCGCGTAGACTTCTTCATTCGTGCAGCGCGACGAGGTTATGCCGCCGATCGACTTGCGGCCATACTTTTCCTGAATTTCCTTAAAGCGCCTGGCCGCGAAAGCAATGGCGTCGTCCCAGCTCGCCGGTTTCCAGGGGTCATCGGTATTGTCGCGAATCAGCGGAGTCAGTATGCGATCGCGGTGCGACGCATAGCCCCACGCAAAACGGCCCTTGACACAACTGTGGCCATGATTTGCCTGGCCGTCCTTGTGAGGTGTCATGCGTACGACCTGGTCGCCTTTCATGTCGACCTTGAACGAGCAACCGACGCCGCAATACGCGCAGGTTGTGAGGACGCTGTGGTCCGGCTGGCCATGTTCGACGATGCTCTTCTCCATCAGCGTCGCCGTCGGGCAGGCCTGCACGCACGCACCGCAGGACACACACTCCGAGTCGAGAAAATTTTCGCCGGAGATGCCGGCCGAGACTTTTGATTCGAAACCGCGGCCCTCAATGGTCAGAGCGAAAGTGCCTTGCACCTCATCGCAGGCACGGACGCAGCGCGAACAGACGATGCATTTGCTGGCATCGAACTGAAAATAGGGGTTGGAGGTGTCCACGGGCGCATCGAGATGGTTCTCGCCGTCAAATCCGTAGCGCACATCGCGCAGGCCCACGGCGCCCGCCATGTCCTGCAACTCGCAATCGCCGTTCGCGGAACAGGTCAGACAATCAAGCGGGTGATCGGAGATGTACAGTTCCATGACATTGCGACGCAACTTCGCAAGCTGACCCGTTTGCGTCCGAATCTTCATGCCGTCTTCGACCGGCGTTGTGCACGAAGCCGGGTAACCGTTACGCCCTTCAATCTCGACCAGGCATAGTCGGCATGAGCCAAACGGTTTCACGCTGTCGGTCGCACACAGTTTCGGAATATCGACGCCGGATTCTCGCGCGGCGCGCAGGATACTCGTCCCCGCCCTGACCGTGGTGGGAAGGCCATCAATCTCGATCTTCACGGTATCGCGGTTTCTCGAAACCGGAGTTCCCAGATCGACTTCGTGAACTCTGTTCATTCGTCCGCTCCCCGCGTCTCAGACGCGAAGTCCTCTGCAAAGTATCTTAATACACTCCGGACCGGATAGGGCGTCATGCCGCCCATTGCACATAAGGAGGCGTCTTCCATCGTGTCGCATAGTTCGACCAAAAGGTCATAGTTTTCCTCGCGCTTGTCGCCGTCGATCATGCGGTCGATGACCTCTACGCCACGCGTAGAGCCAATGCGGCATGGCGTGCACTTGCCGCAGGACTCTATGGCGCAGAACTCCATGGCGAATCGAGCCTGCTGCGCCATGTTTGCAAGATCGTCAAACACGACGATACCGCCGTGGCCGATCATTGCGCCGATCTCAACAAAGGCTTCGTAGTCGAGAGGGGTATCGAGCTGCTCGGCAGGAATGTAGGCGCCCAGCGGCCCCCCAACCTGCACGGCCTTGACCGGGCGACCCGATGCCGTGCCGCCGCCATAGTCGTCGATCAATTCACGCAAGCTGATACCGAATGCTTTTTCCACGAGGCCGCCGCGCTTAATGTTGCCGGCGAGTTGAAAAGCGAGCGTGCCCTTTGAGCGCTTTACGCCGTAGCCGGCATAGCGCTCGGCGCCGAGATTGATGATGTTCGGGATCGAGGCGAGTGTGATGACATTGTTGACGACAGTCGGTAAACCGAATAGTCCTTCGATGGCGGGCAACGGTGGTTTGTAGCGAACGATGCCCTTTTTGCCTTCGAGGCTTTCGAGCATGGCGGTTTCCTCGCCGCAGACGTAGGAGCCTGCGCCGAGGTGCACGTCGATGTCAAAATCGAAACCGCTGCCCTGAATGTTCTCGCCCAGCCAGCCCGCGCCGCGTGCAAGGTCGATGGCTTTTAACAAGATCCTGTGGGTCAGCGGATATTCCGAGCGCAGGTAGATGTAGCCCTTGCTGGCGCCGACGGCGTAGCCCGCGATGATCATGCCCTCAATCAGGCACATCGGGTCGCCTTCCATCAGCATGCGGTCTGAAAACGTGCCGCTGTCGCCTTCGTCCGCATTGCAGGTAATGTATTTCTGCCCGGCCCCGGTGTCCGCGACCGTGCGCCACTTGATACCGGTTGGGAAGCCGGCGCCACCGCGACCACGCAAGCCGGACTCGGTGACGGCATCCAATACCGCCTCACCGCCGATCTCAAAAGCTTTTTGCAGCCCCTGGAAACCCTGGTGCGCCGTGTAGCTGTCTATGGACAGCGATTCGATCAGGCCGACACGGAAAAATGTCCAGCGATCCTGCGTGATCAGGTAGGGGATTTCCTGGATTGGGCCAAGGCGGCGCTCGTGTTCCCCGCCCACGAGGAAGTGGCTGTCAAACAGGTTCTCGACGTCGGCCGGTGTTACATTGCCATAGGCGATGCGCTGACCATCGACCTCGACCTCCACCAGCGGTTCGAGCCAGGACGCACCCCAGGAGCCGTTCCTGATCAGCTCGATGTCGCCGCTCATCTCTTTCGACTTGCGTGCGATCGCGATGGCGACATTATCAGCGCCGACTGAAACAGCCGTCGTTTCACGCGGGACAAAGACCCTAGTTCGAGTCATCATCGTCTCCTCGCATGCTGCCAACGAGTTCATCGAAGCGATTCTCGTCGACGCGACCGTAGGTGTGTCCGTCGATCATGACGGCCGGCGAACAAGCGCAGTTGCCGAGGCAATAGACGGGCTCGAGCGTTACATCATTTTCCGTCTGATGCATGTTCACACCCAGCGACATTTCCGCGTGCCTGGTGAGTGCCCGACTGCCCATCGCCTGGCAGGCCTCCGCCTGGCAAATCCTGACGATGTGTTTGCCGGCCGGTGTCGTGCGAAAGTCATGGTAGTAACTAACCACACCGTGGACGTCGGCCCGCGACAAATTGAGTTCGGTAGCGAGCTGCCGAATCGCAGGCTCCGACACGTAGCCGAAACGCTCGACAACGCGATGCAGGATCTGAACGAGCATCTCCGGTTTCGCCTCGAAACTTGCGATAATTTCGCTCGCAGCCTCGGCATCGTAGCCATTGCCAGTCATGGGCATATCCGTTCGTCCCCGGCGTAAATATTGAAAGTCTCGCCGCGGAGGAATCCGATCAGCGTCATGTTGAAATCGCGTGCGAGTTGCACGGCGAGGCTCGACGGTGCGCTGACGGCCGCGAGCAGCGGCATGCCGGCGACCAGCGTTTTTTG
This sequence comes from uncultured Woeseiaceae bacterium, assembly GCA_964386735.1. Lineage (GTDB taxonomy): Bacteria > Pseudomonadota > Gammaproteobacteria > Steroidobacterales > Woeseiaceae > UBA1847. The sequence continues at coordinate 14,558 of CAYLTW010000030.1, forward strand.
CATCAATTCGAAACTTGCTCGCCCCGACACCATCATGCCCAGATGGGCGGCCGGCAAACGTCCGTCCAGCAACAGCCGGCCAATGACTTTGTCGACGGCATTGTGCCGGCCGACATCCTCCATCGTCGTCAGGAGATTTCCGTCCGTATCGAATGCAACGGCTGCATGCAGCCCGCCGGTTTCATCGAAAGTACTCTGTGTTGCTCGAAGACGAGCGGGCATACCAACCAGGACGGTCTCGCCGAAAACCGTCTGTTCATCGGACACAGGTTCGAGTCCGGTGACGCGAAGCGCATCGAGTGACGCTTTGCCGCACACGCCGCAACTCGAGGTTGTATAGAAATGTCGTTGTAAGCGACCCAGATCGACGTCGACGTTCGATTGCAGTTCGACCCGAATAACGTTGTGATTGCCGCTATCCGGCGCCGCGGGTCCGCAGGGTTCGATCGATGCGATGTCATTGGCCGAGTGAATGATCGACTCAGTAAACAGGAAGCCGGCGGCAAGCTCATCGTCGTTTCCCGGCGTGCGCATCGTGATCGAGATGCTTTTCGACGCGCGTGCGCCTGCCGTCGAATAGCCGAGCCGAATCTCCAGCGGTTCTTCAACAGCTACACTATCCACCTGCGGGCTGCGCTGCCCATTACGGATCTTGTTGATATCAATGGCGAAACTGCCTGCGTTCATTGGAGTGTGCTGCAGTGATGAAACCGTCTGCCGGCTGGCCCGCCAGTATATATCAGCACTCGCCGCTTACCGCAGAATCCAGGTGGTACTCAGGGTTGCCGCATGATGGACGAGCGAATTTCGGTCAATTCTCCGCTGCTCTGCAAGCGAACCTGGCCGTTCCTGACGTCGATGCCGAGACGGTCGAACCACGGCTCGACGTCGGGGAAGCCCCGCGTATTCGCATGGCGCCTGTAAAGCGGCATGAACAGCGGCTCGTTGATCAAAGTGTCGAGCTTTCTAAACAGCTCCGGGCCGGACCACGCGCGATCCGAGGGCAAACAGCATTGCTGCAGTCTCCCGAGAACGGTATCGAGCGATTCTTCGCCGTTGGAACGCTGCCGAAGTTCGACATCTGCCAGGAAAGCGATTGCGGCGCCGCTCCAGTAGATCTTCATTGTCGCCATGCGAATACCGGCCCGCGCGGCCGCATTGGGTGACATCTCGGGTCGTGATTTCCGGCCGCGCTCGAACCCGTCCCAGAGTTTTTGCCAGGCGCGTTTTTCAGTGTAGCGATTGGCGCGGGCCATGAGTATGTTCTGGTAATACGACGCGAAGCCCTCCGACATCCAGCGGTGCCGGGATCCTATGTATGGCAGCATCAAATGACTGAATTCATGGGTTGCGGTCCAGTCGTCGTAAAATTCGTCAATCGGCCGGGATTGATTCACGAACAACTCGACGGATTCCCCGCCATCCCGTACCACTTGTCCGAAAGGCACCGGTGACTTGCTCCACGAGCGTGCGCCGCCGGCGGGAAGGACGATGACATTCAACACCGGATTAGGAAAGCGCCCATACGCCAGGCTGACGTTGCCTGCCGTATCGCGTATCCATTCGACAATGTCGGCCGACCGTTGATCGTTTCCCGATATTCGGCCCTCCGGTTTCATCAACGTAATTCGAAGCGACGCACCCGGTATGTCGGTCTGGATGAATTCGAATTCTCCGAACGCGGCAAACGACGACGAGCTTTCAGGCGAGTCCCGGAGTTGATAGGTATCGGTTTCGCCGGGTACCGCTCTCCAGGGCATTGACACATCGACGGTGTCGGGCATGTTGAAGCGCACGGTAATCTTGTCATCGTCATGCAGCGCCGGCCGCCAAAACCACGCGGCAGGCGAAACGATGATATTCGCCTCGGACAGCGAGGCGTTTCGTCGTTCGGCCGCAGCTGCTTTCTCGAGGTTTACCGAATAGCGCAGGCAGGACAGCCCGCCCCTGGGTAACAGAATGCGCTGCCTGCGAACGCGAATGCGTTCCGCGTTTTCGCAATTACTGACCTCGGACAAAAAATCGCCCGCGTCGTCCGAGCGTGCTGTAACTTTAACGACCGGCGCGCCGAATCTTGCTTCAACCTGCATGCGGCGCATATCTGAATCGACGGTGACGACGTACTCGTGCGTCACCGCGCTGGCTGCGGTCGTACCAATCAGAGTTATGACCGCGGTAAGCATCACCGCTGCGCGCTTCATACTGCTAATGATAGTCGTTCTCAGCACTCAATTCTTTGACTGCGGGTAGGGTCCAAGTTCAATCGGGAGTAGTGGTTTCCCTTATGCTGACGTTCAGGTTGCCGCGATACAATGCGCCGCAACAGCGCATTTATGGTTTACACTGGCGCCAGAATTACATCGTCATAGTAGAAATTGAGGAGATTCCGTTGAGCAAAATAGCACGTCGCAAGTTTATTCAACTATCTGCCGCAGCCGCGGCTGGTTACTTCATGCAGGATAGCCGCAAGGCCATGGCCCAGGATCCGCCGCATCTTTCGGAAGACGATCCGATGGCGCAGTCGTTGAAATACACGCATGACGCTAGCACGGTGGATCCAGCGACGCGTAAAAACCCGGCAGCGGACCAGAATTGTGCTAACTGCGCACTGATACAGGGCAAGGATGGCGACGCATGGCGCCCGTGCCAGATATTCCCGGGCAAGTTGGTCAATGCGGCCGGCTGGTGTGACGTCTGGGCACCGAAGCCCTGAGTTGTTCGAGTCCCTGGAGCTGCGTCCGGCGGACGCCATTCTCGGCCTGATTGCCGAGTACAAAAACGATTCACGCCCGGAAAAAATTGACCTCGGTGTCGGCGTCTATCGTACAGCCGGAGGCGAAACGCCTGTGCTTGAGGTCGTCAAGCAGGCAGAACGACGGCTGGTAGACACGCAAGCCAGTAAGGGATACCTGGGCACGGCCGGTGAGTCGTCGTTCAACGCGGCAATGCAAGACCTGATTTTCGGTGACGTTGCCAGCGATGATCGTTTAACGACAGTGCAGACGCCGGGCGGCTCAGGCGCCTTGCGTGTTGCCGCCAGTTTGCTAAAGAAGGCAGCGACTGTCAGTCCCGTATGGGTCAGCGAGCCAACCTGGAACAATCACGTACCGTTATTGGGCGGTGCCGGCCTCGAGTTGAAGCCCTACCCGTACTACGACACTGGTAAGCATGTAATCCGAATCGACGCAATGCTTGAGGCGTTGCGTTCAATTCCCAAAGGCGAGACGGTGTTGTTCCATGGTTGTTGCCACAATCCGTCGGGCCTGGACCCGTCCGACGATGACTGGCGCGCGATTACGGATGTCGTCGTCGAACGCGAATTGCTGGCATTCGTCGACATGGCGTATCAGGGGTTTTCGCGCAGCCTTGACGAAGACGCGTTTGCGATCCGGCACCTGGCCGAACATGTCAGGGAAATGATCGTTGTCAGTTCCTGTTCTAAAAATTTCGGGCTTTACCGCGACCGGGTTGGCACGCTCACAGTGCTGGCCGCCGATGGCGAAACGAGTACAAGAATCCGCAGCCAGTTGAGTTATATCGCTCGTACTATTTATTCAATGCCGCCGGACCATGGTGCGGCCGTTGTAAGTGCTGTACTTCATGATGCCGCGCTGACAACGAAGTGGCATGCGGAGCTTGCAGAAATGCGCGATCGACTGCGCGAAATGCGAGTGCTCCTGAACGACGCACTGAGAAAAAAAGCGCCAGGCCGCGATTTCTCCCATTTAATTCGGGCGACGGGCATGTTCTGTTTCCTGGGAATCTCCGAAGAGAAAGTAACTGTGCTGAAGAAAGACTTCGGGGTGTACATGGTCGGCTCAAGCCGCATCAACGTTGCTGGCGTCACGCCGGACAATGTGGACTACCTCGCCGAGTCCATCACGGCC
>CAYLTW010000030.1:18544-28059 GCA_964386735.1 uncultured Woeseiaceae bacterium
AACAGCATTCCCGACGTTGCCGGCATGTTGCGAACTCGCATTAGTCCGCGAAGTTGCTGCGACCGATCAATGGCAAGCCAGATGTCGAAGCGGTAACAGGCATGCCTCGTGGCTTCGATGATCAGTACGTCACGTTCGAAGGCTTCGTCGAGCGCTTCGTTCGCGGCCGCGTTGATGCCGAAGCCGGCCAGCACAAAAAGCCAGAGCCGGGCGGTGCTCATTTGGCGCCACAGCCCGTATCCGCCAGCGTGCCAGCAGGCAAAAAAGAGGTCGCATGGTTTTCCGGGGCTGGTGCGGGAGGCGCGATGCCGGCCCCCGGGTCAGCCGAATTGTCGCACCCTGCGAAGACGGCGGTTGCCAGAATTAAGGCTGCCAGCTGCGCTTTTTCGTCAGGATAATGCAATTTATCGGGCCCACGATGGTCGGATTGGGGTGGCCATTATCACTGAACCAGGGCGGATATGAATAAAAAAATGCGGCGACCGGTTGGCCTGCCCACGCATCCTCTCTAAAATGGCACGCCCAATTTTGATGCCCACCAATCGACCGGAGTTATGAATGAGCGTCGTAGAACAAGTACAAAAGCTGGAGGTACACGCCAGCAGCTTGATTATCGGTCAGTCTCACCTGATCAATCGTATGCTGATCGCACTGCTGTGCGATGGTCATTTGCTCGTCGAAGGCGCGCCCGGGCTCGCAAAGACTCGCGCGATCAAGGTTCTTGCCGAGAGTATCGAAGGCGATTTCCATCGCTTGCAGTTTACGCCGGACCTGCTGCCGGCGGATCTGACCGGCACAGATATCTACCGGCCACAGGAAGGAACTTTCGAGTTTCGCAAAGGCCCGCTGTTCCATAACCTGATCCTTGCTGACGAGATCAATCGTGCGCCAGCCAAGGTCCAGTCCGCGTTGCTGGAGGCCATGGAGGAACGCCAGATTTCGGTTGGAGCGAACAGCTACAAACTTGATGATTTGTTTATGGTGATGGCTACGCAGAATCCGATCGAGCAGGAGGGCACTTATCCGTTGCCCGAAGCCCAGCTCGATCGTTTCTTGCTGCATATTGAGGTCGGCTACCCGACACCTGAAGACGAGCGCCGCATAATGGTCCTGAATCGCGACGAGGCGAAAGCCGGCGAGCGCGACGCGTTCCGACCGGCGGAGTTGTTGTCCGTCGCCTCCATAATGCAGGCCCGGCAGGACATTTTGCGTCTGCATCTTGCCGACGAGCTTGAGGAATATATCGTCAACGTCGTTGTTGCGACGCGAAACGCCGGTTCCGTCGACAAGTCTCTTGAGGGTCAGATAATGTACGGCGCGAGCCCGCGCGCGAGCATGGGTATCGACCGCGCGGCACGTGCACACGCGTGGCTGGCGGGACGCGACTACGTCGGACCCGAGGACATCCAGGCCATCGCGCCCGATGTAATGCGTCATCGACTGGTCTTAAGTTTCGAAGCCGAGGCCGATGGCGTTGACGCTAATTCCATCATCGAACGCATTCTTGACGGGGTAGGGGTGCCCTGATGGTCCTCGGCCACTTGTCGGACGACGCATCACCGGTCAGCGTGAGTCAGGCGGGCCTGATCCGCTTGAACGGACCTGCGCGCGCGATCGCCCTTGATGTGTTGCGCGTGAGTTCGCTACAAACGGGCGCATACGTGTCGCATTTTCGCGGGCGGGGCATGGAATTTGACGAATCGCGCCCGTATCAACCTGGCGATGACCCCAGGTCGATCGACTGGCGAGTCACGGCTCGCAGCACCACGGCGTACACAAAGTTGTTTCGAGAGGAGCGCGAGCGACCCGTGCTGATCGTTGTTGATCTGCGAGCCAACATGCATTTTGCGACGCGCGGATGCTACAAATCCGTCAATGCCAGTCGCGCTGCCGCGTTGCTTTCCTGGGCCGCCCATCATCGCGGCGACCGGCTGGGCGGGCTCGTCTTCGGCGACACCGTGCATCGGGAGCTGAAGCCCAGGCTGGGCCGCAGGGCTGCGCTACGGTTCATGCACGAGCTCGCCGATCATCCCGACTGGAAGACACATGTGCGTAAGCCGAATGATGATGGCGAAGCACAGTTGACGAAAGCCCTGGCAGCGCTAAGGCGTGTCGCGCGACCCGGCAGCCTCGTTGTCGTTCTCAGCGATTTCCTGGGCCTTTCCCGGGCGGGTCAGTCCTACCTCTCAGGCGTGGCTCGCCATAACGAGGTGCTTGCCGTTTATCTCAACGATCCATTCGAGTGCAGTCTGCCGCCGCCGGGTCGCTATCGGCTTGTCGCTGCCGAGGAAGAGCTTGCCATCGACACCCACGCCAACACTGCGCGCAAAGACTACGAGCAAGCCTTCGCCGCGCGTCGGGACGAATTCGAGGCGTTTTGCCTGCGATATGGCATCCACGTAATGCCGATGTCGACCCAGGACGACCCGGTGTCTGTGCTGCAGACTTCGCTGGGTCGACGTACACACTAGTGGGCTGCTGAAATGGACCCGACAGACATTCCTATCAGGGACCTGCACCTGCCCGAGGTAATCGGCTGGTGGCCGCTGGCACCCGGCTGGTGGGTCCTGATTGCCCTGATGGGCGCAGGACTGGTGTTATTGCTGAGGAAATGGGTCCGTGCCCATGCGACAGGCACGGCCCGCCGGCACGCACTAAAACAACTCGAGCTGTACACGAAAGAGTATGTCAGGCACGGCAATGGGGCCCTGTTCGGTAAGCAACTGTCGGAGCTTGTGCGACGTACGATGCTCGCCTATGCGCCGCGAGACGAGGTGGCCGGGCTGACGGGCGAGGAGTGGCTTGCGTGGCTTGATCGCGATCTCGATCGCTCGCACTTCGCCGAAGGCGACGGCAGGCCATTGATCGAGTGGCCGTACCGGGACCCCGGGTCACGCTTTGACAAATCCGACGTTGCGGCGCTTGTGGATGCCGTGCGACTGCGGCTCAGCACACCGGTCAGAGGCGCAGCCTGATGTACTCGCTTGCCTGGCCATGGGTACTCCTGGCATTGCCGTTGCCGGTGCTGCTGAGACGATTGCTGAGTGAGGCCAACGATTTGCAGCAAGCAGGCCTGCGCGTCCCGAGCTTCTCGGGCTTTTCGATGTTGCAGGACCGCTCGTCGGCCGAGCTGCTCTTGAACTGGCGATTCTGGATCGCGACAGTCGCCTGGATATTGCTGGTTGTTGCCGCAGCACGTCCCGAACACATTGGCGACGAACTCGATGTGCCCGTTTCCGGTCGAAACCTGATGTTGGCGGTGGACCTGTCCGGCAGCATGGACCAGAAGGATTTTGTACTGGCCTCGACTCGCGTCGACCGCCTTACGGCGACGAAAGCCGTCGCAACCGACTTCATCGGACGCCGTGAGGGTGATCGCATCGGACTCATCCTGTTCGGTGAGCGTGCCTATTTGCAGGTACCGCTGACGCTGGACCGCGAGACCGTGAAGATTCTGCTGTTGGAGGCGTTTATCGGCCTTGCCGGCGAAAAGACGGCGATTGGCGACGCGATCACGCTGGCCGTCAAGCTCATTCATGATCAGAAGGAAGACGCCGGCGAGCAGGTTCTCGTGTTGTTGACCGACGGTGCGAATACAGCTGGCGAGGTCGAGCCACTCAAAGCCGCAGAGCTCGCCCGTCAGGTCGGCTTGCGCATCTATACGATCGGCATTGGTGCGGAGCAGATCGAGGTCAATTCGCTCATCGGCGGCCGGCGGCGCATTAACCCGTCGGCGGACCTGGACGAAGGAACATTAACTCAGATTGCCGAGCTGACCGGCGGTCGCTACTTCCGTGCCGTGGATACCGCGGGTTTGCAGGACATCTATCGACTGGTCGATGAACTCGAACCCGTCGAAGAACCGGAAGCCGGTTTCCGGCCGGTGAAGTCATTGTTTCACCTGCCGCTCGCCGGTGCGTTCGTGCTGGTCGCGCTGCTGAGTGCCATCAGTCTGTTACACAATTTCGTCGTACGGCGAGCGGCCAGGATACAAACCGATGCTGGCTGATATGCATTTCCTGCGTCCCGAGTGGCTGATCGCACTACCGGTAGTGCTGCTGACGGCTTTTCTGTTTGCACGGCGGCGCCTTGGCCCCGGCAATTGGGAGCGGGTCGTCGATCCGCAACTCGCGCCGCATGTGCTGTCCGGCTCGCAGCGCAACGGCGTTGACCAGCGCTGGGTGTTGCTTGCCGTCGCGGGCGTACTCGGCGTGCTGGCACTCGCGGGGCCTGCGTTTGAGCGCATAAAACAGCCAGTGTTTCGATCTGAGCAGGCCCTTGTTGTCGCGCTCGATCTTTCTCGTTCGATGGATGCGCAGGACGTGTCGCCAAGCCGATTGCTGCGGGCACGCCTCAAGATTCTCGACATACTCGAGCGGCGTGCCAGCGGTCAGACAGCGTTGGTGGTCTATTCCGCCAACGCGTTTACCGTGACGCCATTGACGACCGACACCGACACAGTCGCGGCGCTCGTCAACAGCCTTGGCACGGACATCATGCCAAGCCGCGGCAGCTACCCGATCGCGGCCATTAACAAGGGTCGGGCGCTGCTGAAACAGGCTGGCGTCAGTTTCGGCGAGGTTCTGCTGGTTACGGACGGCGGCTCGTCACCGGCCGCCGAGCGAGTTGCGCGTGATCTGAAATCTGCCGGCTACACGCTGTCTGTGCTGGGCGTTGGCACGACACTGGGTGCGCCGATTCCGCGCGTGACCGGCGGCTTCGTTACTGATCGATCCGGCCAGATCGCCATGCCGAAACTTGAGGAATCTTCACTGCGAGCGCTGGCCGTTGCCGGCGGCGGTCGTTACGCGACCCTGAGTTCGGACAATCGCGACCTCGACTTGCTGTTGTCGGGCGAGATCGGGAGTACTTCGGCGACAGACGAATCTCAGGCGACGGATCAATGGCGCGAAGAGGGGCCCTGGCTATTGCTGTTGCTGTTGCCACTTGCCGCCCTGTCGTTCCGCCGCGGATGGGCGGTCGTTCTTCTGGTCGTCGTATTGCCTTTTGCCGAGCCCGCACAGGCATCGCTTTGGGACAATCTGTGGCAGACCAGGAACCAACAGGCGCAGCGTCGGCTCGAAGAGGGCGATGCGACCGGCGCCGCCGAACTGTTTGAGGATGGGGAATGGCAGGCCGTGTCTCGCTATCGTGGCGGTGACTTCGCCGACAGTGCTGCGCAATTTGCCGAGCGAGGGGACGCTCGCAATCTCTACAACCTTGGCAATGCACTGGCAATGCAGGGCGAACTGGAAACCGCAGTCGATGCGTATGAGCAGGTTCTCGAGATGGACCCGAATGACGTCGACGCGGAATACAATCGCGACTTGTTGAAAGAGCTGCTCGCAGAGCAGGAATCGCAGCAACAAGAAGGCGAGTCGCAGGACAGCGATCAGGAATCAGGCGGCGACGGTGAAGAGTCGGACGGCGATAATCAATCCGAGCAGCAAAATTCAGACGGGTCCGCGCAATCAGAGTCCGATGAAGGTGATCCAACACAGCGCCCCGAAGACGAAGGCCAGCAGGAGGATCTCGAGGCTCTGCAGAAAGAGTTGCAGCGTGCCGCCGCGGAGGCTGCTCTGGACGAACGACAGGGCGCACAGCAGTTAACGGAAGAACAGCTTGAAGCGTTTCGGCGGGAACAGGAACAACAACAGGCCATGGAGCAATGGCTGCGTCGAATACCGAATGACCCGGGCGGCCTTCTGCGTCGCAAGTTCCGCTACCAATATCAACGTATGGGCAAAGATCAGGACGGTAACAACCTGTGGCCTGACGATGAGGTACATCCATGGTAAGAGTCCACACAATGCGTTTGCCCGGCATGGCGGCCATGCTGCTGGCGGCGCTTTTTGGCGCGGCCAACGCGAATTCTGCCATCACCGCGAGCGTTGATCGTGAGCGCGTCGAACAAAATGAATCGTTCACACTCGAAATAGTCATCGATTCGAATACCGATCTCGTTCCGGACCTTGCCCCGCTCGAGGCCGATTTTTTCCTGGGTCAAACAAGCCAGCTCAGCAATACGCGCATCGAAAATGGTGCGATTACCCGCAGCATGACGTGGGCGATCACCTTGATGGCCAGGCGCGCGGGCACGCTCACAATTCCGCCGATCAAAGTTGGCAATGAGCGAAGCCAGCCGGTAACGATCGAGGTTCGCGCGCCGAGCCCCGAAGCGCCGGGCACAGCGGATGTATTCATAACGGCGGAAATTGACTTCGACGAAACCTATGTGCAGGCGCAGGTTCTGTACACGATCAAGGTTTATCGCGCTGTCGCAACGCGACAACCTGCACTGCGTGAACCGGTGTACGGCGGTGCCGAAGTCCTCGTGGAAATCGCCAGCGATGAGCGCAGCTACGAGGCGATTCTAAACGGCCGCGCCTACAACGTCGTCGAACGGTCATTCGCAATTTTCCCGCAGGAAAGTGGTGAGGTGTCGATTTCCCCGGCACGTTTCGAAGCACGCGTGTTGCGCGATGGCCGCATTACGGGTCGCAAGGTCTTCGAGTCTGAAGCGAAATCGATCACGGTCAAACCAATTCCGCCGCCACCGGCGGATTACCCAAATGCCGCGTGGCTGCCGGCCAAGGAACTGTTGCTCGCGGATAGCTGGTCGCGCGACCCGGATCGTCTACGCGCGGGGGAGCCCGTTTCACGCAACATTACCGTTAGTGCGCTGGGGCAACTTGAAACGCAGATTCCCGTAACCGAGCCGCCCGTGGCGGATGGTATCAGCGTCTACCCGGACAAACCGACGCTCAACCGGCGCGTGGAGGCTAACGGCATTCGCGGCATTCGTACGGATCAGTACGCGATAATCGGTGTTGCCGAAGGTGACGTTACATTGCCCGGCCTCGACCTGCCCTGGTGGGACATCGACGCGGGCGAGTGGCGCGTCGCGAGCTTGCCGGCTGTATCAATCAATATCCTGCCGTCGAACGATCTGCCCGTGCCCGAACCGGTTCAGGACGCGTCCGGCAACGTGGCCGATATCGGGGCGACGGCGCCGGTAATCGTTCAAAGTAAATTATGGCGGCGGATCGCGGAGGTGCTGGCTGCTGTGTGGCTGGTCACACTTTTTGCGTGGTGGTGGTCTACCCGGCCCAGGCGCGAGGAGCGCGCACCGCCGCCGGTGCCGCTGCACAAACAGCAGGCCCGATACCTGAAAGCCGCTCGCAAAGCGGCTCTGGCCGGTAATGCGGAGCTGGTTCGGCAATCCATGCTTGAGTGGGGGCGACTGCAATGGCCCGACGCGCCGCCGCGAAGCATTGGCCGATTGGCCGAAGGCGTTTCCGGGCCGCTGAACGATGAACTGAGGCAATTGTCCGGTATCAGTTACGGTCCAAATGGCGGCGACTGGGATGGCGAGGCGCTGGCAAAGGCGCTGCGCTCATTTGCGGTCGTGGACAATCGGGTAGCTGCGAATTCGCCGGATCCGCTGCCGCCGTTGATGCCGGAGACCTGAAACTACCAGTGCCCGGCACTGGAAACTACCAGTGCCCGACACTGGGCATTGATGCCCAGGGTTCCCGTGGCGGCAAAGCGTCGCCTTTTTGCAGCAGCTCGATTGAGACCTCGTCGGGTGATCTGACGAAGGCCATGCGGCCATCGCGCGGGGGCCGGTTAATCGTGACGCCTTCGTCCATGAGCGTCTGGCACAGCGTATAGATGTCGTCGACCTCGTAGGCGAGGTGGCCGAAATTGCGACCCTCGCCATAGTCTTCGGGGTCCCAGTTCCAGGTCAACTCGATTTGCGCATTTTCATCGCCGGGCGCCGCCAGGAAGATCAGGCTGAAGCGTCCCTGCTCGCTGTCATGGCGCCGCAACTCCACGAGTCCGAGCTTGTCGCAATAAAAGTCGAGTGATGCGTCGATATCGGTGACGCGCAGCATCGTGTGCAGGTACTTCATGGTCTGTCCCCGGTTGAACTTGTTGGCGCTTAAGGACCACAATAGTGAGACATGCAGCCCGTCAAAACGCCACTCATTCTATACATACCAGGTTTGCTGCCCAAGCCGGAGGCGGCTGCGCACAAAGCTGCGCTATACCGCTGCCTGATCGAGGGTGTTCGCAAGGTCGAGCCGGACGTCGCCAGGGCGATCGATGCGACGGCCCGCAGCTTTGACATTGTTTCATGGACCTTCGATTTTTATCGTCAGTCACGGGACATCTCGCTCGACGCTGCCGCGATTGACGCGGTAATTGAGCAGCAATGCGCCAGTGAGGAAGACATCCGTGAGGCCTCGTCGTGGAAACGAAAGGCAACGGTATGGCTATACCGGCTGGGCGACCACATGCCGTTCCTGGTCCCTCATCTTGCGACGGAGAAGATGGAGGTACATATTCGGGACTTGCGGCGCTACGTCCGCAATCAAAATGGCATCGCGGACCATACGCGCAACCTGCTCGAGGTACCGCTGCGCGCTGCCAGCAAATCAGGGCGACCGATATTACTGGTAGCACACAGCATGGGGTCGGTCATCGCCTATGACAGTCTGTGGGAAATGACACACAAAGCCGGAAATCCTGTACTCGTCGATCGCCTGCTGACGATGGGTAGCCCACTGGGTCAGAATTATTTGCAGAAGCGAATATTCGGCCACAACGAGAGTGGCAAAGCGCGCTATCCCGACAATATTCGCCGCTGGACCAATCTTGCCGCGGTGGGTGAGCTCACGGCAATCGACCGTGTACTAAAGAATGACTTTCGTGAAATGCTCGATCTGGGGCTTGTCGAGTCCATCGACGACGCTGATCTTTTCAATTATTTCCGACTCGATGGACAGCTCAACGTACATTCCGAATACGGCTACTTCGTCAATGAGGTAACCGGGCGCATCGTAGCGGATTGGTGGAAACAACACTCGTAAAAGCCCGACACCTTCCGGCGCAAAAGGCCGAGCAGACGGCACCCCTCATCGTCATGGCTCGCTGCGCTGCGCTTTACTTCCGATGATGTGCGCCGTCTGCTCGGCCTATCCTGCCATCGCGGCCGTGTCTACCGAACTGGAGGGCAGGCCGGCTTGCGTGTGCTCGCCTGCGAGGCATAAAGCGAGCGTAGTGAGCAGCCCGCAGGCGAGTACCGCGAAGTGGGCTGTATTGTAGAGCGGACAGGCGGTCGCGGGCTGCGGATCGCCCGCATGGCGGGCTCCTACGAGACGTCCAGGTTCGGTTTAATGACGATGTCGATGCGGCGATTCCGCTCACGACCTGAGCGCGTCTCGTTGCTGGCCACCGGACGGGTTTCTCCGTAACCCGTCGCGATCAGGCGGTAGGTCGGAATGCGCATCGCATTGATCATGTATTGCTGAACCGACTCGGCGCGCGCTTGTGACAGTTTCTGATTCATATCATCGCCACCATGCGCATCGGTGTGTCCCTCGATCGTCAGTTCGCTGCGCGGGAATACGTCAATGGCCTTTTCGACTTTCTCGAGAAGTGCAAAGTTTTCGCGCCTAATTTGCGACTCGCCGCTGTCAAAAGTCAGACCGACCAGTCGCAGAATAATC